>CAIPAT010000386.1 GCA_903863035.1 uncultured Lentisphaeria bacterium
CTTTCCTGCTGCTGCGCTTGTAACGGGGGGATACGGCCGACCAATTGCAAAACCAAGGGAAGTCATAGCTACTTTATCTTAATTTCGATATAAAATTCCACTTTTACCGTAGTTCATCCGATTTCGCACATATATTACATTCAGACTTCCTGATCCGCGGAAAAAGCCCATGTCGTTATTTTTTTCCATGTCGCGTCCAATGGATGTTTTGTGCTCCACGGAGTGTGAAATAAGGCCTGGAAGCGACATGGAAAAAACTAAAAAAGGGTACATTGCCTTTTTCCACATACCCAAACAAACTGAGCGGGCGGGTCAGGAAGTCTGACATTATAGAATGAAGCATTTTTTGCTTATTAATCCAGCAAAATTACTGCTCAAACCAGACATCAATCCCCTTATCTTGATGCTCAATATTCCAGCGTCCAAGCCCCTGCAACCCCCAAGGATTACAGCACATTAAACAAGGCAAACCGACTTCAATCTAATATCACAGTTTTAGTCATTCCGGCTTAATCGCCGATCACATATCAGGCTCCTGGAGGCGTAAGATGAGTCCAGCCGCAGCACTAATACTCGAAATGCAGATTTATCCGATCATCCGGAACACGATTCCCCGGAAAGCCAAACCAATGGGCTCCGAAGACTATCAGGAACTGGTTCAGGACACCACCGCCACGGCGGCGGCAATGCTCGACGCCATGGAGAAATCAGGCAAGCAGCCGATCCCCGGCAGTATCGCGTACTACAGCATTCAGCGGACTAAGGATTACGACAATATGCGGCTGATGATGTTTGAACAGCCACCTTCATTTGATGAAATCATCATCTCGCTCACTCAATTAGAGAATGATATTAACAAGTTGTGCCTTTGGTCCTCTTCGCGTGGCGGTATGTTGAATAACGCTGGAACCTGTTCGTCCAAAGATTTCCGACACAAAGTTGTTTCTTTATCTCAGAATGAGCAAGAAATAATTTTATTGCTGTTGTACTTTCAGCATTTTTACGATTCGGGATGGCCTGAACGGCAGAAATTTTCTATTTCATAACCAAAAAAAACAAAAATAGTCTTGATTTATATCAGGCCTGTGTTTATATTTTTTATCTTAAACGTTTTAACAATATTTAGATTCGAAGAAGGAGAGCTTATGTTAAAGAAAATGACGTTGGCGTATCTGCTGGCTATTGGTTGCTTTGTATTCCAAACTTCTGCTCAAACTTCCCCGGCATCTCCGGAACCGGCTAAAAATCAAGTAAAAACTCCCAAGGCGGCAGTATCCGCAGAGCCCCAAAAAGTTGATGATCAGGCCCCGATTCAAATCGGGTTCTGGTTTGATGTTCCAGGCAATACGCAAAGAGTCAGAGTTAACGGTTTCAGATTTGGTTTTCCATTTTCCGGTACCTCTCATGTAAGCGGTCTGGATTTATCCCTTTTAGGTTCTGACTGTGCTGGAGTTAACGGAGCCCAGATCAGCATTGGCTTCTGTAATACTTCCACTAGAAGTCACGGCTTGCAGGCCTCCGTATTCACCTGCTGGAGCAAAGTGGAGTCTGACGGCGTTCAAGTATCGCTTTTCAATAAAGCTGACAAATCCAAAGGCTGGCAGGTCGGGGCGACAAATTTGAGTAATAATGCTGACGGCGGCCAGGTCAGTCTGGTCAATATTGTTGAACAGCTCAAGGGCTTTCAGGCCGGGGTTGTCAACGTGGTGACCAGAAGCATCGGCCCCCAGATCGGCCTGGTTAATTATGCGGAAAGAAGCAGCTTTCAACTTGGTCTGATCAATATCAATCAAAAATCGTCAATGCCGTTCATGATATTTTTCAACTTCAGCAAATAATTAAGGATACAACCTATGTTCCATACTCTTTTTAAGAAACAATGCCATGTGCTGTTGTCTTTAATATTTGTATTGATTGCTATCGGCGGCTGCCGGTCTGCTGTTCCGGTTGCCCGGGTTGATGATGAGCCATTTTTTGCAGCCACAAAAGATGCCGACCTGAATCAGATAACTCAAAAGATCCTTGAGACAGGCAGACAAAGAAAGTTCGGCATGAAAGTTATTGCTGCCGGACATATTGAAGCATTTTACGCCCACCGTAATGCCAGAGCGGTCATGGATATTAAGTACACCACGAAACATTTTTCCATCATATACAAGGACAGTTCCGGTCTCAAGTATAATAAGGCGGCGAATACCATCAGTTCTCATTATAATACATGGGTGAAAAATTTGAAGGCTGATCTCTCCAATATTTATCCGCTTTCACCATCTGCAGACGCGACTTTACCGAAAAGTCAAGACAAGACCAGAGCGGAGTTGATACCGCCGAAACCAGAGTTGACGGATAGCATATAACCGTCTGAAATCGCAGTTGCGGAAGACGAAACCCAGCCGGCTGCGCTCTCTTCAGGAGAGAGCGTCAGAGCGTTCGGAGGAATCAGACTGATTTTCCCCGCATGACAGGCGGCGATCAGTTGAACCATGCCGGCGGCGGCAATAGTATGTCCGGTCCCCCACTTTACTGAAAAGGCTGGTCTCGGTTGCTCAAATACCTGGTTAAATGCCGCAAGTTCCATAGCATCGTTATATTGAGTTCCTGTTCCATGTGCGGCAATAAATGAGATATCCGCCGGGGTTATTTTCGCAGCCGCAATTGCGGAACGGATAGCCCGTGCCAGACCGCGCCCTTCCGGATCAGGAGAAGTAACATGAATGGCGTCGGAAGACAGAGACCATCCGGCAATACTGCCGAGAACTTTTTCCCCGCAGAGTAGTTTCGGAGATTTCAAAACCATTATGGCTGCTGCTTCCCCTAAATTCAAACCGGCCCGGTTCCTGTCAAAAGGGCGTGCCTGCTGGTGGTCGAGTGCGCCAAGCGACGCAAAACCGGAAAAGATGAATTCGCTCAATGCGTCACAGGATAGTACAATTGCGCTATCAATTCGTCCGGCGTCAATATCCGCGGCAGCCCTGGCGACAGCACAGGCTGATGCTGCGCATGCCCCGGAGATAATGATAATCCGGCGTTCTCCAAACAGTTGCTTGACTATTTTTGTCAGCGCTTTCAGATGGGGTTCGCCGGTTAATCCGCAGAGAATTTGCCGTTCCAGCAAGTCTATTGCGCCAATGGTGACTGCCAGGTAAAGCGGAGCTCCGTCGGGCAGCTTGCCGATGAGGCCTGCAAGCCGTCGCAGGATGCTGAACAGCCTGACGTCGTCAGCTGCCACTTCCGGAATGGCTCCGACAGGATACATCCGGTATAGCGACGACGGGCTGCCGGCCTGGAATGCTACCGCGGAGACGGACGAGTAAAGTCCGTTGAACAGAGCGGTGCTGCCGTCGCCATAGGCGCTTACAACTTCCGCCAGGGTGATTACAGCTTTAGCGTTAGTCATAGAATACGCCGGCCAGCCATTTATCGTGAAATACCGTCAAAACCGGCGGCGGTAAAATGCAAACATTCCCGGTAGCGGCTTCAACGAACATCTGCACCGTATATCCGGTACAGGCGCAGGAACCGTCCCCGCCGGTAATTATGAATTGAGTGTTGAGTCTGGCGCCTTCGTTCCAGATAACCGATGCCTGGACCTTAAAGCGCTCATTGAGCCGCAGTGCGCGATAATAATCAATATGCAGCCGGGCTACAGGTGCGGCGATACCGGCTTCATGCATAGCTTCATAGGTCAAGTCGCACTTGTGTCCGAGTTCGGTTGCCGCCTCTTCAAAAAATGAGACATAGCGGCCATGCCACACAATCCCCAGCGCGTCAACTTCACTGAACTGGCAGCGGCGGGTTATGGACGCGATGACAGGCTCCGGCGCGTTGTCCGGCACCTCGAAGTAATTAGTTTTTTTGCGGCGCGTCATTTTATCTCATACCTTGCTTTTATATCTGTGCTTTTGACATCGTTTCCGCCGGTGGTTCCTTTACATCTGACGAGCATATTATCGCCATTTTTTGTGCAGCTGACAACCAGGGTAAATTCCTGATCCGGAAAAACAGGCTGGAAAAATTTAATATTGTCGGCCTGCAGCAAGCGGCATTTGCAGCCGAGAGTACGTTCAAGCATATATTTCACAGCTTCCAGCTGGCATATTCCCGGAACAATCGGATTGCCGGGAAAATGTCCGGCGAATATTCCGCTGTCCGGAGAGAAGCTGAACGTTGCTACAATATCGCCCTGCTCATTTTGCGAACATGCCTTGACGCCTTCGTTGATTAATGTGTCGTAAAACATCTTATTGCACATGTTTTGATTGTATTTCTGAAAATTCCTTGATCCTTATCAGCAGCGAATATTCAGGATTGTTGTTGTCCAGTCTTATTTCAAGCGGCACGGAATAACCGCCGATTAATCTATACTGCCGGTATGATATTTTCCAGATACAGCAGTCGTTCTTAATAAATTTCTTTGTCTTGAGCATTCCAGTGTCTTTGTCGAATTCATAAACGATCCCGGGGATGTCCGTTATTCCGGTGTCAAAACTGATGCGTTTCAGGTCGCGAACCACATCCTCGACCTTGAGTCCCTGCTTTTTCAGTTCAGGAATGACAAACTGGTGCGTGATTTCATCACCGCGGAATGAAGTTTCAAGTAATTTGATTCCGCCCGGCTGCATGAAGACAATTGAGCCGCAGCGGTTGACTGCATCGAACTCGGCGGCGCACAGCAGACTGTCCTGCATATGGCCGGACACGGAGAACGTCAGCGAGGACACCGTGCTCCATTGCTTGTCCGGCGGATTATATATTTGCGGAGCGGGGATACTGAGCAATGGACCAGGTTCCGGCAGAGAGTATAACGCGCATCCGCTGCTGCACGCCAGGCCGGCAAAAAATATTAACAACTGGACCACAGTTTTATGTTTGCCTTTGGCGAGCACGGCCAGCGCGGGAATCAATGTCACTGCCGCCGCATATGATATGACGATTCCGGCAAACAATGTAATGCCAAGCTTGAACATTACCGGGTGAGAAGCAAATAACAGGGTTAAGGCTCCTGCGGCAGTGGTCAAGGCGCACAGGGTCACCGCTGTCATAACATCATCCTGAAGGGATTTGAAACAGCGGAAAACCATAAATATACCATAGTCGCTGGAGAGTCCGATAATAATAATAATGGCGACACAGGACGGGATGGTCAGCGGGAGACTCAATGCGGCGGAGAACCCGCAGATGACCGTCACAGCCGCCAATACCGGCAGCAGCGAGACGATGCCGGGGATAAAACCGCCGCAGGCGAAAATACTCAGAAGCAGTACAATGACAAAACTGGCAATGCCGATTCCCAGCAGTCGGTTAAGTTCTTCTTCACCAATCGAAAGACGCAGTACGCGTGGAGAGATTACACGAAGTTCGGGGAGCTGCTTCTGGACTTTCTCAATTATTTTGTAATTCCCCGGGGAATCAATCATGAATGATGTGAGTGTCCACTCTTCTCCGTTGCGCTTAAGCAGTTTATCCTGAATACTGTTGAGCAGTATGCATTGGCTGCGATTGTTATCGCGGCTGGCAGCCAGCCATGTGTTAAACGCACTGAACGCATCTTCGCGGAAGCCGCTTTTACTGCCGGCCAGGACGATTCGGCCCAATGTCTGATTAATTTTATCCGCTGTCCAGAGTTCATTCCATACATTCTGATTGTGCTGTATGGTTCTGGCGCTCGGAGTCAGCATCACCGGAGATACAAAACCTTTAATCCCGGATTCTCCGGCCATTGCCGCAAGCAATTCTCCTGTTTGCAAAACTTGCTCGCGATCTTTGCCTTTTATCGCCAGGATTGCCGGCATTTCGCGCTTGCTCCAGTAGGCATTGAAATTCGCTTCGGCATTAATGATGTTCCTGCCCGACCCGTCGAGCGATGTGATGCTGCTGTCAAAGAAGGAGTATGAGAGCGCAAGTGCTGCTGCGCCGACTATGGCAACTCCCCAGGCGATGACAATGAAGCATGAACTGCGGTATTTGAAAACAGGGGTCTTTAACTGAATAATCGAACTCTTTACGTTGTCGGACAGCAGATTGGGTAAAACGTATAATGCCATTGCCAGCGAGAGAGAGACACTGAGGATAGCGAAGATTCCAAGCTGCGTATAAGCGCCGGTACCGGAAAAAAGAAAGGCGATAAAAATACCTATCGTCGTCAGGGCTCCCGCGCAAAGCGGCCGGACAATTTTACGCACCTCATGTATTCTATTGCCAGCTGTTTTGCCGCATAATTCATAAACGCAGATGCCGTAATCTATGGAAATTCCGGCCATTACGCCGCCGAATCCGATGACAAAGGCTGATATCCGGTCAATCGCGATTCCCATAACTGCCACCGTGATCAGTACGGCTACCATCGGCATCAGGACAATCAGGAATGCTTGCGGTCTTTTCCGGTAGATTACCGCGAAAAGAAGCGCGAAGATGATCAATGATGCGATTGATACTTTGGGAATATCTCCGGCAATGACTTTTTCGTTCCCGATCGTATGTTTGTGTCCGCATAGTACGGATGCGGTAACCTGTTCAGGCAGCTTTTTAAGGGCGTCATCCAGAAAATCCAGAAATGGGGCTGCCCGCCGGCTGTCAGATACCGGAATGGCGGTTTCGACGATTAACAATGCGCGCCGCCGGTCCGGCCCGATCAGCATTGTGGAGCCTGGAGCCGTCCGGTAGGAGACGATATCAGAGAATAGCTCAAGTTTTTTCAGGACTATGCGGTTGAGCCCGAGCGGATCTTTCTCAATAAAACTGTAAAGCGCTGCGCCGCCTGGAGACGCAAGCCGGATGTAATTGCCGCGCATAGACTTGTCAATTTCATCCATACTGGTCATTTCAGCTATCTTTGCCATATCCTCCCTGCTGATCAGTTGAGGCAGTGTGGTGTAGGCCTCGGCCAGTGTTTCCGCGCCAGGCATGGCAAAGCCGGTAAAAATGGAAATGATCTCGGTGTGTTTAAGGGTTGTCTCAAGTTGCGTTACGGCTTGCGGAAGCAATTTCAAATTGTCACAATTGTCATTCAGACGAAGTTCCACGGTTATTCTGCCGGCAACGTTTTCTTCGTGGAGGTATTTCAGCATTTTGGCGGCGACAGACCCTTCAGGCAGCATATCTGTGATATCACTGCTGTATTTTTTCCCCGCAAGCAGTAACAGGCATATGCCGATTATGGCAAAGAGAAGAACGATAATAGTCTTGCGATATCGCCTCAAGTCAAGAATCATTGCCTGTCTTCCACGCTTTTTCCGGAATAATACCGTTAATTTTGATATCGTTAAAATTAATGACTGTGCTGTTGCCGCCGCATTCGTCTATTGAAATAGAAGTGAGGTTGCGGAAATCCTTGTTGAAGACAAATGTTAGTTTAGAGACTGCTTTGATCATGTTGCTTTTTGCCCGCGGCGTGACATTAACGGTACAGGCCGGCTTATCAACGGTGATATCACATTCCTGCCCGATTCCAGAAAAATCGCCGAGCAAAATATCATGATACACTTTTGCAATTATCCCCAGCATCGGATTGTCGCTAAATTTATATTCTTTCGTGCGGTCAGTCTCTTTATCCCATTGCAACAGCCGGTCTTCACTTATAATTGCCGTGTAGCCGATCGGCTTCTCAATGTGCCAGGCCAGTTTAAACGGGACTCGGTTGATGTAAATCGAACCTTCCAGCACCATCTGCGAGGTAAGGATGCGGAATTTCTTAATCTGTTTGAATTTCGCGCTGAAAGTTGACATTTCCCGCGTTGATTGATTGATCTGGGAAAAAGCATCGTCGTCACTCTTCGTCCGGGCGGCGGTTACGGTATTGAACACGATACTGCACAATGTGATGGCGGCGATAATAATTGTCTGTCTGTAGTTCATAAAGTCATCCATATTTTTAACTCGCCTTCGGCAATAAGCTCATTTTCGCGGTAAACCTTGCCGTAAATAATACTCCAGTTATCAAATTTGATCTTCTTCGTGCAGATAATTTTCAGTCTGTCACCAGCCCGGCATGAACTATGTACCAGAAAGTCTTTCACTCCGGCAAGCATTCCTCCGGAATTTGACTGTTCGCGGAAATTATTGCCGGCGGCCATGGTCTGGGCGATCATCTCAATATAGGCAGACTCAACCATTTTGCCATCGGAATCTAGAAACTGGGTTTCCGGCGCTATCTTAACCGAAGCGACGAATATTTTCTCACCAACTTCATCTAGAGTATCTATCAATTGCATCGGAGTTTTATGCGGGATAAGCCCGGCCGCATCCACCGGCAATGTCTGTATCGGATGTTTATTGCTGTCGCCCCGCCAGCACAGCGGATCGGAGGCCAGCCAGTCGCCGGTCAGTTGATAGGCTGTGCCGCGGCAACCGTAGCACTCGTCAGCGAGTTCGCACGCTCCGCACGGCGCTTTGATGGTGTTCAGATGATTACGCAGATCCTGAATGATTTCGCTGCCGCGGATTATCTCCCGCAGCGGTGTTTCGCGAATGTTGCCTACCGGTACATCAATACCGACACAAGGAAAAACGTTCCCGGTACTGGTGACCAGACAGGAATACTGATGCCGCAGACAGCGGTCACCTACCAGAGGCGGCCGCGGTTCCCAGTTATATCCGTATTCCCGGTCAAGCGCCGATAACTTTTCAAAGACGTTGCGAATCTCTTCGGATGACAGTTGCAGCCAGGCGTTTTCAACGGCATTGCCCTGCGGGGTGATAACCTCGAAATATGGTATGATATGGCGGTCGCGCAGATAGCGCCACAACTCTTCCATTTCACCTAGATTGGCACGGCACATGATGGTACTGACCGCCAATAGTTCATTATCCCGGGCATAGCCGGCGGCCATGGCATTCTCCAGCGCCTGCATGGCATTTTTCAGACCATCGGCCCGGCCGGTAAGCATTGCCTGTACATCCTCCTTGAAAGAGTTAAGCTTAAGCACCAGTCTGACATTAGCTTTAAAAAGCCTGTCTGCTGTTTCAGCTGTCAGCAATGAACCGTTGGAGAACAGCTCAACAGACATGCCGAGTGATGAGATGTAAGCTATCAGCTCAAAAATACGGGGGTAGATCAACGGTTCGCCACCCAGGACAATTACCCGTTCAGCCCCGAGTTCTCCGGCCTGTTTTACCACACTGGCGAGTTCATTGTAACTAAGCTCTCCGGCCGGTACGTCATTGCTGCCGGCATAGCAGTACGGGCAGCGGTAATTACAGCTTAAAGTAGGTTCTATTTCGATGCTCAAAAGACGATTGGCCGCGGCCGTCTGCCGGATCAGCTCCAGAGAATATGACGGAGAGAATGAAGGGAATGCACCCTCGGCAACGGGAATGCATGGATTGTTGACATGTTCATTCATTAATCAATTATCTCCTGAGTGCTCATGCCGGGTCTCTTTGTCGTCAACGATGAAAAAGCGTACCGGTTTACGTGACGCACCAGGGAATATTTGCTGGCATACTTGCTCGTACGGTTTGATGGCTACAGGCAGGCGCACTCGTGCGGTTGCCGCAATCCGGTTGCTGAGCGTCTCCACGGTCAGCGTACTGTCGCTGCTGATGGAGACGGTGACTTCCGCCTGTGTCAGGTGACCGTCGTGCGATTGCGCGATGATGTAGTAGTCAATAATTCCCGGCAGGGCTTCGAGACAGGAAAAGACCGTTTCCGGATAGACTGTCGTACCGCTGATTTTCATCATCTGCTGTTTGCGCCCGGCGATAGGACCGAGACGCGGGGTGGAGCGGCCGCAGGCACATTTTTCGTCGAAGTACTGACTGATGTCTCCGGTCTTAAAGCGGAGTAACGGCATTCCTTCCATTTGTAATGGAGTAATCACAACTTCGCCCTGTTCGCCGGGACCGCACTGGTTTCCGTTATCGTCAATTATCTCAAGAATGGCAAGGTCATGGTGCAAATGTCCGCCGCAGCCGGCTTCGCAATCACAGAATGACGTAATTGTCTCGGATGACGCATAGGTTGAATAGACTTTGGCATCCCACGCTTCTTCCAGCAGACTCCCTGCCAAGCTTAATTGACAGTTACTATTCCTGACCGGTTCGCCAATACAAATGAGCTTTTTGACAAAGCCGGGATCGATGTTTTCGGAAATCAGGAATTTTATCAGCTTTTTCAGGAATGACGGAACGCCGATGATTATACTCGGCTTAATGGCCGCAATAATTCCTGCATGACTCTCAAGCGAGTTCAAACCATTGCGGATAACAGAGGCCCCGACAGCCCGGGCTCCCTCGCGATAGGCAAGGCCGGCAATAAAACAGCGATCCATGGTGCAGGTCAGCAAAATCTTGTCCAGAGGGGTCATCCCGCAGGCCATGAAAGCCTTTTGTTCATTGTAGGCCAGACGCCGCAGATCATTCTCGGTATAGACGATTGGAAGCGGCGCTCCGGTGGTTCCGGAAGAAAAAGAGATATCACGAATGTCGCACTCCGGAGCGGCGACAAAATAATTGATGTTTTCGGACAGATCGTCCTTGCTGGTAAATGGCATAGAGGAGAGAATATCAAAACTGTTTGCGGCTGTCGCGACGGGGACATGATTGCACATTTTCGCGTAATATGGTGATTTTTCGCGGCAGTATTCAATGTGTTCCGCCAATAGCTGAGCCTGTTCATCACGAATTACGTCGCGGTTCAGAAACTCCCGTTGCCGGTTATATTTAAACTGTCTCATTCATTACTCGCTTTTTCCAGTTCCGCAATTTTTGCGGCCATCTGTTTTCTGACGTAAACTTTCAGTTGAAACGGGGTCCAGCCGGCAAATCGTTCCGGATTCACGGCCGGCAGTTTATATAATCTGACGGAGCCGGGGCTGACTACAAACTGGCGGTTCACCACTTTCTCCGTCCCCAATATTATAAATGGATATACCGGGCAGTTAATCTTAGCTGCCAGCCTGAACAAAGTACCATGGAACTGTCCCATTTCGCTGTTCAAGGATCTGGTCCCTTCCGGAAATCCTACAACGGATATATTATTCTTCAAGATATCGTTTGACGCACGGTCTAAAAAGTCATCAAACGCAATTTTACTTATATTGTAATAACCGCCGCATTTGGCAAGAACTCCGAAAAACGGCAGCTTAAACGGCCATTCACCTGCTATCTGCACCAGATCGCCCGGCCACATGCCGAACATGAACGCGTCTGAGCCTGAACGGTGATTAGCAACAACGACACCGGCAGACGTTTCATTCGGAGCCAGATCGTAATACTCAACTTTGATAAACGGATAGCTGGATGCCCTGATTACAAACTTGCCGTAGAATCTTATCAGATTCCGCCATTTTTTATATCGCGCCGCCGAAGAGATAAACGGCATTGTCACAATTCCCGGGATGCCGACAAACAGACAGTATATTACTGTTGCAAATACAAATCGCACATAGAAGAGGACGCTGAATAAACGCAATCGGAATCCAGGAGATGAACCCATTTGTAATCGTTTCCTCTATTTATGTCCATCGATTATTTTATTCATTTCATCTGGTTGTTCTTTGATTATTTTATTCATTACATTACATACATCGCCGAATGTGCGGATGCTTTTGATTTCCGAATATTTGCGCAGATCAATTTTAAACACGCGCTGAAGCCCGACAATCAGGTCAACAATATCCAGACTGTCCAGTCCAAGATCGTCAAACAGCAGCTTATCATCTTGAATGATGTTTTCATCCAGTTCAAAATTTTTGACAAAAACTTCTTTGATTTTACTTCTTATATCGCTGTCGGTCATTTAGCTACTACCTCATTATTATCTCATCAGGAACACATTATATATAATGAGGTTAATATATTATCGAAAGCCGAAAAATCAACCTTCGGTCTAAGCATTAAATCTTCTGCAAACGAGCACGGCGTTGATTCCGCCGAACGCAAAACAGTTTTTGATGAAACAGTTGATTTCCGCTAAAGTCTGCTGCCGGATGTGGTTCAGTCCCGAACAATCTTCCGCCGGTTGTTCCAGGTTCCGCGTCGGATAGATGACGCCATCGCGCATCATCATCAAACAAGCCGCCAACTCAATGGCGCCCGATGCTCCCATCGTATGTCCAAGTCCTCCTTTGAGACTGCTCACCGGAACCCTGCCGCCGAAGACCTGGCGCAGCGCTTCGGCTTCAGACGCATCTCCCTGGACCGTTCCGGTCGCATGGGCGCTGACATAGTCGATTTCGCGGGGAGAAATGCCGGCGTCATGCAGCGCGGCATTGATGCAATCGCGGATGGCGCTTGAGTCGGACTGGCTGATATGACTGCCGCTGGCGGATGTATTGTAGCCGACTACCTCGCCGAGGATGGAGGCGTTACGCGCCAGAGCGCTGTCCAGCGACTCAAGAACAATCACTCCGGCGCCTTCGCCGCATACAAGACCGTCGCGCCGCGCATCGAACGGGCGCGAGGCGGTCTCCGGATCATCGTTACGGGAAGGGGGCGCTGCCGCAAATATAGATTCGAAGGAACCGACTACCATGGAATTAACCTCTTCAGCACCGCCGCAGAATGCCATGTCAAGGATGCCGCCCCGGATCAGTTGAAAACCTAGACCGATGGCCTGCATCGAAGAGGCGCACGCAGCCGAAGGACTGAGCACACTGCCGCGAATGCCGAGCATCTGCGCTACGTTCATTGCCACGGTATGGGAGGCGCATTTGAAAAATTGCATGCCGGAAACGGAGCTCATATTTTTTTCAGTAAAGATAGTATCAAAAGTGCCGTACAGTTCACTGGCGCTGCCCATTGTGGAACTCATTATGCAACCGGCACGCGGACCAGTAATCATTGCCGGCGTTGCTCCGCAGTGCTCAACCGCTTCAAGCGCGGCAAGTGCTCCCAGATGGGCAACCCGCCCCATGGAACGACGATGCAGGCGGGGAATTACATTGATATTGTATTCCCCGGCACAGGCTGCAATTTTGCTTTGCAGCCCGTTGCATTTCAGCAGTTCATCCACCCGGCAGATGCCGGAGCGATTTTGTTCCAATCCTTTTTGCAGCGAATCAGCGCCAAATCCGAAACTGCTGTTGATTCCATATCCTGTTATTACCACTCTGCTCATAAAAACCTCAATTATTATAAATGGTTAATCATCTTATCGCCTGGGACAACCGGTTAAATATACCACTTTGCCAGTCCGGAGAAAGTTCAATTTTGAACCGCATTCCCATTCATAAGCGCTGTCCGGAAACTTGTCAATGATCGCTTTCAGCTCCTCTGGCGAATAGCCATTCCAACGCGAAATTATTGAGTCTGTCAGCAGCGCCAGCGGAATTGCGGGAATAATATATGTCCAGAACATTTTCCCCCATGAAAAAGGTCCGGTGAACGGCATCATGATAAATATATGCGGGATCAGCAGAATAAACAACGGTATGGCGCGGAACGGATCCCGGCAGGAGTAATCAAACAGGCCGATTGCGCAATTGTCTTTACGGGCGCGGTTGATTATCGTCTCCAGTTCATCCGGCGAAAAGTGGTGCATGGCGGAAAACATCAGTCTCAGTTCCGGCCCGTCAAACGGCGGATTCAGCGCATCGACGGAGGAGGCAAGATAACCGACAGCGCCGCCGGAGCGCCCGGCGATCCGCTCAAACGCATCCAGATTCGGATATTTGTCGGTGAGTTCCACCCCGCTGACAGCGATGTCGTTTTTATACAGATAGTCTAGCAGTGACAGCAGATATCCTGATCCGCCAGAACAAAGATCGCGCAGTTTGCAAAGTCCGCTTTTTTGCATCATTCCGGCAATCAGCGGAAAAACCGGATCATATTGAAAAAACCAGGTCGCAAAGCAGGAAAGAAAATCTGTCATTCCCCGCCGCCAGGCATCGGGAAACCAGTCATAATCATGTATTTCCTTGAAACGCCGGTGTGTCATCGTTGATTTCTCCGTAAAATCTTTCCGCTGGCAGTGTGCTCGAGCGTAGCGCAAATGTTGAAGCCTTTGGGCACCTTGTAAGGAGCAAGGTTAGCATAACAGAATTTTCTCAGCTCAATAAGCAATTCGTCATGACTTCCAGCATCAGCCTTGAAGACGATATCGGCTTGCGGCTTTTCGCCGTAAAGTGCGTCTTTAACCGGATAGACGCTAACGTCCTCTACGGCCGGGAAGGAGCGCAAAACTTCTTCAATCTCATACGGAAAGATTTTCATTCCGGCGAAGTTGATTATGTTCTTTGACCTTCCGACAATCACCAGTTGTCCAGATTCGTCAATAACGCCAAGATCACCGGTATTGAAAAAACCGTTTTCGCAGATATCCTCACGGCGGCGGAACGGACACAGGTAGCCGTCAAACATACCGGGGGAGCGCAGCATGATGATACCGACGCCGTTTTCGTCCGGTTCTTTAATTCGCAGTTCGCAGGATGGCAATGGCCTGCCGACGACGCCCGGCTTAAAATCCTTCTCATCCAGATCTATGCATGGCAGACCTGCCTCGATAATACCATAAGCCTGCCGTGGACGGATGTTGAATTTAGCGTGGAACTTTTCCGCCAGGTCTCTATCCATCGGCATTGCGGTAGTTACAGCCAGGCGGGTGTGTTCAAGCATCGCAGCATTAAAGGCGGAAGATTCGCACATCAAATAATAGTGGAACGGCGACATATAGAGTAAAGTTATTTTTTCGGAGCGAAGCAGTTGCGCCATTGAAAGCACGGCGGGGGACTCGCAGATGACAATAGCTGCGCCATTCCGTAAAAACAGCAGAATGGTGACGACAAAATGATATGCCATCGCCAGCACCCAGAGCACCGTGTCATTGCTGCTGATCTTTAGTCCGGCGTTAGCGGAATCCGTGCGGCATATAACCGACTCGTGCGATATTATTACGCCTTTTGAACTGGAAGTCGTTCCCGATGTGAACCTGATGAAGGCCGGATTCAGTTCTGACAGTCCGAGAACGATGGGTGACCGGACCGCAAATTTTTGCAGGATAATTTCATCGCCGGCGCAAGTGAACTGTTGCATTTCCCGCGTCACCTGCCAGCCGTCCGGCAGCGTCGCCGTCGAGATTAAAGCATCCGCGCTGACTTGTTCGCAAATATCCTTGACTTCCGATCCCGGCAGAGTAAATGAGACCGGGATCTGCACTGCGCCGATTTTCAGGAGCGCCAGTGCCAGGACAATATGGGAGGTGGAATCGGGACAACCCAGCGCGATGCGGTCATCCGCCCGTATGCCGCAGGACGTAAGAATAGATGCCGTTTCCACAGCCTGTTTTAAGAGTGCGCCATAAGTTGTTTTGATACCGCGATATACTACCGCTGTTTTACCAAGTCTCGCCGAGTTTTCCTCAGATATGACGCTGTAAATGTTCAAGCTTTTTTTCAATGCTACTCCTTGTACCATAAGACCCCTAATATATTGGAGTGATTTAAAAATGCAAGGCATCTTTACATGGCATTGCTTCTATGTTGGTTTCGCGGCTTGCGGTATGGCTGAGGCTAGTATCTCCAGTTCATCGTCATTTATGATTCCGTCTGTCCAGGACAATGTAATATTAAGTCTTGAGCCGCGCCTGTTCATAAAAACACCCAGGCCGGGCGAAGGCGGAATCCGCGGAACATGGTAAAGCTCTTTGACTTCTTCGCCAAGCAGGGTGGCAGAGTCGAATTCCATCTGGCTGAGCAATGCGATAGCAGCGGTTCCGGCAGAGAAAGGTTTTTGAGAGAATCTGGCAATAACCGGCAGCGGCAGCGGGCGGCAGAGCAGACAGGCTTTGGACAAGCTGTATGGCAGTTTCGTTTTCATGTAATTGTAGAACAGTCCTACCTGCTGTTTCAGGCGTTCTTCGTGTGTATTGTTTGCCGATGAATACATCGGCATAATCGACCAGCGATTGAAAAACAGTTCATCGCGGCGTCCCTGCCGCAGGCTGACTGTCATTGGACATATGCATATTGAATTGCTGCCGCCGCGGCGGCTGAAAATGCGATGCAATGCCTCCTGAATCGTTGCCACCAGAAATGGCGTCAACATCATTGGCCCTGCTTCGATGTCGGCACGTCTCGCCAGCGCTGCAAAATCAGCTTCATCCAGCTGGATAAGTATATAACGGTTAGTGTCGCCGGAATTACGGCCGAGCACAGACGGGATTCCCTGTTTCCTGATGGCCAGCTCCGAGCGATTAACGGTACGGCCGCAGGTAAATTGATGACGCCATTCATTGAGCCACGGGCCTTCAGCCGTCATGAAGTCAGAAGCATCCGGTTCCGCGCCGCGCCACAGGTCGTTCAGTACCGTGACAAGCTGCTCTCCGCCTGCCGCGTCAAACAGGCAGTGGTCAAAACTGAGCGCCAGCCGGGAGGAGCCGTCCGGCAATATCAGCAGCATGGCCGCGAGTTTCGGCATGTCAGCTTTAAACGGAGTATTGAGAAAGCCTGTCAGGTACTGATGGCAGGCCTGCTCCATGTCCGGTTCGTGTATATCAACAACGGTTAAAATATTCTTTGGCACAGTCTGGCGCGGAGCCTGCCAATAGGGGGCGAGATTGAACCAGTTGCGTCTGAGCTTTCCGGACAGCAACGGAAACATCGTCTGGAGTTTGTTCAGACATCCGCGAAGTTTTTCAGTATCGGGAGTTCCGGCGAGATGCAGGATAATCAGAAACTGGTAATCGCCACCGGGCGCGGCCTGGCAGTTATATTGCATTCCCTGAACTATCCAGTCAATACCGCTCAGGTAGAATCTGCGCGGATTATTCTGCCGGGTGGTCATAATTCCTGTTCTATCCTGAGAGCAAGCGCCTTTAAACTGCTCAAATCCGTCTGAGTAATTCCCGCCTGGATCAACTGCACGCCAAATTTATTCTCAATCGCGATGAGCAGTTCCACAAAAGCCATGGAGTTGATGCCAAGGTCGTTCAGCGAAGAGTTTTCATTGACATCGGACTCTTTCAGGCGCAATATCATGGCGACTTCCTTATTCAGAAAATCCTGTATCTCGGCGGTTTTCGACATTATTTAATCTCCTTCGAACTATTATAAAACTCAATGCCGACTCGATCAATATGGTCTATCAAGTCTTGATTGCTGATGGTGTGATAATTGAGAATATCGAATTTATAAGGCATTAATGATTCTTCATTGAGCCAATAACTGATTTGGTGAATAGTATCTACATTCAGATGTTGACCTTTGAGGACAATATCCACGTCACTGCCATTTTTGTAATTTCCCTTCGCCCGGCTGCCGAAAATAACGGCGGATTCTATATCAGAATATTTTTCTAAAATAGAAATGACGGCGTCTAAATCAGTTTGTTTCAAGCCGAATTTATTATCCATCTAATCTCTGCTTAAAGTTGAGATGCAATTGTTTTAACAAAGGGAAATACTTTTGTTTAATAAGATTTTCAACTTCCGTCGCTTTGGCTTCATCGTAGGTATGGGACGTTAAATTTCTGTCAACTAACAATTCCATCCAGCTATGTCCGCCTGCTATAATTCCAGTTTCAAAAGCTTTTTTCAAAGCGTTGCGCGGCGATTTAACATCTGTAAAGCCTTGTTCCTCTAAAAAATCTTTAACGGTATTCCAGGCTAATTCAAAACTCATTTCAAAAAAATGTATAGTGCCTGCTTTTTGAATAATATCAGGATTTTCTATCAGCAGCGCCATTTCAAGATACTCAAGCGTTTTTGAAAGATTCTGATAACGTTGTTTCCAGCGGATGTCTTTATTTTCCATTTTTTAACCAGTTTAAGTTTTCTGCAATTTGCTTATTCATCTTAAATATATCTTAAGTCACATCGCGTACAAGTTTTTCCATTACAGGTTACAAAATATCTGCGGTTGCAATCCGGATGGTTATTCCGGAAATCGTTACAGGCTGTTCGTTCAGCGGATTGAGAACGGCTGACATCAGGCGAACCGGATCGGCCATCGTGGTTTCAATGACAGCGGTCTCCGCCGGGGCGGCACATTGTTCTGCGGAACGTGAAATGGATATTTGCACGCGATTGCTTGTGCTTAATGTTTGGTTGCCCAGTAAAAAACAGGCAGCCATGCATTGCGCTTTGCTGTCAGCAAAAGCTGTTGTCTCCGAGGGCAGTGTTATACAGCCTTTTCCATAATTGACGAGGACTTCGGAAAGCGGCGAACAGGACTCGATTTGCAGCAGCAGCACATTATCACACGTGCCTTGTTCAAGCCAGCACTTAGCGAGAATCAGCCCGTTGGCAAAGCTTGCTTCAAAGTTGACCGATGTAATCGCCGGACCGTAAATATTGAATACCTTGGCGATATACGATGCAGCCGCATTGTGGCTGGAATTGGCAAATTTAAGCGGCGACCCCTGGTCGATGCCATAGTCAATCAGGTCGTCTATGAACTCCGAAGTGGTATTCTGATCTCCGAGCCGGGAGGCAACAATAATTCCAGTCGTCGCCAGGCGTTCTCCGGAGATACCGGAATCGTGCAGCGCCTGCGAAGCTGCTCTGACTCCGGCGGTAACGAATGCACCACAACCTCTGAGTTGTTTTTTTAATCTGTCTTCTGTCAGGTTATTGACTGCCAGATTAACTTCAGTGGCGGCTGTTAACTCTTGCATCATGGAACCGCTGCTGGAACAGAAGCCAAGTCCGTTTATCAGTATCATAGTTTTGTCCCGCCCGGGTTTGGTTCGTATTTCAGGATTAACGCGCTGTTACACCCGCCGAAAGCCAGTGAAGTAGATAACGCATATTCAGCCGTTATCTTCATTGCCGCCGCCGGCCGGAACGGGATATCCGGATCCTGGTGTTGATATCTGCAGCTCCCTGGAATCTGCTGCTTTCGCAGCATAATCGCAGTAATAACAGCTTCAATAGCGCCTGCCGCCCCAAGCGTATGTCCGGTTTTCCCTTTGGTTGAGAAATATGGACTCTTATCGGCGAAAATCCTGGCGAATGCGTGGCCTTCCGCCAGGTCATTGTGAATTGTCCCGGTCCCGTGGGCATTGATAAAACCGATATCTTCAGTTTTTAAACCGGCGCAATTCAACGCGTTCCTGATGGCGCGTTCGATTCCGCATCCATCCGGATCAGGCTGCGTAATGTGTCTGGCATCGCCGGCAGCGGCGTAACCTGCAACATACAATCCGGAATCTCGTTTTCGTCGAACAGCCGATTCCGTGGTTTCCAGTACCAGTACCGCCGCGCCCTCGCCCAGATTTAAGCCGTCGCGATCACGGTCGAACGGACGGCACAAATGTTGCGATGTAACTCCAAGCGAATAGAATCCGGCTCCGGAGACGCTATGTATCTCATCGGCTCCTCCTGCAATAACGATATCGCAAATACCGGCATTAAGCCATGACATCGCGATTCCGATAGCGTCTGCACCTGACGCGCAGGCATTGATTACAGTCATGGCGGGTCCGCCCAGCGCAAGCCGTTTTTTGACGTATTCCGCAGGATTGCCGGAAAAAAATCTTTTAAGCGATTTTTCATCCACTAAATGTTCGCGAAGCTTACGGTGAAAATCCATATCGTTAAGAAAGCTCGCAGATGTGGTGCCGATACAAACTCCGATTCTGGATGAATCGGAAATTACATTCAAGTCAGCGTCTGCAAGTGCTTCATCAAGCGCCTGAGTCAGCAGATCAACAGAGCGGTGCAGTCTGCCATTGGAATCATAGGCCGGGGACAGTGGCGCCATGAAGACGATCTGCCCGGTTTCAGATAATCCGGTTAATTCCGGTGCGTCATCACCCTGTAATCCGTTCCAGGTGACGGCACAATTTATTCCTGCCGGGGAGAGACACCCCATGCCTGTAATGCAAACACTCATTCAGCGATAGTGTCCTGTGAATTGATGTCTATGATAATTTCTTCCGGCATTATTACCTCATGTGATAATATTTATTGAATAATATACGACATTGTATTAATGGAATCAAGCTGGCAAGCGCTTAGACTGCGCATGATGCTCCCGCGATGGTTACCGCTTCCACACGTCGCTGAAAATGAAGCATTGCTCCGGGTACTCGCGAATCATTTTCTCGAGGGATCTGACATATTGACTGACCAATGGTTTAATCGTTTCAGCGACCATCTGTTTGCGTTCCAACTTCGGATATACCGGATAATCGCTCCAGACATGATAGCCATGCTCTTTGCGCTTGCAGATAAAGAAAGAGAAAACCGCGCTCTGGGTTTTCGCGGCAATGACCCAGGCTGAATATGGAAAATGTGCGGTTTCTCCAAGAAATTCGACCTCGATGGTATCGGCACCGTAAGCCCGGTCCCCCATTAAACAGACTACTTCGCCGGAACAGAGAGCGGAAGCAATCTCAACACAGCCGTGGTCCGGGCCGTCCGTAAAAATATAGGCAATGTTGCCTGCGGCACTGTTAATCTTCAGATGATTCTTGACTGCCGGATTCGTTTCAGGACTCATAACAATATTAACCCGGCAGTCCAGTCCTTTCAGCCCCTCTACCGCCAGTTGCCAGTTGCCGAAATGCGCACCAAGCAGAATGACCCCGACCGGATGCCGTTCCGCAAGTTCGACAAATATATCATAACCTGTCGAAGTGTGCTCAAATGAGATCAGACCGACATTAAACGCAACCCGGTCCAGCAGCATCCACGCCTGATTGACAAAAATACGATATATGAACGCCAGGCGTTTGAAAAAGCCTGCATTTGACATGACGCGGCGCACATAAGGCATGGTACGTTTAACTGCGGCCCAGTCAAAAATAAGGTAATAACAGCAGACGACAGCCGCCATGCGCCTGACATGCCTAAGCCCGACGGCACGGAGCGCAAAATGAAAAAACATAAAACCGAAGTTGTTGCCGCGCTTTGTATTATTTTTTTCCTGATCAGGCACGTTTGCACCTCCGGATCAGCACTGCGGCGACATAGACGGCCAGTGCAGTCAGCAGCGACAACGGGATGACGAGTACTGCCGCACCGATCCACCATTCGATAATGCGCGATCCAAGTTGCTTGCAGACGGTGTCGAACGATATTTCCGTCAACCATTGCCCGTGGCGGATAAAGTAGCCTGTTTCAATACAGAGCAGAGGAATCAGCGGCGGCATGAAAAAATGCTGTATATTCACTGCCATTATCTTATTCAGATGCAACCGCACCGCTGCATAGATAATTGCCGCCGTATGAAATCCCGGTACCGGCAGAATGGAAAAGAATGCGCCAACTCCGGCTGCAGCCGCCAGACCGCACGGCGTCGCATTCTCGACCAGTAATTCACGCAACGCAAGCAGCGGATGCCGGATAAAGTCCTTTACTGACTTGGCGTCGTCCGCAGTCCTGACCAGTTGTTTGTGCGGGATCGGAAGTATTCTCAATCCGACCAGATGTATGTTGATCAGTGTAATGCGGAAATTATCGAGAAACGGCCGGAAGGATGAAACGCGATCCTCCGGATTTTCGGGATACCAGACGCGAACCGGAACGCTTTTTAACGTAATTCCAGCCCATGCCGCTTTGGTAAGCACTTCGATCTCAAAGTTGTAATATGAGGAAATAAAATGCAGTTGCGAAATATATTTTACCGGGTAGGCCCGGAATCCTGACTGGGCGTCAGCAACTTTACAGCCAGTCTCCACCATAATCCAGAAGTTGGAGAACTTGCGTCCAACATTGCTGGAGCCTGGAATGTGCCGCGCAGAAAAGTCTCGCACCCCGATGATGATTGAATGGTCGTCTTCAGCCAGTACCGGAAGAAAGTGTTCAATGTCCTCGGGGTAGTGCTGTCCATCGCCGTCAATCGTAATCATATAGGTGACATTACGCTCGTTAAGGTATTTCAGCGCGGTCTGAATCGCCTTGCCTTTACCCATATTGTGTTCATGCGCAAGCACCGTAATACCGGCTATACCGGACAATGTTTCCGCGACATTACAGTCATTGCTGCCGTCGTCAATTACCAATACCCCGTCAATCTGCTGTTTCAAAATCCGTTCCGCCACGCTGAGGATTGTTGCTGCATTATTGTATACCGGGATGACTCCCCAGACAGAAACTGTGCTGTTATCGTCGTGATTGCTCATTTTGCGCCCTTTCCCGTCAGTGCCGTCTGCAGTTTCCGGTAGACACGCAGTTCATTACTCATGGAATGAGGAGGAAATACTGCATGTTTGACGCTTTTGAACCCGGCCTCCAGTATGTTGTACATTTGCTCCTTTGGCACGGCCGGGGAAAAGTAGAATGTCGGATACAGTAAATTATGATCGTTTGAGATGATACCTTCGCGCCTGGCGATGGATTCGATTGGAGTATCCGGCAAAATGCGGATTCCCATGAAAACAAAAGCTGGTACCTGCTTAAGCCGGCTTACATTATTAATGCCTTCAAGCAGTGTTATTTTCGTTTCATCGGGACCTCCGGCTATATATGAACATGACACCTGGATATCTTGTTTCAGAAATGCGGCACATGATTTTTCAACCATTGCGAAGTTATAATTCTTGCCGAGACCGGCCAGCGTTGCGTCAGTCATGGCGTCAGCTCCGAGTTCTGCGGTTTTGATGCCGGAACGCCGCATCAGCGTGATGCTTGCGCTGGTGAAGTCAGCCGGCGTGAAAAATGCGCTCCATGGAACTGAAATTCCGCGAGCAACCATGGTTTCCAGCAGCTCAAGATAGCTGCTTTCCGGGTCGTTAAATATCGAGTCGGTAAAGTAAAACATCGCAGGATGGAATTTATCCCGCAGAAAAACCATTTCATCCACAATTTCAGCACATGAACGCTGCCTGCAACGCGTTCCTTCAAGCAGCGGGTAGGAACAATAAACGCAATGATGCGGGCAGCCGCGTTTGGTCTGAATGGGCAGGATACCGGTTTCGCGCAGATAATATTCGACAATATCATCGTCGTATGCGGCGCCGCTGAATGCCGCCGGGAAATTTACGGCATAGAGCAACCGGTCAATTTCGGTTCCACTATCAATCGCCTGCGCCAGGGCAATAACCGCGGATTCCCCGGCTCCGACAATGCCGTAATCGGCGCCGACATAGGCAAGAACAGCCTCCGGCATCAGTGAGAAACCCGCCCCTCCGAGAAATATCCCGGCCTGCGTTTCGTCACGGACAATCTGTGTCGTACGGGCAGCGTCGTCCAGAAAAAAACACGGGCTGAGGCTGTTGACGTTATCTATATTTCGGATGCTGATTCCGACAAGTTGCGGGTCGAAGTCAGAGATGGCCTTTCGCAATGAAGCATCGGTTGCATTGGCGGCAAGCAGATCAATCTGTTTCACTTCATGTTTTTTTTGTCTCAGGACATTGGCGATAATTCCAGGCCCGAGCGGAAAGACCGCATAGGGATCAGTCGAGAGATTATTTGATATCAGCATTATTCTCATTTACTTTTCCCTAAGACTGCTTTGCGGGCAAACTCAAAGATTGCCGCCGGCGCTGCTTGTACTGTCCGGCTTATAGCCGTGCTTCCGCCGGCGGAAAGCGCCAGACAGACCAGAGTATTGGCGCTGCGGCAGGACAAAAGCATAATTTCTGCGTCACCGCTGGCGATAAAATCACCAGCGGTGTTCAACAGTTCGCTCCATATATTGTTTTCGTCGCGAATATATAGCAGGGGCCCGCGCAGACCGAGACAGACGGAGGCGTCAACAACGGAACTTGTCGGCAGCGTATGCACGAACAGGCTGGAACGCCCCAGTTCCCGGCCGCCTTCGACGTAATCCGTAAAGTACGCGACCTGGTCGGATTCGTGTTCAAAATCATCCGCAGCCAGCAGTCCGACTGTCTGTTCCGGCACGAGTTTGATTCCGCTGTCCCGCAATGCCAGTCCGGCTGCCAGCGTGAAAAACTGCGCATCAGGCGAATACCTTCTGAAATAAGACCAGTTCCCGTTTTTCCAGTCGCCGTCCGAGAATTTCTCTTTCAGCTCGCCGGGATTATTAAAACTGCAATGCGCAACATTGTGCAGAGATTCGCAGTCAGATGAACGGATAATGCTTCCGCCGATTATTTGTAGGTGATCCATTGACATTCAATTCGTTGTTATTTGTCCGCGTAAACAGTCGAAGCGTAAAATAGTCTGATTAACTGAATAATTCAAGTAATGGGAAGACTGGGAAGACTGGGAGGACTGGGAGTGGACAATTGTCCGCACTGGTTACGGTTCCCATGCTTCCCATGCTTCCCATGCTTCCCATATTTCCCATACACTTGTTTATTTAGGTTGAGCGTTCTTGATTAATCCGGCAAACCACACTATTTTAAAAATCGAATAAATTGGAGTATTGTCTATGGTATTAAGACAGGCATTCATTATCGGGGGAAGCCGTGGTATTGGCCGCGCTACGGCGGTCAAACTTGCCAGGCTGGGCTTCAATATCGTTTTTTCCTGCCGGAGCATAAGCAGGGAAGCGGAAGAAACAAGGAACGCAGTGGTCGCTGCCGGAGCGAAGTGCGAGATTGTCACATTCGACTTGGCCGACCGCGACGCAACGGTTAAGGCAGTGGAAGCCGTGATTGAAAAATCCCTGCCGGACGCAGTCATTTACAACGCCGGAATTGCAAGAGACAACCTGCTGGCATTTATGACGCATGATGAGTGGGACGACGTTATTCGCGTAAATCTTGACGGGTTCTATAACGCAGTGCAGCCTTTTATTGTTCCGATGCTGTCCAGAAAAAGCGGACGCATCATAATTGTTACCTCGGCATCCGGGCAGGCGGGACAGGCAGGACAAGTCAACTACTCTGCCTCCAAAGCCGGCCTGATCGGGGCGATGAAGGCCCTTGCCCGGGAAATCGGCAAAAGAAACATTCTGGTCAACGCGGTAGCGCCAGGGGTGATTGAGACCGATATGACTTCGGAACTCCCAAAGGATAAAATTATGCCGATGATACCGCTGAATCGTTTCGGCAGCCCGGAAGAGGTAGCTTCTGTTATCGGATTCCTCGCTGCCGAAGAGGATATGTATATTCATGGACAGGTTATAGCCGTTAACGGCGGACTGGTCATTTGATCAATGGATACGCTAAACATGAAATACGACGATCTGGTTGCAGGCAGCGGCATCAGCGGTATGGCAATGGCCTTGCTGCTGGCGAAGGCCGGGCGGAAGGTTTTACTTATTGAAAAGCAGTCTGCTATCGGCGGATGCATGCGCAGATTTAAACGAAAAGGCATTCCTTTTGATACCGGGTTTCACTTCACCGGAGGCTTTGGCGGTCTGCTTTCGGATATGCTTCGCGTACTCGGAATGGAAAAAGATATATGTCCTGAATTTCTTAATGATCCAAAGACAAACCGCATCTTCCTTGAAAATTCCAACTCCATGTATGAATTTCCCTCCGGCTCTGACGCCTTCGGGAAAACGCTTAAAAAATACTTCCCCGATGAATGCGAAGCCATAAACAAATATTTGCACATTGAGGATGATATAGAGCGACGCACTCCATTCATGGATCTGAATAAGCTAAGCTCGGAGGATCTCTTTGTTCTAATGCAGCAGATTGACGAGGATTCTATCTCGCTGCAGGAATATCTTGACTCGATTACCTCCAATACAAAATTGCAGGCGGTCATCGGCAACGCGGCACTCTGTTACGGCAGTCCGCCGGCAGTGATACCGCTGTCCATGCATTGCCGGGCGGCTGTCGGCATGCATAAATCTTTGGCCAGGGTGACTGGCGGCGGCGATGCTTTCATCAACTCATTCAAGCGCCGGGCAATGGAATTAAATATCGATATTATGACCAATACTGAAATTTCTGATATTGTCCAGCGCGACGGCAAGACAATTAGCGCAGTGAGGTTGTCAAACGGGAAAACTTGTTCTTTTGAAAACTGTATTCTGGCAATCCATCCGCGCGAAATAATTTCAATCCTGCCTGAAGATGCAGTACCGGAATCAACCCGTCAGACAATAGAGAAATACGAAGAAAGCTTTTCATTCTTTTCGTTGTTTGCAACCATTCAGACAGCTTGTCAGGTTCCATGCGCGTTGACTTCGTATCTTGCCAATGACAATCTTAACGAGATTATCAGTCCCGGCTCCGACGCCTGCGCAATGGCTATTCTTACCGGAGTTGAAGTTGTCGGCAATGATAAGGTCAACGTTCTTTGCGCCTTCGAAAATGAGTTTCCCGGAAAAGCCCGCCGCTGGCAAAATGTCGTTTGCCGGGAAAACGACGATTCGTATCAGCAATACAAAAAATGTCATGCCGAGGCGATGATTAAAAAGATTGAAAAGGTTTATCCGGAATATGCCGGAAAAATAAATATCCTTAGCACTTCGTCCACTTTGACCTTCGAGGAATATCTCCCGCCGTTCGGGTCAGCATACGGCATCATGCATAAAGTCGGCGAACAAAGCCTGTTCGGCCGGCTTCCGGTCAGAAACTTTTATGCTATTGGACAAAGCGCACTAATCCCGGGAATTCTTGGCGCAATGCTCTCTTCGTTCATTGTCGGACGTTACTTGCTGGGGCGAAATTTTATTTCATTGTAAACCGCGTCAACAGGCATTTGAGTTCTCTGCCGGGCACACCCAAAAAGACTGCTGCAAGACGCTAGTCCCGCAATTGCGGGATTGCGATCTTTCGAGTTTAGCAGGCCCTGGCATCGGCAGCCTCTCAGAATACGAACCAATTCTCAAAATCTTCGCAATCTATGTTAAATTTTCAGCCGTGCAGGGTATAACTGCCTACTTTAAAGAAATATTAAAGATTGGCAGAAACGGTATCCAGCCATCTTTAATGTAGTTAATGAGGCCGAATTGAATTCCACGCTTATTTCCAATGTTGACCACGCCAAGCTGAACTCCATCTCCGCCGTCAGCCATGTTTACTGCACTGGCCTGGAATCCGTTCAACTTTTTGGAAAAATTTACAATGCTGAACTGTGCGCCGTTGATATCCTTGCTGATGGTAGTGATTGCTGCCATCTGAAGCCCGTTGACATCTCCCGCAATATTAATTGCGCCTGGCTGAAACCCGTTGGTAGTTTCGGACATATTGACACCAGCGCAGGCTTGAAGTCCGTTTAACTTTTCTTTGCTCTGGCAGAATCCCAGAGATGCCTGAACTCCATCCATTCTCCGGTTCTCACATACAATAAAGCTGGATTGCAGTCCTTCAACATAGTCTGTGCCTGCCCAGAAAATCGCAAGTTCATTACCTTTCACACGGCCAATACCTGAGCTGGTTGGACATCCGAGTTTTAGAAAGTAAACATTGGAGGTTCGGGTGTAAGACGGTACATCAAACCAGAAACCCAATTGAAAAAAAGTCCATTCGTTCAGCGGATCTTTTCCTTCTTTTGCCACAGCATCAGCGCCTTGAAGCGGCATGCCCAGCGCACTGGCTAATATGATCGCCGAGATTAATAATTTCTTCATGATTTTTTTGACTCCTTATATACTATGTGATTGTTAAAATTTAAAATTAATTATTGGAAGCACTGGTATTGTATTGCCTTCTATATAATTGACAATGCCGATCTGGAAAGATTCATTCCGGGCAATGTTGACAACGCCAAGCTGAAGCCCTCTAACGACTTTCCCAATGTTCACGATACTGAACTGCAAACCGTCAAGCTTTTTGCTGACCGCAACCAGCACGCAAGCTTGCACGCCGTCAATGTTATCTGTTGCTCCGCAGAAAAGCGCGGTTTCAACCCCGCTGACTTTCAGCGGACCATCGCAGAACGGAGCGCCGATTTTGATTCCGCAAACATTGTTTCTCTGTGTTGAAGGCGGAAAGCCAAACCAGAAGCCAAACTGAACAGAATCCCACTTTTCCGGAATAACAGTTTTCGTTGCTTCGGTCACAGCTTGAGTTTTTACAGCCTCGTTCTTGACTGTTGCCGCCGCTGCCGACTTCGCCGCATGTTGTTCTTGTGCCGACAGGATAAAACAAAAACCTGTCATAACGCACATTAATAACAGTTTTTTCATTTGCTACTCCTAAGGATATTTTGTGTTATAAGGTAATATTAATTTGCGCTCTTATAACAAAAAACCAAGCAAATATATTAAAAAAATCAAACAATTATAAAAATCTCCCGCCATCGACAGCACCGCCCAAAGTCCGGTAAGTGTCAAAAGGCTGGACTATTTCTCCAAAATATCAATGCCTTTGAGGCGGACAATAATTATCTTTATGCATCAATAATTAGAATTCCAGACTTTGGGCGGTGCTGTCACCATCCACGCTATCTATGCCGCAAGCGATTCGGCAATAACCCATAATATTCACTATCGTATAGAGGCCTTCGATACCCCGAATCGATGTTAAATTTTCAGCCGCACAAAGTATCATCATGCTGAAAGCGGCGGTATTTATTAACAGTTCCGACATTGTTCGATGACCCGCATTACTTCGCGAGTTTCGGCTATCGGAACGAATGGCGGACAATCCTCTGCATAATATTCGTAACATTTTGCATAGAAATCCAGCGCTGAGAAATCGGACTGCCGGAGTATTTGCGTCTTCCACGGAATAACCTCGCAAGTTCCGTAAACACGGCCGGCCGCCGCCATGCCGTTTTGCGGTTTTATTTCAGGCAGTTCTTCGGGAATGAAGTATTTAAGTTGCCACGACATTTCTTCTTGATTGAAAACCGCAGTTCCGCAATTTCCGCCAATAAACCATGGTTGAAGCGGTTGTACAGTGGCCATATTGATATCAAGGTCAAAGATGGCGTTGTTTTCTGCGGTGAAAACAGCCTTTACCATATCTTCGGCGTCGCCTGAAGTTACGAGCGAGCGCAATTCACAAAATATTTTGCTGAAATTTGCGCGATTGAGGTATAAAAACTGGTCGATATAATGAGCGCCGTAATTGCTCAGCATGCCGCCGCCGTTTTTCCTGAATGCCTGCCAGTCGGCCCGGCGATCGAAATTCGATATCGCATGCTTGATCATGTATATCTTTCCCAGAAGACCGCTTTCCAGTATCCATTTGATAACTGCGGCTTCAGAGGTTGCCCGGTGCGGCTGATAAACCATCAGCTTGCGCCCGGATTTATTCATTGCCGCGATAATCTCATCCGTGTCCGGAAGCGAAAGCGCCAGCGGCTTGTCACAGAAAACATCACATTTATGTTCGAACGCTTCCAGTATCTGAAATTTATGAAAGGAGGTCGGAGAGGCGACCACAACCAGGTCAGGTTTATGTGCGGCATACATTTCTTCTGTTGCAGCATAACCGTCAGCAACCTTGAATTCCATTGCGGCTTCAAGCCGCCTGTCCGGCAGCGGATCAACCACTGCTGCCAGTTCAAATCCATTATGCTTAATTATCTCCGGAATGTGATAAAGCCATGCGATCCGGCCTAAACCCAGTACTGCTGTCTTCAATATTTGCTTGCTCATTTAATTTCCTGTTTATAAAACCAACTATAAAGTTGTTATCTTTGATAATAATATCTCTGAAATGCCAAAAGTCAATAACGTAATTTTCATAATGGCTGAACTGCGTTGGTATTCATTGCCGCCCAGTTCTTGCCCTGCCGCGGCCAGGAGACCGGATAAGAAAATATGACAAAGAGCAGCAATGCAGTAATGACGAAAACAGTTTCATGGTTTTATGCTCACGGTTCCCGGCGGTAGTGGAAATGAATGCGATATGCCGCCGGAGTATTGCCGGTGTGCCGGCGGAAAACCATGCCGAAATAACTTTGATTCTGGAATCCGCAGCGAAAAGCGACATCGCCGATCTTCATTTCCGTGCCGGTCAACAACAGCTTGGCTTCCTCCATGCGCCGCCGCAACAGATATTTGCTGAATCCGATCTTAAATTTTTCTTTGAACAGATGAATAAAGCGCGACGGGCTCAAATGACAGGCTGCTGCCGCTGCTGATGCCGTTAGCGGTCGGCGAAAATGGCGGTCTATATACTCTAACGCCGGATGCAGCCGCTGACATGATTCCTCTGCAAGTGATTGACGGATGGCCAGCGTCTGGCGGTGTTGTCCGGCGGCAAATTCCAGCAGCCGCAAAATCCGACCCGCCGCCGCCACCTGCCCCGGGCGAAATTCCGGCAATCCGGCAAATTCCTTTATACATGCAGGATAAGCACAAATAGCATTCCGCCGCCGGAACGGTCCCAGAAAAAATGCTCCGCCATAAACACCGTCAAAGAAAATCGGCGTAATCAATTCATCAGCCCCGGCATGACAGCGATGAATGAACGGCATCCGCCGGGATGTCGCAAGAGCTTCAATCGTCACCGTGTCATTTACTGAACAACGCCGGATTCGCTCCGCCGCCGCCTTAACCCGGGCGCAAAACGGATTGCAATGCAGGCACTGTTTCCGCGGCAATGACGGTTCCGCGCTACCGTTGCCGTCTTTCCAGATCACCGGCAGGCCGGTGAGAGTCGTAACAGCCGTCATCAGTTCGCTGACAGCGAGGATATACTTATCATTCATTCTATCACTATAGTGTCATTTTAGCATTATATTTATAAAAAAATAGCATGCATGCCACTATACGTCCAGCCGGAAATACATTATAATATAAAAATGAGAAACATGAATCTCAAAATACTAAGGAGTTCACATTATGACTGAAGTAATGATACCATCGCGGAAAGTTCCCGTTATCGGCCAAACCGGTATCTGCGTGATTGGCGGCAGCTGCACAGGAGTGTTTGCGGCAGTACGGGCGGCGCGCCTGGGCGCTGAAGTGATGATCGTGGAAAAGCAAAACCGTTTTGGCGGAGTAGCTGTTTCCGGAATGGTAAGCATCTGGCACAGTCTTAAAAATACCACATTCAAAAACAGGATCATTGCCGGGCTGACTCAGGAAATAATCGAGCGGCTGCAACGCAGGCAGGCCGTTAATTCGCATGATAATTCTTATTCAGATTATATTTTGAATACTGAAGAGCTGGCAATCGAACTGGACAGGCTGATCATTGAAGCCGGAGTAAAACCGTTATTGCATACCGTCTTCACCGCGCCATATTACGAGGATGGAAGACTGGCCGGAGTTGTAGTCGAAAACAAATCCGGATGCGGCGTGATTCTGGCGGATTACCTGATAGACGCCTCCGGCGATGCCGACCTCTGCAGCAGAGCAGGCTGTTCGATACGTCAACCGGAAGCACCGCAGCCGTCAACCACCTGCGCCCGTTTCAGCGGCTGGAAATTTCCGGAAGGATTTGACCTGGGTTCCGCCCTGCGGAAATATGGCGCGGAATATAATCTTCCGCAAGGCTTTATCTGGGGAGAGAATGTTCCCGGCAGCGATATTCATATGCTCGCAGGGACCCGCATTTTCAATTGCGATTGCGCCGATGCCGCCGGACTTACCGCTGCCGAAATCGAAGGGCGCCGCCAGGTCCGGGCCATTACGGATATTCTCCGCGACAAATATGATATCTCCGGGCTTGCGCTGCAAGCGCTGCCGTCTATGACCGGCATCCGCGAAACCCGCCATATTCGCGCGCTTTACACTCTGACCGGACCTGACTTGCTTAATGGCGTCCGTTTTGACGATGCCATTGCCAACGGAACCTACCGCGTTGATATTCATCAGCCCGGCCGCCCCGGCATCATTTTCCGCTATCTTAACGGCCGGGAAGTTTATGCCTGTCCCGGTCAGAAGGAAGAGGAAAGCCGCTGGCGCGAACCTGTGGACAAAGATCCGGCGTTCTATCAAATTCCGCTCCGCTGCCTGATTCCGGAACGAGCGGGAAATATTATTGCGGCGGGACGCATGCTCGATGCCGATCAGGAGGCTTTTGGCGGGGCGCGGGTAATGGTCAACATGAACCAGACCGGCGAAGCTGCCGGAGTTGCGGCCGCACTTGCTCTGGAAACAGGAAAAACTATTCCGGAAATTCCTGCGGAAAAAATCCGGCAGACACTCCGCAAGGGCGGTTCCTGTATTATCTAAAATAATAGTTTCCCCCGGGAAATTCTGTTAAAAAAAAATCCAAGCGATTGCATTAATGCATTTCAGCATAAGGAATCGAAAAAATGCGCAGAGAAAGTTTTAAGATATATCAGGAACGGATCAAATGTTTTTTGAGTGATGTAACCCGGGATCTTTTTGACGGCTCAATCCCGCTGGAAGCTGAATATTTCAGTTCTCATGACCATGTTCCGTTTGCGGAACGCCTAAAATATCCGTTAAAAAAAATCTCCGAAGGCGGAGTATGGGGTGAAAAAACCAGGCATAAGCGAAACTCTGCGGATTGATCCAGCGATGCAATACAACTCCACGGCTGACGTGCGTTTTGTTACTTGTAATTTACAACCCAAAGGCTACAAGTATCTCAAAGGCATTTAAATCGGTCTTAAAAAAAGTTGTCCAATCCAAAGGCAGACACACTTAGACGTTTTTGTGTGACAAAAAAATCAAACCAGATTTGAATTTGATCGGTAGATTACATGCCTGTCATTGGCTGTCGTGAATGTTGATTACCGATTTGATCAGGCCATTTACCGTCTCCAGCTCTGCAGTGAGCCGAATTTCACCGGGGCCGATGCGGCGGATTACCGCCAATGCCCTGCCGCCGGTGACTGCGACTGCGTCGCTGCAGTATCGTTGCGGGCTGCGACTGTCGCTGTTGGTTACTCCGGCCAACGTGCCGGCCTCCTCGACCAAAAGATGAATCAACTCCTCCGGCGGTGCATAAGCCTCTCCCGCGGAGTTGCTGCTGGTGTTACCCGCAGCCGCGCAACAAATGCCGGCGGAGTCAACCACGGTCAACTCCACATGATTAAGCTCCTCACCGACACTCACTGTATGCTGAATTGCGGCCGGGATTCCCGCCGTTTGCAGCACATGCATGGCAGCGACATTGCCTTGGGTGTCATACCCGGTGAGTTTGAGTTCGCCGGGCGCGTAAGGGATCTCACACTTGATGCAGCAGGCGTCCGCCTCGGTCAACTCTCGCTCCAAAACAGTTTTGCCGTTTAAAGAGAGCGTTAACGACCGGCAGTTGCTAAAGAGCACCAGACGGCAATATTCGCCCGGCTGCCAATTCCAATGCGACACCAAAGTTTCCCAGTCAAGTTTGACCGAATTCCACTCCACCGATTCGATTTCACGGTCCGGCGCCACCGCGATCCGGGCGACCGGATTTGTGCTCCACAACGCCTCCAGACGGTAACTCAGCTCCTTGCGGCCGCCGGTGCGGTCCATCAGCCCCCGAAACCAATTTTTGTGCGGCCACGGCGCTTCGCCAAGATAATCGAACCCGCCCCAAAAAAAGCAGCCGCACCCGATTTTGTGGTCAAACAGCAACCAGCGCGCCCCGAAATCGGCGGTGTTTTCTTCGCTTACCAAAAAAACCATTTCCGGATGGCGGCGGTGGTCCCCGGTAAAAAATTGGCCCATGTAATTGACGGAAACCACATCCGTTTCAAAGGCCAAGGGCTCAATCTCGGACGTGGCAAACCGCGGATCATTCCAAAAAACATTGCCTTTGCGGGCCGGATAAAGCGCACAAGTGATCTTGCGCGCAGAGTCGTGCCGGAGCACCTCGTCGCGCATTTTGCGGTATTGCGTCACGCCGCGCCGGTTGCATCCGACCAGCTGCTGATCCACCACTTCGTTGCCGACGCTCCAAATAAAAATCGAGGGGTGATTGCGGCAAGAGCAAATGAATTCCTCCAGATCGTGCCGCCATGTGGCTTCAAAATTAACCTGATGGGCGTTGTATTGGCCGCTCCACTTGTCAAATGCTTCAGCAAAGACAAGGAGACCCATTTCATCGGCCAACTCATACCACTCGGGCGCAAACGGGTGGTGAGCAAGACGGATGGCGTTAACGCCCCAATCTTTGAGTTTCTGGTAACGCCGCCGGATGCCGTCGCTAAAAACGGCGGTGCCGAGTCCGCAAAGCTCCTCATGAAGGTTGACGCCGCGAAGCAAAAGCTTGCGTCCGTTAAAAATCAACCCGTGGTCCGGGGAAAACTCGATTGAGCGAAACCCGAAACGCGTCTCCAGAGTGTCCATCAAAGCGCCGTCCGTATAAAGTTCGGCGCAACACCGGTAGAGATTGGGCTCGTCCGGCGACCACAGTAACGGGTCGGTAATTTGATCCGTCCCCGGACAACGGTTGCCGGCGGGGTCAAAAATCGCGAACCGGATTTCTCCGGGCCGTGAGCTCTCCGCCGACAGCGCAAGAGCTCCGTCCGCCCGGGCCTCAATTTTGAGGCTGTTGCGGTGGAAATACACGTCGCGCGTCCGGCGCAACCAGACATTACGGTTGATACCGCTGCCGGTGTACCAGCGCGAACTTTGCTCCGTCGAGTTGTCCACCCTGAGGGCGATAACGTTGTCCCCCGCCTTTAAATAACCGGTGATGATTGCTTCAAACCCGAGATAACCGTTGAACCGTTTGAGCACATGTCGACCGTTGACAAAAAGATCGGGCGAACGGTACGCCCCATCAAACTGCAGGATTATTTGCTCCTGTTTTTGCGGCGCGTACCGGAAGTGTTTGCGATACCAAACTATCGCGTTGGGCAAATACGCATGCTGGTCACCGTAAGTCAGGCGCGATTCAAAACTTTGCCCGATGCTCCAGTCGTGCGGCAAATCCACTTTTTGCCACATTGAGTCGTCATAATCCTCGCGCTCAGCCGCGACGAGATTACCGGCGCAGCAATGCCATTGTAAATTGAAATTTTCACGTGTCGGCAACATCTTTGATCTCTTTTATTTGATATTGTTTGCGGAATTGCCAGGGGCAACCAGCTCAAAAAACACCGTGGGACCGTTTGACAGCGTAGCGGTGTCCAGTGATAGCTCCCATTTGCCGTTGATGTTTGTCAAATCGATCCGTTCGCGACGCTGCCCGTTGACACTCAAGGCATAAAGCTCGTACTGGCGCTCCGCCGCCAGGGCAAACGATGCCGACAGTTTGCCGGTCAGCAGTAGCGCCGAGAGATTTCCCTTTTGTTTAATCACGTTGCGATTGGGCGATAGCACCATTCCCTCTGGTACCATTTCGGTCGAGTAAATAAGCACCATCCGGCCCGATTCGGTCAAAACGTTGCCGTCCACTGCAAACAACCCCACCGCCGCCGGGACGCTGGTGCGTTTCACCTCCAAAACCTTGAGCGACTCGCTTTGATTTGCTTTGAGCACCACCGCCTCGGAGCGCGGTGTGATTACCCGGGCCATGCCGTCAAGCCGAAACAAAAATTCACCGGTGACGCTCTCGTAAATGCCTTTGGCGACATCGGTGCGGTTGCCGGCCGGCAAAATCCCCAGACGACGCCACTCTTCCACCGTTTTGGCGGGGTCAAAGGTTTTGTCCTCGCTGTCCAGTTGTCTTGCAAAGAATTCGCTGACCTGAAAGTCGGAGAAGCCGGAGGGCCGCAGCACCGCCGCGGCAGGCGGCACGGCGGGAAATTTACCGGCATTGCGGAGGCCCTCGATCTCCATCCCGGCGCCGATGATCAATGAGAGCCGCAGCATCGGCCGCGAGATGGCAAAACGCCCCATGACTCCGGAGTCCAACACTTCGCGCGACACCAGATAACTGATTTCGGACGGCGACTTGGCCACGTCGCCGCGGAGAAAAAAGCACGAGGTCATAAACTCCGCGGCCCGGGCGACCGGCGACAAGCCGATGTCAAATGCGTTGATATACTGGTCGCGGCTGAACCCCGAGGCGATCCATACCGCGCCCTCGTGCGCCGACAGCCCGTCGTACCCCTGCAAGGCGGCATAGGCGGACATGGTGACCCCGTTTTCGTGCACATAAGGGTTGGGCATGCTGAAATTGTACTCGGTGACAAACATCGGGCGGTTGCGCAATTTGACGTCGGCAAGCAACGCAATGTGGTACAAACCGTCGCCAATTGAGCTGTTTTGCATCACATTGCCCTGCGCATCAGGGTGGGCAAAATAGGTGTTAAAGGTGGTGAAATCAACCCCCTCGGCACGGACTGCCGCAAGATCTAGCGAGGCGTTGAAGTTATTGTTGGTGACGGGTCCCCGGTAGCCGAGCTCGCGCAGAGTGCTGATCCCCCATGTCTGTGCCGCCAGCATCCGGTGATTGACAAAGCGCGTCCAATCAGGGGTGATGTCGGCAGTTTTGCCGGGCACATCAATGTCGGCAAAGCTGCTGTATTGCGTACCCCATACCCGATTGAGTGCGCCGATGTCGCCGTAAGTTGCCGCCAGATCATCGCGGTAGCTTTGACGGAGCATCCCGAGATACGGCTCGGGGCAGCTCCGCAGCTGTCCGGTGCGCATAATCTCCATGGTTTCCTCGTTAAAGAGCTCGACGCCGATCAATGCCGGGCTGTCTTTTAACGCGACGCCGGTATAAGGGTTGACATGGTTGAGGATGGTTTCGGCGCATTTTTTCCACCGCGCGCGCCAGACAGGGTCGCCTAGCAGGAGCGGGAGTTTGCGCCCGGCGCGCTGATGCCAGGCGGCGTGATAATCAACGTAGCCCATCCGCTCGCTGCCGAGGCAGAGCAACGTATAAATGCCGTTTTTTTGCAACTCGGCGCTCAAAAAATCGTAGACCTCAAGTTTCTCCGGGCGAAAAGTGCAATCCTCATCGGCGCCGTGAGACAAAATGGTCATATACTCCATGTCCCGCTGGGCGTTGTAACCCTGCCGGGCCATCGCCCCGGCAAGCGTCACGGCGCGTTGTTTGGCCAGCTTGACGTCTTCGAATGTAAGTGTTTTTTGCCATTTGTCAAACAGTTGATCCAATATCCGCCCCTGATAGGAGTGAAACCGGGCTTGGACGCCCGGGCGCTGCTCAAACTCAAAGCGGCCGTTGCTAATCACGACTTTGCCGAACAACCCGGCGGGTGTATGATGAAGCGCTGTCAGGTCAAGCGCTGACCCCGGCACAATCTCCCGCGCCGCAAAGTCGGCCTTTTTCCACTCCTTGCCCGGGATGAAATCCGCTTGCAACAGTATCACGTTTTGATTGGTGACGGTTGCTCCTAAAAGCATCCAAACGCTGTTACCGCTGCCGGTGACGGTCATTCCTTTGACCGGACTTTGCCCGGTGAGCTCAAAGCGGCTCAACGAGAGACTCCCGGGACAGGGAAGATTGCGGCGGTAGACCAGTTTGCCGTTGGGCGCGCCGCTGAAATTTTGCCAGTCAACCAAATCACGCCCGGAGCGAACCTCAATCGTCTGCTCTTTGCCATTGGCGTAATGTACGAGGATGGCGCCGAGTGCCGCATCGGCAGGAGTCCAGGCCGAAGCGTGAAGCAAATAAAGGTATTTGCCTTCGGTTTTGTCATTTTTTGGGGTGAGCTCCGCAGTTTTGAGTCCGGTGGCGGCATGCTCGGAGTCAAAGGTGAGGATCGCCTTGCCGCCGTTGAGTTGGGGGTCGATCAAGTCAAAGGCGACACCGCCAAAATCCCGACGCCGGGTGTCAAAATCGGCGAAATCTTTATCCGGCCCCTGATCGGACCACCCGCCCTTACCATCAAATGCGACCGGGTCGGAGTATCCCATGTTGGCGGCGGCGCGCAAATCGAGGGGAAACATGTTATCCAGGATATCCACGCTGCCGCCGGGCATAAAACGGAGGCGGATATTGACCTTTTCACCCGCTTGACGCCGCCCGATGGGGAACGTGATGGTCGAGTTGGCCCACGCCGCGCCGCACGCTTTGCCGGAGCTGACAATGGCCGGGTCCTGACACAAATATCCTTGCGATTTATCCGGCATACCAGCCTCAAAATCGCCGTTTTTGACCGGTTTTACGTCGATGCAAACATCGTCGTAATAGATGACAAATGGCTGCTTTTGGCCGTCAATCGTCAGCGATTCGCCGCGCAAAGTCAATCGCATCGAGACTTCTTCCACCGCTCTCACGGTAAACTCAAAGTTATGCCACTCGCCGGGCGTGCCGGTCTTATACAGACAAAGTGTTTTAGCCCGGTGCTCCTCACTGCCCCAGGTAGGGTGCAAGCCGGTCACTCCTGCCCCCTGGTCCGCAAGCTCAATCGCACCATTGGCGTATACATGCACCGACGCCGGGGGGATATCCGCAGCCCAACAGCCAAGCGTCATGACCAGCGCCCACACAAACGACAAAAAAACTTTATTCGACATTTTCATTTTCTCCGGTTATTGTCTGCATAATGACCCGATGCGGACCGGGTGAATCAGAGTTGTTTGGGCGTTGCCGGTGTTATATCAACCATGCCGCCGGACAGGAAACGGAAGCGGATCTTGACCTCTTCGCCAGCTTGGTGCCGGCCCAAGGGAAACGTAATCGCCGAGTCCGCCCACGCCGCGCCACACACCTTGCCGGAGCTGACGACGGCCGGGTCAGTGCACCGGGTTCCCTGCGATTTGTCCGGCAACCCCGCCTCAAAATCACCGTTGGTTGCCGGTTTTTCGTCGATGCTAACGTCATCGTAATAGACCATAAACTGCCGCTTTTGGCCGTCAACCGTCCGGGTTTCACCGCGCAATACCAGACGCATTGAAACATCCTCTTTGGCGGTCACGACAAACTCAAAGTCCTGCCACTCGCCCCCGGTGGCGTTTTTATACAGACAAAGTGTTTTGGGCCGGTGTTCCTCACTGCCCCAGGTGGGGTGCAATCCGGTCACGCCGTCGCCTTTGTCCGTCAACTCAATCGCACCGTTGGCATATACATGCACCGACGCCGGGGGGATATCCGCGGCCCAACAGCCAAGCGTCATGACTAGCGCCCACACAAACGACAAAAAAACTTTATTCGACATCTTCATTTTCTCCGGTTAGATCAAATTTACAAGGTTACTTTGGCATCAACAAGGGGCGGGATCATAACGCCGATGTTAGAAATCCCGGCACCGGACTGGGCGTTTAATTTGCGCAACTCGCCAGCATTGAGATTGGCGGCGTGGCCGTCATAAAACCCCATATTGACCGACGGGCCGGATGAGTGCAGCAATGCCGGGCCGCCGCGGTCGCCAGTGGTTTCAAAGTTAAAATAATAACAGCCGCCGAATTTAGACAAGGAGCAGCTCGACAGCGGCAGCAGTGCCGCCCGCCGGGCCCGCTTTAATGAGAGTTTGTTGCCCCAAGCCGAGCCGTTGTACTCGTCAAGTTTGCCGCCGCAAAGTCCGGCGATGATTTTGGAGGTGTTGGACTGAGTATAATTCAAAAAAGCATAGGTCCGATAGCAAAAATAGTTAAAATCCTTGGTCGAACTCTCAAACGTCGGATCCTTGGCCTGTTGCATGGCAGGACAGCTCAAGATATTGGCCGGCAGCAGTTTCGACTGGTAAAGGAGCCCCAGGGCAAAGGTGTTGTAATTTTTGTTGGCGGCGTCATAACTGGTATACAAATTGACAATGGTATCATTGTTGCTGTCGGCATACATAATGGTGGCCGTCATGATTTGCTTGTGACGGGAGAGACAATTGGTGCTTTTGGCCCGATCGCGCGCCTTATTCAGCGCCGGCAGCAGCATTGAGGCCAAAATCGCGATGATTGCGATCACCACGAGGAGTTCGATTAAAGTAAAACCTCTAAGCATCAACGAGTTGCGACTTATCGGTTCTGCCTCATCGACCAAACCGTGCGTGCGGTTTTCCCTCACACGGCTTTCCCCCTGTTCTTCTTCGTTTAGCATTCGC
>CAIPAT010000387.1 GCA_903863035.1 uncultured Lentisphaeria bacterium
AAAAACCGTTCAGTACGGATTTAGAGAGTTCAGCCAAAGCCGCATTCGGGCTTATAACTATCTCCGGTTTTATTGTTCGGAATCTTTCGATTGTGTCAATGCTATTCATGGTCATTAGTCACCGCCGAAATATCCTGAACAGCTGGGATGAAGAGTTTATCAATTTCGCCTTCATGGAAAAATCTCTTATTTCCCAACCGCACTCTGTGAACCCTTCCGCTACTCATCCATTTTTTTAAAGTTGTTTCCGAAATTTGCACCTTGCTTAAAAATTCCTCGGTGGTGTAATACTTGCCTTGTTTTGTTTCAATCATAATCAAATCTCCTCTTTTAATCGCAATTACTTCTCTTCGTCTTTTTTATTATACCGTCCTCGATAACTTCTAAATCTATAAATTGACCGGATATAAACAGAAAGTTCACTGGATAGTCACAACATGTTGATAGTCAACAAAATTATTCTCGGAACTTATTGAAAGGTTGGAGGATACTTGGCAAGAGCGAAAATGAACGATATTAATAATTGAACCTTGGCTCATTTATAAATGAATACTTTCAATGACTTGAATATCTGAGCAGTTTAATGCTGTATCCCCTTCGACCAGCACAGACATCGGAAGATTATAACAAAATGCTATGGGCCGCCATGCAAACGCAAATTATGGGCATTCCTGCGCCCAATCTATTGTTTTGAGAACATGGTCGAAATTATTTTCAACATTTCTTGAAGCGGAATCTTAAAAAAATGTTAGTTTATTGAGTTTCGGGGAATGATTTTTCTAAAAAGTTGTCATATTATCTATGAACAGAATAATACACTCTGGGACAAAGTAAAGGTTGCGTATGAAATTAAAAATTCAAAAGGAGGAATAAAAATGGAAGAAGAAAAAAAGTTATTTCCGGTGTATCGGTTCACGGTTTCCTATGAGGAAAACGGAGAACAGAAGGTAGAAGATTTTTGCGAGACTCTCTGTCCCCATGAAATGTCGGATGATGAGTGTCGAGAAAAAATTGCCCTTATAATGGAGATGTTTGAGGAAGAATATCCTGAAGCTCTTGACCACATCTCTCAAATCGAATTCAAAGAAGTTGCTAAGACGACTTGGAGATTGGGGTACTATTCTCACGAGACTTTTCTGAAATTCAAAGACAAAAAAGAGGCTTTTGCCAACTTCCGTGAGTTTGTAAAGTCGGAAGTCAAGAGATGTCACGATACTGGCATTGATACCTCTTGTCTTCAGGGAGCGGATGAAGAAGCGAGATGGCAAAAATGCCGTTGTAAGAGTTGTCGGGAAGACGGAAGAACAGTCATTAATCATTAAGGATGGAACATGGAAGATTTTAATGAGGACTAAAAAAGTTATGAACGCTGAAGAATTTAAAGAAATGCCTCAATTTGACCAACTGTCTTATTTGATATGGCATGATGATGGTGAAATGTTTCACCAATGTTTTGATTGGGAGTCCTTAACCAGTGCGGATTGGGCTATTTGGTTCATTATCAATGCTGACAGGATTAAAGACTGTCATTTTGAAAGGCTTGAGCATCGAGCTTGGACAGGTATACTCTCTGAATATCCAACTTTTTTGCCGGAATTCCTCAAGCATAGCAAATGGGATATTTTCGATGGTGATGACTGGCTAATACTCCTGACACATCCTGAGTTTGTAGATTTTTGTGATTGGAGCAAGCTCAAATTCCAAGAATGGAAACGGCTCTTTTCGTTTACAACTAAATTTGCGGACAAATGTCCATTTGTAGATTTTGACCTCATCGAAACAGAGGAGTTACTACGATTGCATCCTGAATTGACTCCATATTCAGGACTGAACGAGCCACAAATTTTTTACATTCAGAATGACTACCCAATCAAATCAGAGGTTGGTGAAACTCCCGATATTCCGTTCAAGTCATTGCCTAAGCTGGAAGACACTGCGCAATCCCTAAAATTATACGTCACTCTCAAGTATTTCTTTGGGTATTCAGACTTAGACGCTATTAAAAAGAAAGATGAGATTTTGAGGAGCTATAAGACATTTGTCGGGATATATGAGTGGTATCTGGCAGAGCTTAATCTCAAACTGCTCCCCAAGGTATTTTGCGATAACAGTCTTCCGATTCGATGTTCTGCGGAGCCATTTAACGAAGCAATATTTCGTAAAACCGATAAAAAATAAGGAGTTAATATGACCGAAGGTTATTGGGGAAATTATGAAACTGGGGAATATTTTCAGATTGATGAGCATGAGATGTGGATTAGAAGGGAGCACAACGCTGACAAGCTCGGCATTCCCCAAGCCGTGCAGAGGAAATTCAAAAATTATGCAATAAAGGAAGACCGTGACAGCCTGTTGTCTTATATTTTTGCCCATTCGCCGGTCATGCGTTTTCGTGGTCATGGTTCGTATGTTACTTTTGAGTTCAATTGTGCTGACTGGACAAAGCCCCTTGAGTTGGTGTGTAAATGGTGTGAAGCTAATGCCGGGCCGTTGCTTGGTCTTAAAATTGTCAATTTTGCCACAGATGAAATAATTGAAACCGCATGGGAAAGCTTTAAGCGAGAGAAGCCATGTCCTGTAAGAATGGAGCAATAGAGATTTGCTTTCGAGAATTACATTGATATAATAAAGGTAGTTAGAAATATTGCTTGCTCAAAAATTTAAACAAAAAAGGATTTTTTACTGAACTAGAATACAAAATTTAACAATTCAAGATAGTCTTTATTGACTTCAGCAGACGTTTTCTTAGTAAAACCGCCAATTTTAAAGTCGGGAAACGAATGTTGGAAGAGTGCCTTTGGGTGCTCTTTCACATTCTCGACTGGGTGCTTGGCGGTACCTTCTAGGAAGTGTGATTTGAGCACCCTCTTTTTTGCCCCAATCACCAATCTGCGTTATGAATTTTGACCAGTCATAGAGTTTAAAAAGAAACACATACAGAGGGGAGAAAAGATTATGGACACGAATTTTCTATGTTATGGGGGATTGTGGGTAATATTGTACTTTTTTTTTGGGGTGATGGTGAAGCGTAGAACATCAAAGAAAAAGAAAGAGAGAGAAATTAATTTAACAAAAATATATGAAGGGTTTGGAAAGCTTCATCATGAGATAAATGACGTGATTTCACAAGAGGAAATGCTGCTGGGTGCATATGAACTTGGAAAAGATGATTGTGAGTTTGTTGATAGTTCGGATGACCTGTTGAAATGTCTGAATAAACTTGAAAGTAGTTTGAATGTGATAATAGGGGGTATGCAAAGATTAAATGCCCCGACTTTGTGGGAGAGTCTAATGAGTGTCAATAGTTTGGCGATAATAACGTGGGGGGGGTTGGGATGTTGTTTTATATTGTGTATTGTGTGTGGAATGATGAATGGTGGTCAAGGGGATATTTTTTCGTTGGCGCTTTTATTTGGAGTCGTTGGGAGTGTTGTAGCTCCTTTGTGGTTTTTTAAAATTACTGGGGTTTTAAAATGAAAAAGAAATCGGAAAATACCTCAATTCAAAATAAATTATTTAAAATCATTCCTCTGAAAGAATTATTTATAAGTCATGAGACACTTAAAGACTGCTTTGAAAATGTTGAAACCATAGCCCAGTGGAGGGGGCACAATGAGGTGTTAGCAGAGTTGGAAAAAATGTTGGTAAATGTGCGTGAATTGAAAGACAAAGTTCATAAATCTAAAAAGAAACCAACTGAAAGTGATAGTGCAATAAAATCAGATGGCGACAAAATAATGTGTGATGAAATCAAACGATTTGAATACGAAATATGGAAAACTTATTTTGAATATGAATCTTCAGGTATAATGAAAATTATCGCTTTCAATCATTGTTATGATACACTGTGGGAACATGATGCGGTTGGACTGGAAAGTTTTGGAGATTATGTAAAAGAGAATTTAGATAATTTTAACAACATAGATACGGAAGAGCAGTTGGACGATTTTCTGAAACAAGATAAGTATAAATGGCAAAAAAAATATTAATCTATGAAGATACTAGATAACGTGATTTTAAGTCGGCAAAATGCAGAAAAAGTAACAAAACAAAAAGTAAGGAGTAGAGGGCAAGCGTGTACGACTGATTTTTAACCGTATTATTTAACATTTGGAGGGGCTATGGCTAGGGTTAGATTGCAAGGCAATAATGTCTATGAGGGTGGAAGTATTATTGGCAGGGTTGATGGTACGGATATACACGATAGTTCAGGGCATGTGGTTGGAAAAATTAGAGGCGAGGAAATTCAGGACACCCATTTCCATACTGTCGGAAGAGTTCAAGGGAATAATGTTTATGATGGTTCTGGTCGCCGTCTGTGCAGTATGTCAGAATTAAGAAATAATATTGATGGGCCTGGAGGTGTTACACTCGCAGCGATTTGGATTTTGCTAGTTAGGTAAAACTAAGCTGGTAAATGTACTTATGCCATGAGGCGTCACCCGCCTCATGATAGTACTAATTGCGCTGTAAAGTCATTTGCAAGCAAGTTAAACGGTATTCCTGAAGCAGATGTCATTAATTCTTTGAAATGATTTCGACCAGATGAAGCTTTTGTTTATACAAAAAAGGAAGAATTATGTGTGATACAAATCGTATTAAAAAGATTTTATGCGATAATGCACAAAAGTCGGTAAATCTTAAAGTTAAAAAGTATATACTTGAAACACTTTTGACTAAGGTAGACCAAGCTGGTATTCAAGCACCTTTTTTTATTGAACAGTTGGAAAGAGATATTTTAAAAGCCGAGCTAGAAGGTTTTGAGAAAGCTGATATTATAGAATTAAAGAGAATTCTGCAAGAAGTATAAGCAGATAACGCCCCTTCTCACTCCATCCCATGTCTTCACTCGTCTGAATGGCTATCAGGGGCTTGTCGTGTCTAGGAATGCGTTTATGGTGGATTCTGATTGATTTATGTTTATGCGGGAGTATCTTTTAATCTGGAACAAGAGAATTTTTAGTTAATGCTGGCATTGAAAAATGGTGGTATTACAGTTGTGGCAACTTCAAGGTAACAATTGATTCTTCGGCGCAACAGTAAAGGCTATGTAACAACATCAAATTATGAAAATATACGGATTATGAGCGTTTTAACGAAGCGATTTATTATCTATGGGATATTTAACTTGTCAGCCATTGTCTGGTTTGTCTCTGTAGTGCCTTTTATGTTATGCAGAGCTGTAACTTGAACATTCAGTAAATAATCATGGAGATAAATAAATGGGTTTATGCACGAAAAACACATTAACAGACTCAGCGGTTCAACTATGCAAATAAAAAAGAACATAAAAATTGCTTTCCAAATATTAACCTTCATTTTGAACTGTGCTATACGCTTAGCAGCTTTAAATCTATTTTTATTGGCTGGAAGAACATTCTTTTACCGGGAGTTGTCATTTCACTGGTTGCTCACAGGAATAATCATAATTGACATTGCCTTCTGCTGGTTTTGGGGAAAATGGCAGTTCCGGCGTTATGTTCCCGGTTCGGCGGAAACCGTAAAAACAACACGTTATACTTTATAATAGTTTTGCCGAGAAGATACATGGTAATTTTGGCATTGCTTCAGGTACAGATAGCAAAGCGCAAAATATTGAGAATAAAGGGCTGTATCTGCCTATTAATTGGGGGATAGATGGGAATAAACGCCAGGAATTAATAGAATATATCGAGGCTAATTCCGATTCTTTCACGATGCAAATTGATGTTGATGATAATCATTTTACAGGCATGACTTTGGAATACAAAGGAGACCAAACGGCAATTATAGAGAAGCGTTTTCATGAACGGTTTGGAACCCCATCAATAAACGATTCTCACGTAAAGGTCTGGAGATTACCTGATTATCAAGTTGAAATGCAAATATTTTTAAAGAAAGATACTGCCAGTGTTCTAGTAATACGGTTTCAAAAATTAAAAGACTCGTCCGGTAAAAATTAAGAGGGGCTGATGAGAAAGAAAGCATTGTTTTATTGCGTAAGAAATCTTAAAGCCTGCATAGAACTGATGTTAATTTTTTGTGGAATTTCATTGTCCATTGCAAACTTGATTGCGCATTTGCCCCCTGCGCACTATCAAGAATTTAAAAGTCTTTCGCCATATCTGAATCCATCGCCAACTCAATTTTGCATTTATATGCTTGCATGGAGCGGAATTTGTTATTGGTTTGTAATGAAAGCTTTTAAAATATTGAAGAAAAGAAAACCTACAGGCATTCGATGAAAGCCCAAGATAATAAATTAATAGAGAGCTTATCCCGGCAAGCAGAACAATGAGAAAGCTCCTAATTGAAGCTCCTATCTAACCTATGTGACTAATTGCATTCGGTAATCAAAAGGCTATATTATTACCTTGCCTTTTACAGTGGTCGTTATAAAGAGAAGCGGTACATTCTGGGGAATAATCTCAATATGCACACATCAATATTCATACTTTGGTTTTTGGTGCTAATAATAACCAGCTCTCTTACTGCCATAAATTTAAACAATCCAATCCGAATGATAGTTCCGGTAATCGGATTATTGGGGGTTTGTGGCATTGAGCATCTTTCACAAATTAAATTTGAAAAAAAGGTAGCAGTATTTGTAAGGAGAATTCTTGCAGTTCCCTTTTTAGTATTAGGATTTAATTGGATAAGTATTTTCACCTTGACTACATACAGAATCCATCATCGTCCAATTATAATCCCATTAGCGATAGTCTTTTTAATAATTGGGCTGGCATTAACTCATTATAAAATATCATCAGGCGGTAAATCAGCCTCGATAAGCAGTATAATTACCGAGGAGAAAAGAGATAGCGTTATAGTCAAACTATTTGTCATTTATGCGATATTCATATTGTCATCCAGTGGATTACTTCTCTCTGGTGTCTATTTTATGTGCAATCCCAAAAGGTTTGGAGATTTATGGACGGACATCATTGTCAGAGTTTCTGCCTTTGTCATAATTGTATCAGGTCTTTTATTCTTCCGTTTTATCTTCAGACGGCTAATCAAAAGGTTCAAACTGGAAACTGGCAAAGAAATATCTGTAATACAGAAGAGGCTATTGATATTCCTAATAACGCTTGTCTATGGATTCATTGTTGGCAGGGTGCTTTTTTATCATGATTTTAGCGATATAATATTTTTCCCGAAAAATTACATTGTTAGTTTCATTGTATTTGCTTCTGGTTCTTTTACCAATGCGATATTGGCAATGCTGAAGGAATTAAATCCTGTAATTGATTTAAGTAAATTTTCCATCATGGCAATCCACATGACGGTTTATTGTATTCTGGGGCTGATTTTATCTTTCATTGGTGTGCGCAACAAAAAGCCAGATATGAAAAAATTGAAAGAAGATTGAATTATGAGTGCTAAAGTGAAACTACTTGTCATTGACGGTATATTTATTTTGTTATCCCTTGGATGGTTTCCCGCTGTAAACAATTTCTTGTCACTGGCAGGGAGATGGCTGGACACTAGAGATTTTTTTATTGGGGATTTTGGGCTTTCGTTATAATTATAGCGGGTCTTTTATTCTTCTATTTTATTTCCAGATTGATAGTCAAGAGATTAAACCTGAAAGACGAAGAACAACTATGGGAAATGAAGACTTGGCAAAAAATACTTTTCATCATTGCAATTTGTGAGGTTTGGGGGCTGACTACTCTAGCTTTGTTGGCTTGGTGTTGGAATACTCATTTGCTGCTTGGAGAAGACGGATATAATGTTCTTGGACAACTTTGCTGGAGTTCAGACTTTGCATTTCAAATAATATCCCAATGGCTAGAATTATTTAATCTCCACCCGAACATGTTAATACCAATGCCATTATTCTTTTATTTTCAATTCGTAGCTTATGCCATTATTGGTCTAATTATTTCCATTTTCGTATGCAGAAAGTCAAAACCAACTAATCTCCACAGCAATTCAGACAATTAAAGCCTTCCTTGGAGAATTGTGCTTATAGCCGGAAGTTATACAGCTTGGTAGTCCTAAAAATTGCTCCGGCTATTAAACCGGAGCATTTTGTTTTATAGCCTCTGCTGCTCCTGAATGCTATTCATCCATGTATTAGCAAAGCTTGTCAGCTCAGATTGAAGTTTTATGTCGATTGCTTCCGGAGAACCATCTTCATTGTAATCAAATACCTCTTGATATAGTGCGACATAATCATTCCTGAACGTAATGGGAAAATACTCGCCATCAACTATGACGAAGGTCATCTCCGGGTCAGCCATCAGGTCGCCGTTTTGCTCCCCATAGTGCGCAATGGAAATAATCTCGCCGTATCCTGTCAGATGCCCGACTTTTTCAACGACAACCGGCATGAGATTAGGATTATTTGCTATCTTGGCGTAGTTGCCGTCTTCATCCTGTCTGTACTTCGGGTCTGACATGGAACCGTAAAGTTTCTGGATAATCTGGGTCGCTTTTGAATTCAGTGATTTCATTGTGTATATCCTTATTATTAATTGTTGTTTACTGACAAAGTTGAAATGCTCTTGCCTTGGATAAGTTCATTTCCCTGCCGATAGCGGCATAAGAAATTCCTTTTTCTCTCAGGTCTTTGGCTCTCTGAATAAACTCAGGCTTTACATTGGGTCTCCCAAGTTTGATTCCCTTCGCCTTGACACGTTCTAACCCAGCCTTTGTTCTCTCAGAGATTCTAACTCTCTCCTGCTTGGCGAGGCAAGACAAAATTGAAATTATAGCATCTGAAAAAATTCCTAGACTGGAGATGTAATGTTCAGAGTAGGAATGCCATTTTACGCCGAAACTATCCAATTGGGTTAAATATTCCAGCGTCTTTCTTGAACCTTCCCTTGAAAGCCGGTCAAGAGACCAAAAAAGCAGAACATCAAACTTTTTCTTATGAGCAAGTGCAAAAACTTCCTTTAAGCCCTGCCGTTCATCCATTGATTTAGCACCAGACGCTGTATCAGTTATTACTCCGATTACATCCCATCCTTGTTTAGCAGCGTATTCTTGTAACTGAGCGGTTTGGTTCTCGCCAAACTGCTCTGCCGTTGATACTCGTGAATAGATTAAACATTTCATGGTTTGTCTCCGTTTAGTTTAAGGTCTCTTTTTCTTGAGCGTGAAAAATATCACTTTTTTCCGTATAGTCTGATGTTGCATTTATTTTACGCTCAGCCGTCCCTTTTCCGTAAATTGGCAAATTTGTTTTTTAAAATTTTTCAAAATTTTAATTTTTAAATTTCCCGAGCGGTTGTCTGAGACCGCCTTTCCTGCATGGCTTTTAAAACTCGAAATGTTAAGCTGCATATTTTTCTCTTTCGTTCTTAATTCATTATCTACATCCATATTCCAATATGACAAGATTTTACAAAAATGTAAAAAAAAAGAGGATTTTGTTAATAAAAAACCTAAAATTTGTTGTTCTGAGCACTATCCTTGCTCTTCCGGCTCTTGCCTTGGGTATTTCCGTGGGGGCGGTGACGTTGTAACTGCTGGTGCTTCTATAGGCTCTGAGCCGGTTAATAAACTAACTGGTCAGAGCCTCGACTTTATCTCGACAAGCCCTCGACTTCGCTTCGACTTCATCTCGACTTCGCTTCGACTTTATCAACCTAATCGGTGATAAAATACGCCCATTGCCCTTTCTCTGTGAACGTATTCCTTCTTAATCAGCATGTCCAGATACTTTTTTAGTGTGGCATGGGAATACTTTTCACCGTTTTCTTTGGGAAAGTTCTGAATTTCCAAGAAAGTGAAATTCTTATCGGCTTTGGTCGAAAGATATTTTTCAATATGTTTCTTCAAATCTCTTGCCGGAGTAAGTAAATCATCATCTACAAATCCGAAAATATCTTTTATCAAGTCGTTACCGGAATCAATATCAGACTGTTCAAGCAATATACTATCAACACCATTGCTCAGGAAATGTTTCCGCTGATTTTGCCGGATGAAAGCGATTGCTTTATACAACTGTAACAGTTTAGGAAAGTCTCGCCGAGCCCGGTTACGTATATCGCTATATCCCGTAACTAATATCGAACTTTTCAGAACTTTCAGAGATTTCAAACTTCCCTGAAAAGCATGATGTTTTTGAATTATGGCATCACGTTCATGCTGTTTGTCATCCCAATCAGTCGTATCTGCAATATCTTGCTGGTCAGTGATTCTTTTTGTCTGCTTCCCTGAACTATCCACAGGTAACACAAACAACCGACTTTTGAGCTCCTCTTCTTCATCAGTCTCAAGTAGAGATGTGGTTGTGGTTAAAAAGGTAATTGGGCCTTCAACTCTATAACTACCGTTTGAAGTTAAAGATTCAAGATATTTCTGCGAGAAAAAGAGCTTGATTTGCGTAACATCATCCGCTCCGATAAGTTCTTCAAGAAATAAAATCTTGTTTTTTAAAGAATCTACACCCTGATTACCAAGCCCCTTTGGACTGATTCCGGACTTTCTGATTATTTCAGGTTCTGGAATTAATTTTAAAATACTTTTAATCAGTTCAGTCTTGCCGTCACCACTTGTTCCCTGAATGATAACTCCAGCAGGGTCTTCAAGTTTTCTGGAAGTTGCGATAATCCATAACAGTAATTTATTCCTGTCTTCGCCAACTAATCCGAGAGTTTCACAATCCGATAAAAAATCAGCGAAAATATCAGGATTCTTGCCGAATTTTTCTGCTTCAATTTCTGCTTCTGATAAGACAGGTGGAAGATTGTTGACTATAACCGGCGTATTCTTTGCTTTTCTAATATTCAGAATAATTTCTCTATAAGAATTTCCTGAATTATCATGTAGAAAAATATCCAAGTTATTCGTATCTTCTAAGTGCGTCCAACCTTCCTGGGAACATACATCCTGAATTATAGCTATAGTCTCTTCACGTGTAGGAATAACCAGCTTATATTCAACCATTCTAGTGAGCATAGCTGTTTCAATTTTGTCCGGTTCAGAAGAACAAACAAAGACATAAGTATTTTGGGGAGGTTCTTCAAAAGGTTTCAACAAAACGTTTTGGGCGGCGCTGGTCATTTGATGAAATTCATCAAGAATTAAACAGTGATTCCTTCCTTCAATTGTAGTCATTGCCATACTTTCCAAAATTTTCCCTGCATCATCTTTGTTTGAAGCATGAGCACAATTTATTTCATCAATATAAAAAGTTTTGTCTTTCAAAGCTTCTTTACATGACGAACAAACTAAACATGGTTCGGTTGTATCTCCGCTTTCACAATTCAATCCAGATGCTAAAATTCGTGCTATAGTGGTTTTACCTGTTCCGGGTTTTCCACTTAACAAATAAACCTTAGAACGCTCATCTCCTGAATTTAAATCATTTTTCAGGGTTTCTAAAACAGATTCATTTCCGTACACTTCGGAAAGCTTATGAGGGCGATAACTTTTACAAATATCTGTTGTTTTTGAGCGTTTTACAATTTTGACCGGCTTTTGCAGTTCTATTTTCTGCTCTGACTTACCATTGACAACAGGCTGACAACCATCTGACTTACCATTGACAACCATCTGACAACCACTGACTTCCGGCTGACTTTTGGCCAACCCCAATTCCACATCATTCGATTCACGCATAATCATAATTCCTATATTAATGATTATTTTTGCTATTTTTAAACCGTTAATAGCCAGCGGATGATGGGAAGAAATTCCTGTCATATATAAAATGACGGTTTTTTACAAAAATGACGAAAAGTTCTCAATTTTTAAAAACTATTTTTCAATTATTTTCATTTTTCAGCATTTTTGGGGTATTGGGGGGCATCTTGTTGATGTTAGTTACTATTAACTAACTTTATTCTCTAGCCGCCGTATAGAGTTGTTGCCTGATGCTTCCGTTGTTCTTCTTTTTAGTCTCTGAAAACTATTTTCCAATTATTTTTTAAAATCTGATGTTTCAATTAAATAAAAAGTTTTCATGGCTGGTATGATAATAAAGAAACTTGAAATATAATGAACTAACAAAAGGAGAAATGAACAATGACACCAGATGAATTAAGGCTCGTTAAGCAACTGCTTGCGCCGTGGGTTGAACGTGTTGAAATTTCACAAGCAACCATGAAAGAAATTGCCAGTCTGACAGAGACCAAGAAAACCATAGCGGAAAGTTATGTCCAGAGTCGGAAGTTGCCGGACATTCTGACGAGAGCGGAAGCTACACAATATTTAGGCATTTCAAAAATGACTATTATTCGTTGGGAAAGACTTGGTAAAATTAAATCTATAAAGATTGCAGGAGAAAAGTTAGTAAGATACAAACTTGCTGACGTTGAGGCACTTTTGTTTACCATTGATGAAGACTGATTTACAGTCATTAAAATCGGGTGCAATGGAGCACTTTGATTTAATCGCCTTAGCTTATTCTTTCCGTTGATACTCTTCCAAGTTCCATATCTATTTCATTCCAATTTCCTTGATTAAACTTCAGTTAATGCTATAATAGAAATAATGGCTTTAGTCTGTGTCGTTTAATAATATTATTTTTTATGCAATTTGAGCTTAAAACGTGTATGGACTATGTATAGTAAATAGTCCTTTTAAGCAGGTATTCTATGGTAACACTAAATACCATTTAAGCACAAAATAGAATTTTCAAGCACGGATTTTATATTATAGTAATATATTACAATTAAGAGCTGGTGATGCCTGCTCACAGTTATGCTGTCTTTTCACTATATTATCCTGATGCGGGGAGATCAATCCGGCAGAGATTTGAGTGAATTTGAATATATTTGACAAAAAATGACATATTTTTTTTGTTTTTGCAGTTATTTGTTATTTTACGGGCTTTTAAAACAGCCTGTTTCATGCTACTTTATGTTGGTGGCATAGCCGCACTATGATGTTTTTTTGATTCTTAAATTTTATATAAACAGGGAATTCAGCAACATGAAAGTATTGGTCTTAAACGCGGGAAGTTCGTCAATGAAATTTACCCTTTTTGCGATGGGTAAAGAACAAGTGCTGGCCAAAGGACAGGTCGAGCGGCTGGGGTCGGATAAGCCGCAGTTGCAGTATAAGCGCAGTGACGGTTTTTCACAGGACAGCAACCCGCCGGTCAAGAATCATGTTGATGCGTTGAAAAGTATTTGCGCCCTGCTGACCAATCCTGAAATCGGAGTTTTGAAAGATCTATCCGAAGTGGAAGCCATCGGGCACCGCGTGGTGCATGGCGGCGAACAGGCGACCAAACCGGCGCTGGTCAATGAACATGTAAAAGAGATTATCCGTGACTGTTTTGCACTGGCCCCGCTGCACAATCCCGCCAATCTTTCCGGGATCGAAGCTTGCGAAGAAGCCTTCCCCGGCGTTCCCAATATTGCGATTTTCGATACAGCTTTTCACCAGACCATGGCCCCGGAAGCATTCCTTTACGCGGTGCCTTATGATCTCTACACCAAGCACGGCATCCGCAGATACGGTTTTCACGGCACATCCCACAACTTTGTGGCTGAAGCCACCGGCGCGTTTCTGGGATCCCCGTTTGAAAAACTGCGCCTGATCACCTGTCATCTGGGCAACGGCTGCAGCATGGCGGCAATCAGCAACGGACAGGTGATTGACACCTCCATGGGCATGACCCCGCTGGAAGGGCTGGTCATGGGAACGCGTTGCGGCGATCTGGACCCCGCAGTGGTAATCCGGCTGATCGAGCTCGGCAAGAGTGCACAGGAAATCGACAAGATACTGAACAAGCAAAGCGGACTGCTGGGTGTCGGCGGCATTAACAGTTCAGATATGCGCGATATTATTGAGGCAGAACTGAAGGGCGACAAGCAGGCGCTCCGGGCGCGCCGGATGTTCACCCGCCGGATCGTCAAATATATCGGGGCCTATCTTGCGCTGCTGGGCGGAGCTGACGCCATTGTCTTTACCGGCGGGATCGGCGAATGGAGTGCTTATATCCGGGAAAAAATCGTCAAACGTCTCGGCGGGTTGAACATTTTCCTTGATGTGGCCAGGAATGAAGAATTTTCAGGCAAGAAAGGCATCATTTCGACTCATGAAAGTTCCACTAAAGTCGTGATTATGCCGACGAATGAAGAATTGATGATCGCCCGCGGGGTGGTCAATACGCTGAATCACCGCAAGGTGGTAGGGGTCGAAAATTCAGTAAAGTCTAATTGAAACGGCTTGTAATACACAGTTTTAAATAAACTATTTTTTTAAGAACATTAAATATAATTTTAAGGGAAAAACTATGTCAGCGATTGATCTGTTCGTAAAACGGGCCCGCACCGCGAAAAAAACACTGGTTCTGCCGGAAGGCATGGACCCGAGGGTAGTCATTGCCGCCAATATGATCATTGAGAACGGCGTGGCCGCGGAAGTGACCGTGCTGGGTACGCCTCAGGAACTCGAAGCCTCCTGCAAGGAAGCGGGAATAACGGAACGCAAGTTCAAGACGCTTGACCATCTGACCTGCGACTTTTTCGAAGAATACGCCGCGCAGTTCTGCGAACTCCGCAAGAAGAAAGGCATCAGCCTGGATGACGCCCGCAAGGCGATGAGAGACCGGATCTTCTTCGGATCAATGATGAACCGCAACAACAAGGTTGATGGAATGGTTGCCGGCAGCATCGCGTCCACTCCGGATATGTTGCGCGCCGCGTTCAATTGTATCGGCACCGCTCCCGGCATCAAGATCGCCAGCAGTTGTTTCGTAATGGACCTGAAAACTCCGACGATTTCCGGCGACGACGTGCTGCTGTATTCCGATTGCGGGGTCAACCCGAATCCGGATGCCGATCAGCTGGTGGACATCGCCATGGCAACCTGCAACACTTATCGCGCACTGCTGGGCAAACAGCCCAAAGTCGCGTTCCTGTCTTTTTCAACCCACGGCAGCGCGGAGCATGAAATTCTGAATAAGATTGTCGCGGCTACCGCGAAGTTCAAAGAAAAGATTAAAAATGAGAACCTGGATATCATCGCGGACGGCGAACTTCAGGTGGATGCCGCCCTGGTGCCGAAAGTCGCCATTCAAAAAGCCCCGAAAAGCGCAATCGTCGGCGATGCCAACGTTTTGATCTACCCTGACCTGAACGCCGGAAACATTGCTTACAAACTGACCCAGCGGCTTGCCGGTGCTGATGCCTACGGGCCCATTCTGCAGGGACTGGGCAGACCGGTCAACGACCTTTCCCGCGGTTGTACTGCCGAAGATATCTACGGCGTTGCAGCCATCACCGTCTGCCAGTCCCTTGGCTGACAGCGGTATGATATATAAGCAAACTGCGGTTTACAGATACGATCTGCAAACCGCAGTTTTTTTTGATCAGCAACATTCAACCGCCGACTGGCGGGTTGAATCAGCCAAGATGCTGTTTGAAGAATTTTACGGCCTTGTTGCCGCCCCAGCCGTGTTCTCCCGGGAACAGGTCGAGCTGGAGGTTTTTTGACGCCCTGGCCGCTGCATAAATCTTCTCGAGCTTTTTGAAACATGCCATTGCGGTATCTATTTTGAAGCATGAATCGTTGGCGCCGATATCCACCAGCAGCGGTCGCGGGGCGAGCAGACCTTGAAGGTCAGGCAGGTCAACCAGCTTGTAAAGTCCCGGCGCAACCTGCATGCCGCAGTAGTTGATGTCGCGGATGCCGAAGTGCGCCCACAGGTCGCTGTAACACATGATTTCCGTCGCCTTGAAGCGCTCGTCGCAAAGACTCATCCACAGGGTCATTGTACCGCCGCCGCTGAGTCCCATGGTGCCGAGTTTGCCGGAATCAACTTGCGGGAGTGAACAGATGAAGTCGGTGGCGGCTTTGCCGTGGGTGACGTTGATCGACAGCGAGGTCATACCCAGCATGGTGGCGTGCAGATAATAGAGATTGCACCAGTCGCGCCCCTGCTGGAGACGATGATTCGGTTTGTTATTGTCGCAGCGTTCGCCGAACCCGATCCAGTCGATGGCGTAGGTGATAAATCCGGCTTTTGCCATCTGGTGTCCATAATTGTAGTTGTGCTGCTCAATGGCGCTTTTCAGTTCTGAAGAAGAATTGTTGCCCATAACCGGTTCTTTGCCATATGCCCCATGTCCGTGGCAGCAGAGGATCGCCGGATATTTCTGGCTCTGCTTCATTTTCTCCGGGAATGCGACCAGCAGAGTTGCGGAGATATGCTTTGAAACGTCGATCAGCCATTTCTGTTTGGTCAAGCCGTCATGTTCCCATTCCGCCAGCAGTTGCGGGTTAAGCGGTATCCGCTCAGGACAGTCGCCAATAGTGGCAAGCACTTTGGGCAGCGCCTGTTTTTTCCATTTGGCAAAGTCGGTTTTTGCGTTAAACGCGTACTGCGGTACATGTTCAGCGGCCATTTCAATAAACATCCGCTGCGGACTTAAATTTCTGAATGACATTGAGAGTCTCCTTTTGACAGTTCAATACCTTGATTAAAAACAT
>CAIPAT010000388.1 GCA_903863035.1 uncultured Lentisphaeria bacterium
ATCCCATCACCCATCACCCATCACCCATCACCCATCACCCATCACCCATCACCCATCACCCATCACCCATCACCCATCACCCATCACCCATCACCCATCCCATCACCCATCACTCCTCACTCCTCACTCCTCACTCCTCACTCCTCACTCCTCACTTAATTCCCACGGCGTGTTCTGCCGCCCGGACTGTTTCTCCCGAATGATGGAAGCGCGAAGTCTCTGATGTATTCTCCTGGAATTTCTGAGACATTAATCGGCGGACGTCCGAAATGGTGACGAACTGCTCTGATGAAAGCCGGGATGCCGAACGCCCGCGACTTTGCCTGATAAATTGCTACACGGGTTAATGCCCGCATGGAATTGTAGCCGGATTCAGGGAGTTTTAAATGCAGCATTAAGGCAATATCCAGAGCATCCCCGGTGTCAGCATCCGGGCTTGACTGATTGATTTTCCAATTTTCCCATAGCTGGTTTAAACGAGGCGGGAAAAAGGCGATTTCATAGCTTAATTGTAATTTTTCGCGCGGGGTCATATTACGGTATTTTCCCAGATGCCAATGTCATTTTTCAGATTTTTCAGATTTTCTGTAATCACGATGTCGTTGCGAAATTGAGCTGGAAGGCGATTTACTGCGGAACATACCTCTGCCCATGTAAAGTGAAATTGTTTTAAGAGGAATTGGATGTCGCCCCGGTCGGTTTCATCATAACGAATCAGTTTACTGGCAATAAGTTCAGCGATGAATCCTGTTTTTATGGTTAATTTTGCGCCTTGCCACAAAATGACGCCAATGTTATCTGCTGGCGGCGGCAGGCACAGTCTTAGTGGCAAAACCCATTCAATATAATCATATTGGTAATCTGCCTCGGGATTGACGGGCAAGCCAATTTGGGCGGCAACATGACGTAAATCATTTTGATCAGCTTCAGAGTAAGCGCTGGCGACATCAATATCCAGACTCATGCGTTCAGGTTCATCCAGCAAAATAAGGGCGGCGCTACCATAAATATATAAACTTGTTCTTGCCGCCAGTCCCGCATCCAGCAATTCCAGATAATTTATAATCTTTTCTTTATTCATATTTACCCTAACAATGTTTTCAGGTAGTCCGCATACGAACTTTTGCCGTAAAGGTCGGCTAACTTTTCCAGTTGCTGGCGGTCAATCCAGTTATTACGCCACGCTATTTCTTCAGGGCAGGAAATCTTTAACCCTTGACGTTTTTCAATAGTGGCGATATACTGTGAAGCTTCAAGCAGAGAATCATGAGTGCCGGTATCGAGCCAAGCGGTGCCGCGACTTAGAATTTTAACCGTTAATTTCCGTTGTTCCAGATAAATCCGATTCACATCGGTGATTTCCAGTTCCCCACGGGCGGACGGTTTAATCTGTTTGGCTATCTCAACAATATTATGGTCATAGAAATAAAGTCCGGTAACTGCATATCGCGATTTGGGGTGTTGCGGTTTCTCCTCGATACTGATGGCGTTAAAAGCATGGTCAAATTCCACGACGCCGTAGCGTTCAGGATCAGCTACCTGATAGGCAAAAACAGTTGCTCCTGTCGGCTGTGTATTGGCATCTTTCAGCAGTTCCGAGAAATTATAGCCGTAAAAAATATTATCGCCCAGCACCATTGCACAGTTGGAATCACCGATAAATTTTTCGCCGATGATAAACGCCTGGGCCAGGCCGTCAGGAGATGGCTGTATTGCATATTGCAGATTCAGCCCCCATTGAGATCCGTCTCCAAGCAGTTGCTCGAAACGCGGAGTATCTGATGGTGTTGAGATGATCAGAATCTCATTGATTCCGGCCAGCATTAAGGTACTTAATGGATAGAAAATCATCGGTTTATCATAAACCGGCAGGAGCTGTTTAGATACAACCCGGGTACTTGGATGAAGCCTGGTTCCGCTGCCGCCTGCCAATATTATCCCCTTCCGTTTCATGATACCCCCGAATAGTAAATGGTTATTAGTGAATGGTTAGTGTATAACAATTTCATGCAATCGTATTAATAAGACTTTGAGTCATTCTTGAAGCGCACTTGATAAACCCAGAGTACAGAAACTGCTTCATCTAGTAGCACCTTCTGCAATATTTTAGGGAATGGGTACAGCAGACCTGCGAATTTGTGATGGCAATTCATATATTTATGATTTTGGGAATGATTCTGTGGCTTTATAAATAACAGTAATAAAGTCAATAGATTTCTTCCAAACATCTAAGTCTCTTTGTGTCATGACCATAATATTAATACTGCCAATCACTATTCACCATTCACCATTCACCATTCACTAGAAGTTAAGTCAGTTTCAGTTTATGTCTGATAGCTTCACGCAGTTCAGCGCATTTCAGATATGACTCATGAGCTTGTTCTTTGGTGGCAGATTCGCCTGGATATCTGAAGACAACAGCATAATCTGTAAGAATATTCATTGCGTCACGGAATTTTTCCATATCCGGATTAGTCTTTAATAGCAAATTCAGCAAAATTCCAAGATCATGCGTCCTGGTGAACAGGATATTTTTTTCAACAAGATATAGCCTTTAGATATTTTTCAATGCATTGCTGGCAATGGAAACAGGCAGCATCCTCATTTCTATTTTTTCTGGCGCGGATTTCTCTTGTGGCGCTTGCAAAGTCTCCTTCCGCCTTCTGAACCCATTCTAATGTTTCATCTCTGATATAAAACAACACCTTTTTCAACGATATCTCTTATAAAATAATCACGCATTTTCAGACGCTTCTTTATATGGCTTGGAGATTTTACTATCAAATCAAGCGGAAACGGCGCATTTATGCGTCGGCGAATTTCAAGTGATGGTCTTGCCGTATGTTCTTGATCTTTCATCACCACCAGCAAATCAACATCCGAATCCGGCGTTGGCCTGCCATAGGCGTAAGATCCCAAAAGAATAACTTTTTCAGGGTGGAATTCCTCCGATACTTGCTTTACATAGCGCTTAATTTGATTTATTTTTACCATGTTTTTGTCATTTTAAATTTATTTTGCGCTGCCGAGTCTTTGTCCGGAATATTTGCCTTCTCTGATTGGCTGCCACCACCAGGCATTGTTCAAATACCATTCAATTGTTTTGCGAATGCCTGTATCAAAATTTTCAGTTGGCTGCCAGCCGAGACGGTTTTTTAACTTTGATGCATCAATTGCATAACGCATATCATGGCCCGGTCGATCCTGGACGAACTTAATCAAATTACGGTACGAAGACAAACTGGAAGTTCTGTGTTCCGGGGCAAGTTCATCCAGCGTATCGCAGATGGCGTAAGTCACTTCCAGATTTGTCCGTTCATTATTTCCTCCGACATTGTACGTTTCTCCTGGAATGCCTTTCTCCAGCACCAGATGCAGCGCCTTGGCGTGGTCCTCTACATACAGCCAGTCGCGGATATTGTCACCGCGTCCATATACGGGCAGGGGGAGCCCGTCCAGCGCGTTGAGAATCATCAGCGGAATAAGTTTTTCAGGAAAATGGTAAGGTCCATAATTATTTGAACAATTTGTGATTAAAACCGGCAGTCCGTAAGTGTGGAACCATGCCATGACCAAGTGATCGCTGGATGCTTTACTGGCTGAATATGGAGAGCGCGGGTCATAAGGAGTGGTTTCGGTAAAGTATCCTTCCGCTCCAAGGCTGCCGTATACTTCATCGGTGGAGATATGCTGAAAACGGAAATCCCTTTTGTCTGCTTCAGCAAGCGTTAACCAATATTCCCTGGCAACCTGTAATAATGTTGCGGTTCCGACAATATTGGTCTGAATGAATTCCATCGGACCGTCGATCGAACGGTCAACATGGGATTCTGCCGCCAGATGCATTATCGCGTCAGGTTTGAACTCCGCGAATATTCTTTCAACGGCTGAGCGGTCACAAATATCGGCCTGTACGAATTTATAGTGCGGACTGCTGTTGACTTCATTCAGACTTTCCAGGCATCCGGCATAAGTAAGTTTGTCTAGATTCAAAACCTGCCAGTCGGTTGCTTTAATCAAATGTCGAATCAAGGCTGAACCAATGAAACCGGCTCCCCCTGTGATTATGACTTTTTTCATGAAGATGCTCTCATATAAAATTGATATTTTACAATCTGCCGTCTACAATTTCTTTTGGGAGAATTCCCTTGATATCGTAAATGACAAGATTTGCTTTATTAAAGTGGCTGTAGTCCAATTCTTTGAATTGGCGGTGTGCCACTGCCAGCACTACCGCGTCATAGTTGCCTTTCATTGTTTTCAGCACATCATGACTTTTGATCAGCTCAAGACCATATTCGTGCTTCACGTCTTCAGCATTTGCCCATGGGTCGTAAATATCAACCATACATCCAAATTCTTTGAGTCCGCGGTAGACGTCAACCACGCGGGAATTGCGGATATCAGGACAGTTTTCCTTGAATGTCAAGCCCAGCAGCAGTATCCGGCTATCCTTGATGGTATGGCCTTTGCGAATCATCAATTTAACGACTTCACCCGCAACATAGTTTCCCATGCCGTCATTGAGGCGTCGTCCCGACAAAATTATTTCAGGATGATAGCCGAGAGATTCCGCTTTGTGGGTGAGGTAATAAGGGTCAACCCCAATGCAGTGTCCGCCGACCAGTCCCGGCCGAAATGGCAGGAAGTTCCACTTCGTGCCGGCGGCTTCCAGTACCTGTGTGGTATCGATACCGATAAGTTTGAATATCTTGGACAGTTCATTGACAAATGCTATATTAATATCTCGTTGCGAGTTTTCGATTACTTTAGCAGCTTCCGCCACTTTTATGCTGGCAACCTGGTGTGTGCCTGCTTTAATAATGCTGCCATAAAGCGCGTTGACCGCTTTTGCTGCTTCTGGTGTCGAACCGCTGGTGATTTTTAGAATCTTAGTCAGCGTATGTTCCTTATCTCCAGGGTTGATGCGCTCCGGACTGTAACCGCAGAAGAAATCAGTATTGAATTTCAATCCGCTGAATTTCTCCAGTACCGGTACACATTCTTCTTCAGTACAACCTGGATAAACAGTACTTTCGTAAACAATGATACAGCCAGGTGACATGATTTTGCCAATGGTCTCGCTGGCTTTATACAATGGGGTCAGGTCTGGCTGGTTGTACTTGTCAACAGGAGTCGGCACGGTTACTATGTAGATGTCGCGTCCTCTCAATTTCTCCGGACTGGTGGCATAAGTCAGGCGGCTTGCCGCCGCCAATTCTTCTCTGGTGGTTTCCAGAGTGCTGTCCTGTCCTGCCTTTAACGCCTCGACTCTGCGTTCATTTATATCAAAACCGATAGTATCATAATATTTCCCATATTCAACAGCCAGCGGTAATCCGACATAACCCAAACCGATAATTGCCAGCTTCAGTTCCCCCGATGATATTTTGCCGCAGACATCATTCATTTTGCTACCACTTTTTATTTATAGATTAAATGATTAATTACTGATTGACTTGAAAATTTTGCCAGTACCATTCTGCAGCTTCAGCAAGACCTGCGTGAATATTGAATTTTGGCTTGTAACCCAAAAGAGTTTGCGCCTTGTCGGTGTTTGCCAGTGAATGGGGAATATCTCCAATTCTGGCGACTCCGTAAACTGGCTCTATTTTTAAAATTTCTCCATCATGCCTGGACAGATTAGTTCTTATCGCATGGAATAATTCGTTCAAAGTGGTTTTGGTTCCGTAGGCAATGTTATAAACGGTATTTACCGCTTCCGGCGCGTCTGCTATGGCGGCCAGCTGATTGGCTTGTACAACGTCCGCGATATAGGTGAAATCCCGTGAATAGGAGCCATCGCCATTTATTACCGGATTTTCATGTTTTATCAGTGAAATGAAAAACTTCGGAACCACCGCTGCGTATGCACCTAATGGATCCTGCCGTTTGCCATATACATTGAAATAACGCAGCCCGATAGTCTGGATACCGTAAAGTCTGGAGAAATTATCTGCAAACAGTTCATTGACATATTTGGTTATTGCATACGGCGAAAGCGGTTTGCCGATCTCATTCTCTACTTTAGGCAATGATTTGCTGTCCCCGTAAGTTGAACTGCTTGCTGCATAAACAAAACGCTTTACTTTGGCATCACATGCGGCAAGCAGTACATTCAAAGAGCCCATTATATTTACGTTTGCTGATGTGATGGGGTCTTTAATCGAGCGAGGAACCGAACAGAGCGCCGCCTGATGCAATACATAATCTGCCCCGTCGCATGCCTGTCTGCAAATATCAAGGCAACGAATATCACCTTCAATCAGCTTGAAGTGCCTGTTGTTGGTGAAATTCGCAATATTCTCTCTTTTGCCGGTTGCAAAATTATCAAGACAAACTACTTCATTATCCTGGGCCAAAAGATCTTCAATGAGATTGGATCCGATGAAGCCGGCTCCGCCAGTTACGAGAACTCTGCTGTTTTGTAATTTATTTTTCATGTTTCCAGGCAATTGATATCTTGCTTAATTTGGGCATATTTACTTTATATTTATGTAAAAAATGCAAGCGTCGCCCCGTCACTTGCATTTCGCAAATAACACCCCTCAAACTTTCCTAATTATGGCAATCTATGCAATTTTAATTCTATACGATAGTACTATATCACCAGTAAGCAATAATTTCAATTATCCTCAGCAAAAAAGAATGAAACTAAAATTTAAAAATTGAAGAAGTCCAACAGCCGTCGTGTCACCAGTTGCTCGATGAATAGTCACCGGCGCGAGGCGCTTTCCTTATTTTTCGATTGTAACGGGGGATATGGCTGGCCAACTGCGGAACGTGTGGATTAAGACGTATTCAGCCGTATCTGGATATTGCCAATGGCGCCTGGCACGGTCGCCATTTCCGAGAACAACTGGTTTCTAAACGATTCGGCCAGCCGCTTGACGAAGTTTTTGGCGGTGCGGAAGTGCTCCAGCGTCGTAGCGGCGATGCAGGCCAGCAGGGTTTTCATTCCCTCCTGATCGCAGCCGAATTCGCGCATAATGAATTTAGCCTGCAATTTTGGAAATAGGTCACTTCTTACCATCAACTGATGCAGGATATGCGCGATCTGCAGCAGATAGTAATAGTTTTTCATTGCAAATCCGATTGTTCCGAAGTTGTGCGTCAGCTCATATCCCCCGTTTTTCTGGATATTAAATGCTTCCTCAACTACCCATCGGCGTCTTGCCTCCCTGACAAGTCTTGCGGCATTATGTTTATTGGGCCTGACATCAGTCACCCAGGCGAAAGTATTGCGTTCGGTC
>CAIPAT010000389.1 GCA_903863035.1 uncultured Lentisphaeria bacterium
ATCGAGGACAGGAATTGTTTCGTCCTCAAGCGGGTGAAGGAGGCAGGCTCCTTCAGGAAAAAGCAAGCTAAAAAATAGATGTCATTTCATGCCCAGTGACATGGAATGTGTCAACTGGGCTTTTGAAACATGCCAAAAAATCTAAATAATTTGTGCAGGGTCTGACCTGAATGGCGCTAAGTTAAGGATTATTTTTAGCTTGTTTTTCTGTGTTCTTGAATGCTTTGTATTAAAGAGGCGGAAAACAAGCTGAGGGAGATGAAAATTTATCCAGAGAGATTCTTGAGCTTTCAACACAGGGAGTTATCAAGAGAAAACGCAATAATGAGCTAAAAAACCCTTAACTTAGCGGCATTCTAGTCTGATCCCATATTTTTTATATTTTTGTGCATAATTAATCATATTTTAGATATATAAATAGTCTTTAAATCAATTTTTCCTGCCATAAAATTAATATAAGCGTTTGGGTCATTCTGAACCGTATACCGTTTTATGCCAGCCTCCCTGGCGGCGCTCTCCAGCCAGTCCGGATCTCCTACCGCAATGGCTTCGCTCCAATATCCTTCGCGTTCACGCGAAATGCAAGTTAACTTTTCGTCTAAAGTTTTCAGATACCAGGTTCTGAATGCCTTCTCCGAGCTGATGTCCAGGCATTGCAGCAGATTTCCGGTCAGAACAATACGGTTAAAACAATTCAGCAGTCCGGCAACTTGCTTGATTTTTATAACGCGTGGTGATAAGTTCCACAGTACAGTCTTTATCGTTAATTATACTCTGCACGTCTATTCTTAAATTTTCAGCCGAGCAGAGTATAATATACTGTATTTGAGTGCCGCGCAGTTTCATGTTCCGGAGGATGGATGCAAGGTGGAACCTTGAACTGTCAAAGCCCGCGACCGGGGGACTGCACACAAAAAATCGCACGCCGTCGGACGAAGACGCGATCCACCGGCGGAACGGCTGGATCCATTTGGTTCCGGTTACACTGTTTCAGGAGTAAAATATGGCTAAATATATTCATCATCGATACACATATGATCATTTGCAGGTCATACAGCCGCAACGTTCTGACGAAATTCTAATCAATCCCGGGATGGGGTTCGAAACCTACGAGCGGTTCAACGGCGACGTTACAGAAACAAGGAATTACTGGCATGATGACGGTCCTACGGAATACAGCGAATTTACCGGCAACGTCAAAAACGAAGGTCATCCCGACACCTCGATTGCGTATTTCCGCTGGTATTGGGAGCGTCTGGAACCGCAGGAAGGCAAGATTGCCTGGGACGTCATCGACCGGGCGATCGAACAGGCGCAGAAACGCGGACAACAGCTTCATCTGCGTCTGATGTCTCATGACCAGTTTGGCCTGCTCCCCGCGTGGTATATAGAAAAAGGCAGGCTGATCCGGTATCAGATTGACGGCAGGGATTGCTGCATTCCTGATTACAATGATTCGTTGTTCCGCAATTCGATGGAAAAACTGGTATCGCTGACGGGGGAGCGCTACGACGGACATCCGTTGTTGTATGCAATGGACATCGGCACTCTCGGCTTCTGGGGCGAATGGCATAATTACCAGGTTCCGGGGCAGCCTATGGGGGACGAGGGCTTAAGACGGTGGGCGGTTGACATCTATTTAAAAGCATTCAAAAAGACTCCCCTTGTCATGCTCGTCGGTTGCACGGACGCTCTCCGGTATGCGGTGGCGAACGGCGCGGGGTGGAGGGCGGACAGCTGGGGCGATATCAGCGATGGCAAGTGGAGCCATATGCGGAGCAAATATTCGATGAGTCTGGGACAGGCTCATGCGCAGGATGCCTGGAAACGCGGCCCGGTATGTCTTGAGCCCGGAGACACCCTGATTGCATGGCATAATCAGGAGAGAAAAAAATATTTTGAATATGTACTCAACGAGGCGCTGCGCTGGCACGCTTCGCTGATTATGGCTAAAAGCACCGTGATTCCGGAAGAGTGGCGGCCGGCGATTGATGAATTCCAGAAGAAAATCGGATACCGGTTTGCGGCCGGCGATATACGGCTGCCGGTTGACGTCAGCGCCGGAAGGCCTTTTCTGCTGGAGCAGAACTGGACGAACCTCGGGGTTGCCCCGTGTTATAATGATTTCAAAATTATCGTCAGGCTTATCCCTGCAGACGGGAATGGTCCGGCTGTTGACGTCGAACTTCCCCATAACCTCAAAGAGTGGATGCCGGGTGATGATCAGTTCCTGGAGGATTCCATTCCCCTGCCGGACTCCATGAACAGAGGTCAGCATGAACTGCGTCTGGCCATCGTGCGTCCCGGACAGAATGTCCCGGCAGTAAAGATGGCGAATGAAGGGCGTGATGCCGACGGCTGGCTGCGGATAGGCGAAGTCAATATTAATTGAGTTCCAACCTGGGAGCGCCGGTCGTCTGACCGGCTTTAGGCTGTTTTGACTTTAATCGAATAAAGCGATAAAGCCGGTCCGACGACCGGCGCGCCGAGGGTAAATAAAATAATTCGTATGTTGATTCCTTGCGTTTTTTTGGGTAAATTGAATTATGCAAATTTAAGAAATATGTCAGGAACAATCACTGATGAAGATTCTTCCCGCGAATATTCCAGATGATGAGGCAGCCCAGCCTGGGAGCGCCGGTCGTCAGACCGGCTTTAACAAAGGTTGGTACAACCACGGCAATCTTCCACATTTCGATCAAGGATGCATATTCCAGGTTGTAACCTACCGTTTGGCCGACAGTCTGCCGCAGGAATGTTTAAAAACTTTGCAAGTTGAACTGGAAAGCCATGACAGCGAAAGCATGGAAGCCGACCGCCGGAAGGAAATCGAGGAATTACTGGATAGAGGACATGGCTCGTGTGTTCTTAAGAATAAAAACTGCGCGGAGATTGTAGAGGAAAACTGGCAGCATTTCAACGAAGTCCGTTATAAGTTGATTGCATATGTTATTATGCCCAATCATGTTCATGTGCTGATCAATGCTTATCCCGGTTTTGAATTGGGAAGAATTGTTAAGTCGTGGAAGAGTTACAGCTCCAGTCGTATAAATGAATTAACGGGAAAAGACGGGAATTCAAGATTATGGCAGCGTGGCTATTGGGACAGATATATCAGAGATGAAAAACATTTTTATAAAACGATTGAGTATATCAAAAAGAATTTCAATAATGGCGGGGTAGTACTCGGTTAGGAGTTGTAAAGAAAACAGTGTGATTCCCCCCTGGGAGCGGCGGTCGTCCGCCCGGCTTTAATGAATTTATTAACAACAGCCTAAAGCCGGTCCGACGACCGGCGCTCCCAGGGTAATACCAAAGCCGGTCAGGCGACCGGCGCTCCCGGGGTAATTGCGATTTTGATTTGGCAGATGCGGTTTTTACTGGTATATTCTTAAAATAATTTATGACATGGCGTTCTATTTATAATTTAAGGATGAGGGAAATGAGCAAAAGCAGCAAGGCGGATGACATTGTTCTGATTATCGGGGCGCATCACGAAGAAGTTGAAGCTGAATTTCCGAATATCGCGGCGAAGCTGGCGGACAAATGCAGCCGGGTCGTTATCCTTAACCCAGTCGGCGGCTGGAACTGGAGCTTTATCCGCGAACTTGGACCAGACGGCGTACAGCGTACTATCCGCGAAGCTAAAGCCGCAGCACAGGAACTGGGCTGCGAAAAGGTTATCTGGGACTATCCGGTGGCGGAAGTCGATGAACACAAACCGGAGATTATGCGGCGACTGGCGGATTTTGTCTTAGACCTGAATCCGTCAATCGTGCTGACCCACTGGCCGCAGGATTCGCATGCCGACCACCGTACCATTGCCAGAATCAGCCGGCATGTGCTGAATGTCGCACCCAATCTGGTGGAAGACTCTAAGCGCAGTCTGAATGTGAAAGAAATCTATGCGTTTCAGGTCGGAATCACCCAGACTTACAATTATTACCCTGATTTTCTGGTGCTGGCCGATGACTCCAGCATGAAAAAAGCCGAAAAAGCCCTGGAATGTTTCCACGGCACCGCCCGGCAGAAAGCGCTGGTCTGGTGGGAAAATGTCCAGGCTAAAACCAATAGCTGGAAACAAATTACCAATGGTATTCCGGCGGAACCGTTGAAATTTGTCGGCCCGCAACTGCCCTTGAATGGTTTCCGTCTGGCGCAAATTCTCGGCGACGATATCATCAGTATGCCGTTCGACCGCTGGAACTACGATGAGCATGGACAGATCTGAAAGCAAAACAGGAGTTCAGGAGTCAGAATAAAGCAGGAAAACTGAAGACAATAAACAGAATTCAGAATAAAAATTATAAACTCCTCTTTAATCCCGCATGGGCAAATCTGATTAACCACAGAGACATCCCGCAGTCGCGGTTAGCAAGACACAGAGAAATCTTTTTTAAACGGTTGAATATTGAGCGTTTTACCTTGGGAGCGCCGGTCGTCAGAACGGCTTAATGAATTTATTAACAACAGCCTAAAGCCGGTCCGACGACCGGCGCTCCCAGGGTAATACGAAAGCCGGCCTGACGGCCGGCTCCTGGAACCCGGTTGTGACGGAGCACAACCCTCCATTATCCGGCTGCTCTTGGTATCCTGCTAACTCCGGGTTAGTCCCGCGACTGCGGGATGACTCTGTGGTTAAATTCAGAATAAGGCGAAAGAGTATTAACTATTTTAGAGGCTCAGCATGGAAGTTTTTGTATTTCATTCTGGCTTCTGGCTTCTGGATTCGCCGGTCACTCTTTTTTATTCTCGACATTCATAAAACTGCCCATCTGCGCAATGATTTCGGTCTGGGTTTCAGCTAATTTTTCAACGGTGTCAAGGACGCTTTCGACGTCATCCTCATCAATGGAATAATCGTCCGAGTTCAGCATATTGAGCATTGTGGTCAGGCGCAGCGAAATCTCCGCGAGTTTCTTCATATCTTTTTCCGGCAGCTGTGCGGCTGGAATATCAATACTGTTCAGGAATTGCAGCCATTCCAGGCGTTCTTCAACAGTTTCCAGAATTTTCTCCCGGACCGGCGCCTTTAATTCATCGGCATGACGGTTGTATCTTTCCGCAAACCTTTCCCAGCGGTCTTCGATATAATTCATGAAGACATTTTCCTGGGCGTCATCGATAAAATTCAATCTTTCATTGCCGAAACACCGGCTGAATAAATCTACGAATTCCAGCTCTTTCCGGTAACACTGATCCAGCATGTACGCGTCAAGTTCCGGAGTTTTCATCGGGATGCCGATTTCCGCCAGGATTTCATCAATCGAAGCAGTTTTTCCCTTGGAAATCATGACATCTTCCGGAACTTCCAGTTCCTCGTCCTGCTCGATATCGGATTTCCTGGTAAGGATGGTATGACCGTTGTCCATGCTGATTTCTATGTGGTCGTTATTGCGGTAAAATTCGTCAAGCGAAGCGCCTTCCGGCGTCAGGAGTTCCCGGCCGCCGATGAAGAAGGCAGTGCTTAACTGGTCGGGTATTTCCAGATAGCTTTCATAATCATCAATAGTTTGATCAATTGCCGCAGAGTAATTCTTGATCCATTGCTTCACCTTATTGGCTTTGCGGCTGTTGCCAGGTATGTAGTTGAACGTGAATGTGCCTTTGGTCCAATCCAATATTTTTACCGCGATGGCGTCGCCTTCTTCAAAATCATTCTTACTATAGAAAGTTTTTAAATCAAACGCTTTGAGTTTCACCTGGCTGCCGGTAGCTTTTCCTTGCAGCAGCTTCATATTGGCGGGATCTTCCGCGATCAGGAAGTCGAAGATTTGCTCGGAGCCCAGCAGAACATGATATTTAATGATATCTTCCAGTTTCTGGCTGACATCTCTCAAGGATGATTTCTTTTTGCTGTCAGTTTCCGTGAATTTTACTTCCGAAGGGAAAATCTCTTCTGCGCAAAATGCCGAGAAACGGTGTCCTGGAAAAAGTATTCCATGCTCAATTTCATATTTGTCCGGTGTTAAGCAGAATTCCGCATTCTGGAAAAATATTTTTTTCAGTTGATATTCGTTTTTTATCCTGGATTTGAACAGTTCGACATTGCCGTCGAGTTCGCGCACGATCCTGGATTTGAAACTTTCAGTTTCTTCTTCTGAGTCAAATTTGTAGGCCAGACTTGCGATGAGGTTGTCCGCAGTGAATGCGCCGGCTGATTTATTTAAAAAGATATTTACATCGTGATCGAGTTTTTTGGAATCTATAAGCATCAAGGCCTCCAGTGCTAAAGGTTCATTTTCGCTATTTTTTTCAGAAGAAAGTCGCGCAGGCTGTCGTCCAGTTCTGTCTGTTCCCAGGTTTTTATCGTATCCAGCGATACCGCGTCCTTCAGGTCGAATTCTCCGCTCTTCAGCCGGTTGAGCGCGAAAAGCGTGGCGCCGCAACCGAGCTTTTTGCCGATGTCCGCACACAGCGTTCTGATATAGGTGCCTTTGGTGCACGCCACGGTTATATCGACAAACGGCAGTTCGATCCGGGTGATGCGGATGCTTTTGATTGTGATCGTCTTGGCATCCCGTTCTATCTCGATACCTTTGCGCGCCAGTTCGTAAAGTTTCTTGCCGTCTACTTTGACGGCGGATACCATTGGCGGGATTTGCTGTTGCTCACCGACAAAACCGGCGACAACATTCTTTATCTGTTCTGGCGTCACCGTGCTGTAGTCGCCCTGGGCGGTTACAGTACCGTCCATATCCAGAGAGTCGGTTTCGGTGCCGAGGATCAGGGTGCCTTCGTAGGTTTTGTCCTGTCCGCTGAATTTATCGCTCAATTTGGTGAATTTTCCAATGACGATTATCAGCAGACCGGTTGCCGCCGGATCGAGTGTGCCGCAATGTCCGACTTTGGGAATATTGAAGCGCGCACGGATGAAGTTAACTACATCGAAACTGGTCCAGGTCTTCGGCTTGTCCACCAGCAGCACCCCGTGCTGAGAGAATACCGGCTGCCGCGGTTTGTCAGGATTTTGCCTCATGGAGCACCCTTTCTACGTGGGAGAGCAGGATTTTTCCTGCATTTTCCAGGCTTGAAGCCTTGATGATGCAGCCGGCTGCGAGTTCATGCCCGCCGCCGTTCAGCTTGCGTGCGATTTTGCCGACCGAGTATTTATGGTCTTTCGAGCGGAGCGAGATTTTGAATCCGTCTTCGCGCCGCTGCATAACTGCGACAATGTCTGTATCTTTCAGTGCGCGGAGGATTTCAATTAATCCCTCGGAATTACGCATGTCAATGTTATATTTACTGATAAGTTCTTCCGGGATATAGAACCAGGCGAACTTGCCGCCGCATTCTATCTGCAGATGCCGGGTAAACAGTTCCGACTCAAACTTCTGCTGGGGCAGGGGCTTGGAGAAGAACATGTTTTTCATGATTTCATGATGCGCCGCTTTCAGTTCAATCAGATCGGCGGCGCTGTTCATTGCTCTGGCGGATGTGTTGTCAAAACGGAACCCGCCGGTGTCCATGATGATTCCCAGCAGCAGCAGCGTCGCGGTCGCCGGGGAGATTTTAGCCCGCGGGATCTGCCGGAAGATCATGAACAGTATTTCTGCGGCTGCCGCCGCATCAGGCATGACCAGATTGTATTTCCCGTATAACATATTGTCCGGATGGTGGTCAATATTGATAATCGGTATTGTGATATCGGACACCGACATTTTGCCGCCAAGTCCGGCGCGCGCAGGATTCGGATTGTCAACGATAATACAGCAGTTATAAGACGATAAATCGTAGATGGAAACTTCGGTCCGGTAATTGCACGGAATGAAGTCCAGATACTTTTCCGGCAGTGCTTCCGGGAGCAGCGCTTCGGCGGTCTTGCCGCAATCATGCAGCATGTTAAGCATGGCAAAAGTGGAACCAAGAGCGTCGCCGTCCGGATTTTCGTGCGTAATAATCAGGAAATTGTCGGTTTTCGCGATAAATTCGGCGATTCCGGCAATCAGCGCATCATTCTTTTTCTTCATGTCCCAGTCCTTCAATCAGCGATATTACCTTGTCCCCGGATTCAATCCTCCGGTCAAGTTTAAACTCGAGAACGGGAGTGTATTTTAGAACTACGTCTTTGGCGATTGCTTTCTGAATGTGATGTCTGACTTTGTCCAGGCACTTGATGATTTCCAGCTTTTGATATTCAGTTCCGCCGAAAACGCTGATAAAGACCTGGGCGTTATGCAAGTCAGGAGCGGTTTTAACTTCAGTTACTGATACCAGCAAGCCGTGTGATGCAATATTTTCACGCTCCAGCGTGTCCGCGATTTCGCGTTTCAGGATCTCATTGACCCTGACCATTCTCGGTATTTTAGACATAAGATATTTCCTGCCTCAAAGCTTGGCTTTCTGTAATTCGATATCATAAACTTCGATAAGGTCTTTTTCCAGGAAATCAACAAAGTTGTCGAGGCGGATACCGCATTCAAGCCCGACTTTGACTTCTTTGACATCATCCTGGAAACGGCGCAGCGAAAGCACTTCGCCATTATAAATGAGTTCCTTATTACGGAAAACCCGGGCTTTGGCACCAACGCGGATCGTACCTTTTTCAACCATGCAGCCGCATACTTTCGGGCCTTTGGAAACTTCAAAAATCTGTAATATTGTTGCGGTGCCAAGTTCTCTCTCGCGTTTTTCCGGAGCCAGGCGTCCGGTCAAGGCGTCAGTGATATCTTCGAGCAGTTCATAGATGATGCTGTACAGTCTGATTTCGACTTTCTGCTTTTTCGCAATCTCATTGACCCCGGGATTAACCCGGACGTGGAAGCCGACGACAATCGCGTGCGCGGCGGCCGCCAGCATAATATCGTTTTCTGTGATGGCGCCGACACCGGAAAGAATAGTGTTGACCTTGATTTTATCCGAGGGTATTTTTTTCAGAGAATCAATGATGGCCTCGCCGGATCCTTTGACATCGGACTTGATAATCAGATTCAACATGTTCTGGGTGCTGTCACTGATTTTAGTGAACAGATCTTCCAGACTCTGGGTCGGCACTTGCACCAGATTGATATTCCGGCTGGTTTCAGTCCGCTTCTCCGCTTCAAGCCTGGCTTCTTTTTCATTGGCGCAGACAACAAGCTTGGAGCCGGCATTCGGAACGCCCGAAAGCCCGACCAGTTTTACCGGGGTGCTGGGACCGGCGGTTCTGATGCGTTCTCCGGCGGCATTCAGCATGGTTTTAATTTTGCCGTAATGTTCTCCGCAAAGCACGATTTCGCCGACATTCAGCGTGCCTTTCTGAATAATGACATTCGCGGTCGGGCCCTGGCCTTGTTCCAGTTGTGATTCAAGGACAGTACCCCTGGCTTTGCATTTCGAGCTGGCTTTCAGTTCCAGCAATTCAGCTTCCATCAGGATGCGTTCCAGCAGATCGTCAATGCCCTGGCCGGTTTTGGCCGATACCCGGACTACGCCGACATCGCCGCCCCAGTCTTCGCTGGACAGATTGTTCTGCTGCATTTGAAGAATAATTTTATCCGGATTCGCGCTTGGCAGGTCAATTTTATTTATCGCCACGATGAGCGGCACGCCTGCCGCTCTGATCTGGTTCAATGCTTCGACAGTTTGCGGCATAAAGCCGTCCTCGGCGGAAACGACCAGGATTGCAATATCAGTGACATTGGCGCCGCGGGCCCGCATCTGGGTGAATGCTTCATGGCCGGGAGTATCGATGAACGTGATGCTTTTACCTTTGAACTCAATTATTGATGCACCGATGTGCTGGGTAATCTTGCCGGCTTCGCCGTCGGCCACTTTGGTGTTGCGGATTTTGTCCTGCAGCGAAGTCTTGCCGTGGTCCACATGGCCCAGGAACGTGACGACCGGCGGTCTTTCTTTCAGGTCTTCCGGTTTTTCCTGCTCATCCTGTTCAAATTTTGATTCCGCAGGTTCGCCGTTTTCAGTTACATGATGGCCGCCGTGTTCTTTTTCGCGATGGTCAATGACCAGTTCGAAGCCGTATTTACTGCATAATTTAGCGGCAATTTCTTCGGTAATGGACTGATTAATGCTGGCGAATTCCCCGAGTCCCATCAGGTCGCTGATGACTTCGTTGGGCTTCTTGCCTACTGCTTCAGCCAGCTGTTTGACGATAACCGGCGTTTTCAGATGCAGTTCAACCGCTGCCGGTTTTTCGGGTTGGTCACCATGGGCCGGCGCTTTCTTTTTATCTTTTACTTTAACCACTGGTTTGACGCCTGCCGGTGCTTCTTCTTCGGCTATCGGCGGCACGCCGAAAACGCTATCCAGATGTTCTTCGATAAGAGTTACCATATCGGCGGGAATAATACTGGCAGCTCCTTCAAGTACAATCCCTTCGGAGAGCAACTCTTCCAGGATTACCTTGGGAGAGACTCCATATTTTTCAGCCAGACTTTTAACTTTAACTTTTTTCACGCCGTTGTCCTTCCAATGCAAATTTATTTGGAATCTCAGTTTTCAAGTATCAGAATAATTTGATTTACTTCTTCTTCGTTAATGCCGATGCTCAACAGTTGTTCGCGCCCGGCGGCTTTAAGTCCTTCCAGCGAAACAAAACCGTTGCTTACCAGTGTGTGCGCAGTGGCGCTGGAAATACCAAGCGTATCCGCCAGCAGACCGGAGGCTCTTTCAATCTTTTCCGCCAGTGATTCCACTTTCTTCGGTTCGTCTACCACAATATTCATGTTCCAGCCAAGAAGTTTTGAGGAAAGACGCACATTTTGTGCTTTTTTGCCGAATGCCAGCCGTGATTGATCCGGAGTTACATGCACCCGCAATTCCTTTTTCTCGGGAAATACCTCAACTGACTGCACCTTTGCCGGTTGAAGCGCATTGGTGGCATACTGCCTGGTATCGGCATCGAACGGGATTATATCAACCCGTTCGCCCCCGAGTTCATTAGTAATATTCTTGACTCTGATGCCGCGCAGGCCGACGCAGGCGCCGACCGGGTCAACTCTGGGATCATTGCTCTTGACTGCTATCTTGGTCCTGCTGCCTGCTTCACGCGAGAGCCCCATAATCTGAACAACGCCGTCATGAATTTCCGATACTTCACGCTCAAACAGGCGTTTTATGAAATCCGGATGGGTGCGGGAGACGATCAGGCTCGGGCCTGCGCTGTTGGTATCCACTTTCAGCAGCAGCACATTGATTCTGTCGCCAGGCATGTATTGTTCGCCGAAAATCTTTTCCTTGGCGTTCAACACGCCTTCAGCTTTCTGGAAATCCACGATGATATTTCCGCCCTCGAAACGGCGGACAATGCCGTTGACGATATGGCCGACTTTATCGGCAAATTCGTCTCTGACAGTTTCTTTTTCAGCTTTCCGCAACTGCTGCATGATCGCCTGTTTGGCGGTCTGCGCCGCGATGCGGCCGAAATTGCTCGGGGTTACTTCCCATTCAACCACATCTCCCAGTTTGACGTCAGGAAGTTTTGCTTTGGCTTGATCAAACAGCAGCTGGTCATGGGTGGGGCCGGACTGGACAACTTCAAGTTTCGCCCAGGCCTGAATATCGCCGGTTTCGGGGTCCAGACGGACACTCAACTGGCTTGCCGGGTGAATACTCTTTTTCGACGCCGAAAGCAAAGCCGTTTCAATAGCTTTTACCAGAACATCCCGTCTGATTCCGCGTTCCTGCTCTATATATTCCAGAATCGTTAGTAATTCGCTGCTCATGTCCTGTTCCTTTCTGCTTCCGTTTCAAAGTTACCGTGTCCAATTCAAAACCAAACTAAATACCAATAAAAAAAGCGGGTCGAACAACACCCACTTCACAAATGCTATCTACCGCTGATATGATATGCTTCGGCTATTAATATAAACCAGTATTTGAAACTATCAAGATTTTTTTTGAATAATTTAATCGCGTCCGCCGTCTGCAGGATCAGTGTCTCTAAAAACAGGTTTTATGCAGAATTGTCGAAAAAAATGGCATATTATCACCAATTTTACTTGATTTTTTTTGTTTGCATGTAATGTTTATTGGCTTTGTCAGGTCTTAATGTTTCGGACCAGTCATTGATATTAATATGGAAACTTAATTTTTTAATAAACATAAAAGAAGGTTTTAAGAATGCCGAATAACAAGAAAAATAAGTCAGCATTGAAGAGATTGCGCACCAGTAAAGAAGATCAGATCAGAAACAAGTCCAGAAGGACTACTCTGAAGACTGTAGAAAAGAAATTCCGCACTGCCGTGCAGGAAGCGGATGCCGTAAAAGCCGGCGCACTCATGCAGGATTACTTCAGCGCTCTGGACAAAACTGCCAAAATCGGGGTGATCCATCCCAACAAGGTAGCCAATAAAAAGTCTCAGATCGCGATCATTATGAACGGCCTGAAGAAGTAATTCTTCATGCGTTCCAGTTTTTATGATCCGCCCGGGCAATATGCTCTGGCGGATTTTTTTTCATTTAACAGGGATGGTGCAAGAGGGGAAAATACAGATGAATCCACAGATTGTTTAGCACGGTATAGCCGCAACCAAAAAATACACCTTAACCACGGCACGAAATCTCACGAAAGACGGCCAATACAGTTTTATCCCGTGACCGCGGGACGGACAGTTCCTCCTGACTTTCGTCAATGCGAAGGCCTGGGCGTAGATTCAAGAAAGCAAACCGAATGCTGTATAAGCATACTGCAAGGCGAAGCTGACGCAGAAGATATGCCCAAACGGCACAATTGCTCGGAAGTCAGGTTCCCCCTTGCATCCCGCCTCTTGAGCCAGTTTCGGCGAAACTGGCCTACTTGAACACATATAAGCGCTGATAGCGGATATTCGATTTTCTAACTGTATTCGGTCTTTCCTTCATCGGTTGGATATTGAGTGTTGGATATTGGATATTATTTTTTCCTAATGTCTTCCGCCTTGTCCTCATCAGTTGGATATTGGATATTCACTTTTTTGCATAAATCCTGTTTATCCTGTCCAGCCCTGTTAAATCTTGTTTCGATTTTTCCGGTAATTCCTCGCTTGACATAATAGCTTTGGGGAATTATCATATAACTATAATATAAAACATATGTTCCATATTATGGAACAACAGGCAAGTTTAATTTATGATACAGTCATTGGAACGGGCGGTAAAAATTTTGCGGATGGTGGCGGAAAGCGGCGACGGGATACGTCTCTGCGACCTTGCCCGCGCCTGCGAAATGAAGCGGAATACGATTTTCAATCTCGCTGATACCCTGGTCAGCGAACGCTTACTGGCGAAAACAGCCGACGGCAGATACAGCATCGGCAACATGATATTGGAACTGGCCGGCGGACAGAAGAGGAACAGCTATTTGCTGATTGTGGAAAAGGAACTGCGCGATTTGCATCTGAAATATCCCGGGGCGGCAATATTCTATTCAGAACTGGGGAATACCGATATCATCGCCAAACTTCATTTTGAACAGACACATCCCGGGAAGGCGATATATCCGGACGGCATGACTTTAAACCCTTATCTGACTGTTTCCGGGCTGGCGTTTTTCGCTTTCGCCACGGAAGAACGTTTAGTTAGTCTGCGCGCTAAAAATCCGTTTGATTATCATGGTTTGAACGTCTGGTGCAGTATGGATAAATTTATGGCACAGGTGGAAATTGCCCGGCGAAAAGGTTATGCCGAAACTCCGCAGGTGACCCCGCCGTCGGATTTTAAAATCGGCATTCCGGTGCGAACACGAAACGGCGGCATGGCGGGCGCGGTTACATTTCACTTGTCTGCCAATAAGTCAAATGAGCGTGAGATTTTGCGCGAGGTCATGGCAAGCGTTGAAAATATAAGCGGAGGGGAAGGGAAGTGCTAAAGGGCTAAAATCTAGTAGACAGTAGACAGAATGAACAGCCGTGGGAGAATATCCAATATCCAACACGGAATATCCAATGTCCAAGGAGAACAGCCGGAAGACAATGGACAGGGAGCAGAAACTGGAATGCAACTGTCTTTAATGGAGGGTTGTGCTCCGTCACAACCGGGTTTATGGTAGACAGTAGACAGAATGAACAGCCGTGGGAGAATATCCAATATCCAACACGGAATATCCAATGTCCAAGGGGAGCAGCCAGAAGACAATGGACAGGGAGCAGAAACTGGAATGCAACTGTCTTTAATGGATGGTTGTGCTCCGTCACAACCGGGATTTATGGGAGACAGTAGACCGTATAAGTGAGAATAAGGCTAGGGACAATGGGCAAAGAAAAATGTTTTAATCTCAATAATAAGGATTTCTCTGTGTCTTTGTGTCTGTGGTTAAATAAAGATACTATAAAACATAAAACAGGAGTTGAACATGTTTGAAAAGTCATATGATGTTGCTGTGTGCGGCGGGGGGATTGCAGGCGCGGCGGCGGCGCTGGCGGCGGCGCGGCGCGGACAGAAGACCGCGCTCATCGAGAAAACGATTTTTACCGGCGGACTCGCCACTGCCGGTCTTATTTACATTTATCTTCCGCTCTGTGACGGTAACGGTACACAGGTCACCTTCGGCATCACCGAAGAACTCTTACTGGCAAGCCTGAAGTACGGGCCCGGCAATGTGCCGGAATGGCAAAAAGGGCGCAGCGCGGAAGAGGCGAAGCGGTACCGGGTGACCTTTTCGCCGGCTTCGTTCATTATTGCGCTGGATGAGCTTCTTGCCAACGCCGGAGTGGATATCTGGTTCGATACTCTTATCTGTGCCGCGAACGTTCAGGACGGGCGTCTTGCCGCGGTTGAAGTTGAGAACAAAAGCGGCCGCGGCCGCATTGCGGCGAAATGTTTCGTCGATGCCACCGGGGATGCTGATATTGCGCATCAGGCGGGATTGGTCTGTCCGGCGTCGCAGAATGCGCTTGCCTGCTGGGTAATGGAATATTCGAACGGCGCGCATTGGCGGCTTGATGATTCGATTGAACATATTTCAATCCATGCCTCAGGCAGTTCGTGGGACAGTAAGCGCGGTCCATCCGGCATTGACGGTACTGAAGTCAGCAATTTTATTCTTGATGGCCGGACGAAATACCGCGAACGGCTGGTGAAGGAATATGCTAGCGGAAAAAAAGACCGCAAGACGCTCTTTCCTTTAACATTGCCGTCAATGGCTCAATTCCGCACCACACGTCATATTCCGGCTCAGTATAAACTGAAAGATGGTCAGGACTGGACTCATTTTGATGACTCGATCGGACTCGCCGCAGACTGGCGGAAACCCGGATTTGTCTGGGAAATACCCTATTGCAGCATGCTGCCGGCTGGATTGAAAAATCTGGTGGCTGCGGGGCGCTGCACCGCCGCGGAAGAAGATGCCTGGGAAGTTACCCGCGTCATTCCGACTGCGGCGCTGACCGGCGAGGCCGCCGGAACCGCCGCCGCGCTGGCCGCCGCATCCGGTGTTTCACCTGATGATATTCCGGTCGCGACACTTCAGGACGCATTGCGCAAAGCCGGTAACAAAATCCACTTTGATGAAGTCGGACTCGCGGCAAAGCGCTAATTTTAAAAGGAGTCAGGGAAGCGGATTTACCACAGAGGCCACAGAGATAAAACCAGCAGTCAGCGAATGTATGCGGCTGCGCCGAATATATTCGCGACCGCATGTCTTTTCTTTATGTTCCCGCACTCGCGGAGTGAAGTAAAACCCGGAAGCGCCGGTCGCCAGACCTGTATTCCCGGGTAGGGTCGGCCAATACGGAATATCCAATATCCGTCCCGCCGTGCGGGATCCCGCATGGCGGGAGAATATCCAATATCCAACACGGAATGTCCAACCGATGAAGGCAAGACCGAATACAGCTAGAAAACCGAATATCCGCTATCAGCGCTTATATGTGTTCAAGTAGGCCAGTTTCGCCGAAACTGGCTCAAGAGGCGGTTTTTGCAAAACCGCCCTGCTCAAAAGCCGGCAGGAATATCCAACTGATGAATGAAAGACGGAATACAGCAAAAGACAGTCATAGAAATTTCGATCTAAAAGTTTTTTCATAATAACATAACAAAAATCACCCAATATAAAATCGCTTGACATTGCGGCGGCTGACTGTATGTTATATTATAAAAGGTTGAATCAACCTGTTGAGGAAACGATGCCGAATCAACTTTCAAAGACAAAAGACAGAAAAAGCGTGACTGAACATGAGGCAATTCTGGTTGCCCTGGAAAGTATTGCGCGACGTGAAGGCACAACCACAATGGCGTTAATGCGTCAAGCCATGCGTGAAACTGTCAGGCAGCGTGCCGCCGATTCATCTAAACGGAAATGGTTGCGTTCGATTGTTATGCAATTTGCCCCGAAGCCGTCACAAAATTTTATAACCGCCGCTCAACTGGCCCGTTTCAAACGCAGTCAACGCGAGTTTGATCAGGTGCTTCTGGACTTGAATCTAGTTAGTCCTGAGGCAATGGAGTCCAAGAACTCTATTGTTTCTCCCAGTTGCAAGTTGCGTGTTTTTGAGTTGGAGCGAAGCAATGCCAGTTCATAAAATGTCTGATTTAATCGCCCGCCCGCCACAGGATTTTGTGTCTGTCCTTGCAACAGAAGAATCTCTGTTTCTTGTAGGCGGACAGGCGGTTAACCTTTGGGCGCTTTATTATATTGAACGCACCTCCGATTTGTCACCTTTTGTTTCACGGGATCTTGATGTGCTTGGTGATCGGGAGACGCTTCGTAAAATAGCCGGAATTGCAGGAGTCAAGCCTCAGTTTTTCTCTTTGCGTCCTCCCACCAACGAGGTAGGGGTTGTTTTAACCAAAGGCATGGACGGCCAGCCACTGGCTGTCGAAGTGCTGAGCTGCGTGCATGGCATCACCAACGAACAGCTTTGTCATCCAGATTATACCATAGGAATAGGCGGCGAAAGCGGGGTAATGGTACATGTGCCTGGCCCCGTTGCCTTATTGCAGGCAAAGATAGCCAATGCCGCAGATCTCATACAGGCAGGGAGGCAGGACAACCGGCATGTGCGAATTCTCGCAAAACTGATGCCTGCCTATCTGGCAGATATTCAAAATTCAGTTACCGATGGACGGATCAAAGAACGAGACCTGCTCAACCTGCTGGAACATCTTTTAGCTACAGTCTCTTCCCCGAAGGCGCATCGCGTGCTGAATGACCTGGGAATATGCGCAACAACGATGTTTTCAGAGCTTAAATCAATACAGTCTTCCAAGCTGCACTCATTCATGACAAAGCGGTTAGTGCGGGTTTTACCTTAAAAGATAAGTCAAATCTTTGTTCACTGCTGTTGCTGGCGTGATTAGCTGGAGAGCGCCTGGCGGCGGAAAAGGCCCGGGGGCATCCCTGTCATTTTGCGGAAGACTTTACTGAAATGATATTCGTCGTTAAACCCGACCTCGACCGCAATCGCGGCGAGCGTTTCAGTTGTTCCTGCTAACAATGTCCGCGCGCGCATGATCCGTTCTTCATGGAGCAGTTTAATCAGGCCGCATCCGAAGTTCTCCTGCAGCAGTCTGCTGGTGCTTGAACGCGAAAGTCCCAGATGGGCGGCCAGTTCATCTATGCCAACCGGCCCGGCGGCATGCTGCCGGATAAAAGCCCGGATTCTGCCGGTGCGGGTTGACTCCGGGGCAGGGGAATATTTCAGTTCATCCAGCCGCCGCACTATCCCGTCGACCAGCAGTTCCAGCACTTTTTGCAGAAGTTCACCGTTACAAGCATCCAATTCCGGCAGCGCCGCAAACGCAGGTTTGAAAGCTTTCGGCAGACCTTGCGGCGGAACTGAACCTGTCAGACGCCATGACCCGGCATAAAACATTCCGAGCAGTTCGCCGTCCCGGCGGATCGGGATCACCAGCTCGGTAACACCTTTCCAGCAGGTTTCGACAAAACCATGTTCAAGCTTGCTGCATTTCTGTTTCATCGCATACCGGCAGTGTTCAATGCATTGATGATTGAACCCAATACTGCATACTGATACCTTCTGGTGCGACTGGCGGTTTACTGGAAACAGAATCATCCCGGCGGGAGTATGAAACGCCCCCTGATTGTCAACCACGGTAACACTTATACCCAGCAGTTTTTCCGTTATGGCAACTGCTTCTTCGATTATTGATGCATTTAATTTCATTACTAATTATACTCTATTAGGTTGAAAATTTAACATAGATTGCAAAGATTTTGAGAATTGGTTCGTATTCTGAGAGGCTGCCGATACCGGGGTATCGAAGGCCTCGAAGAGTGCGAATCCAAAATCAAAAGATCGCAATCCCGCAGGCGCGGGATGAGTGTCTTGCGACCGTATTTTTCCGTTCCTTCTTCCGGCGATATTTATATCGCCTGTCAGTCGGATCGAAAAAATCCAATCCACAATCCTACTCATCTATGTTAAATTTTCAACCTAATAGAGTATATATTGTTAAATAATACGATTATTAAGATAATTATATAATAAAGTCGGATTTTCCTCCATTTCAATCCGTGCAAATGAAAGATATAATTATTTATATGGCGGACAGAGTAACATATTACAGGAGAACATGACCATGAAGTCGTTGAACGCGGTTTACCTTGAAATGTTACAGAAATGGATAAAATCTTTATCCGGGGTATTATACTTTCCCCCCGGCCGTGACGACATAGCCTGTTGCGGTTACGGTGATCACGGACACTGGTCGCAGCAGACCAACACCACCACGTTTGCCGCGCTGGCCGTGCTGGCGGCAGACCCGGAGTTGAATGAGACGGCGATCGGGATGGCCCGCGAACAGTTGCGGGATTATGCGCTGCGGCTGCTGCGCTTCTCCCTGCGGACGCATCTGGCTGGAACGGAAAAGGCGCTGGATGGAGAGTCCTGGGGACTGACCTGGATCAGCCCGCTGTGCATAGAGCGGATGATGCACGGCGTTGAAGCGCTGGATGAATATCTGACGCCGGATGACCGCGAGGCGCTGAAGAAAATGCTGCTGGCCGAAAGCGACTGGCATCTGGACAGCTATGAGGTGGTCGCCGAAATTGACGGGACAAAAGGGAAAAACAGGCCGGAAAGCAATATCTGGAACGGCTGTGTGCTGTTTCGCACTGCCATGATGTATCCGGACGCTCCGCGGCGGAATGAATATCTGGAAAAAGCGAACAGCTTTTTACTTAACGGAATCTCCATTCCGGCTGACGCTGATGACATGACGCTGATTGACGGAAAACCGCTGAAAGAGTGGCATATCGGGCCGAATTTCACGGAGCATTACGGATTGCACCATCACGGCTACCTGAATGTCGGATACATGGTCATCTGCATGTCCAATATCGCCATGCTGCATTTCAGTTGCAAAAACAAGGGGATTACCGTCCCGGAAGCGTTATATCATCATGTTCCGGAGTTATGGCGGCTGATAAAATTGTGTACTTTCAGCGATGGCCGGTTATGGCGGATCGGCGGCGATACGCGGGTGCGCTACTGCTATTGCCAGGATTACGCGATTCCGATGTGGCTGCTGATGAAGGATAAATACGGCGAAGACACGAGAGAACTGGAAGAAGGCTGGTTGAAGCAGGTCGCCATGGAACAGGACGGCAATGCGGACGGTTCATTTCTCGGCAGCCGGCTGGCGGAGTTCAAAGATAAATCTCCGCTCTATTTTCAACGACTTGAGGGTGATCGAGCAGTAACACTTTCCATGGGCGCTTACTGGCGCCGGAAATACAATGATTTTGCGGCGGCCGGCCCGCTGGTTTCCGCGCCTGTCTGCGGCGGCTGGTATGATCTGTTTCATGGCGCGATGCTGGAAAAAGGACCACGGCGGGCGGCGTCATGGGTATGGCAAGCCGCGCAGCGCCCGTCCGGAATGTGTCTTCCTTCCGCCGCCTCCAGTCTGGCGGAATGGAAGTGGAATATGACCGGGGAAATCGCCGGCCTGGGACTGATCAATTATGCCGGAGTAGCGGAATACCGTGATACTAAATTTCCCGGCGGCTTCAAAACTGCCGGGCGGCTGGAATGGCATTCGGACTCGCACCTTGCCGAAGGTCAGGCGAATGAGATAACGGCGAAGGAAGATATTGCTGTATTTGCGCTTCCCGACGATGCGACAATGGTTGTTTTTCAACGCGCAAAGACGGTTAACCGGATTATTCTTAAAAGCGTAAAAGGCTTGTTTTACAATGTGCCGAACGACATCTTCAACGGATGTACCAGGAATTACCGTTTTGACGGCGGGACCGCGTCAATTGAAGGTGTTAACAAACAGCAGGAAAACGTTACCGTCAGCGGACGTGACATAACCATTGAAGATCAGGTCAGTATCTCCGGAATTTACGGCATTGCCGGACTGACACTTCACCGCCCCGGCAGCCGCCAGGTTGAAGTTTTCGGCAATAGCTACGGCCGCGCCGGCAGAAACCTGTACTGTGACGAAATATGCCATCCGTGCATCACCGGCAACCGGGAATATCCGGCGCATGCGCTGCTGTTCGATCAGGCGTTTGCGGTCGGTATTGGCGAAAGCACAATTGAGGCGGAGCCGCTGGCAACCGGCAATGACGAAATAAAAGCCGTTAAAATCAAAGGCGCGGACGGCGTGTTTTACATCCTGGCGGTGAATTTCGCCGCCAGTGCAGTTTTGTGCAGCAATCCAGTTATTGGCGCAAAGGAGCTGTCGCCGCTGGAAACAGTATTGATAACGCTGTAGTAACTCAGCATCCTGGAATTTTACGCAGCAGTTTCAAATTCTGTTCAACCAGTGCGTCGTCAATATTATCCGCCAGCAGATAGGCGCTGCAGGCCTTTCCCACCCAGCATTCGTAACCGCCGCGATGCCGCGCTTCACGGGTCGGCAGATAGCTTACGGAGCCGTTCGACACGCTGCAGCAAAGCGTGTACTGGAACGGACTGCCTTGTCGGATCCGGAGAGAAATGCCGGAGAACATCTCGCCCGGCATCGGCACGATGGTCAACGGTCCGAGGCAGGTGATAGTCTGAGTGAAGTTTCTGCCTTTGAGCAATGGCTGCTTATGGGCTTCAATGACCGCGCTGTTATGCTTATATTCACACATTGGAGTTCCCCACTCCTCTTGCCTGGGTTCCCATTTGGCTTTTTCCCGTTCGGCGTCCGCCAGCGGCGTCAGCGGGGCATAAGGCAGGAAAATGTCTTCTGTCAATACTTCAAGTTTAAGTTCGCTGCGCCATTCATGGATCGACAGCAGCGCCCGGATCGCGTCAGTGGCGGCACGGTAGCCGACTTCGCGGACCGCATGGATGCCGTCACCGCCGCCGGCTGAAAGTCCGCTGCCGCAGCGATGGTTGATGCGGGGACCGACATCGCCGATGGCGCCGTTTAAAAACAGCACCGGCGCGGCAAACTCCGACTCGATGCGGTCTTTCATCACGCCGCACCAGTCACGCGACACCAGGCGGTTGCAGCCCATCGCAGTGCCGTGCGCTCCGTAATGCACCAGAATGCCGGCGTCGCCGGCTTCAGACTTGAAATGCACTACTGTCATGGTCGGATCGAAAGAGCCATTGGGATCGGCTCCGAAATTGAAACCGCCGTTTTCCGTGATGTTGCGCCGGTTGACTCCAGCCAGACTTTCGGTGAAGGCGAACCCGGCTTTGACTTCACACAGGTTTTGCTTCGCCAGCTCGACCGACCGGATCACTTCCGGCAGGACGGAGTCGATATAAGCGTCTTCCTGTTCTCCCCACCCCCAGAAATTCAGCGTGTTCGGCACGGAATGGCTGTGAGTAGTGCATACAGAAACATTCTTTTCCGGGATTCCGGTGCGTTGATTGACCCCTTGGCGGATGCGCTCAACGATTGCTTCATCAATACATATCCAGTCGAGATTGATCACTGCGGCCGTCAGGCTGCCCTGTTCCAGTACCATCGCGGTCGAATGCAGATGGTCGCTAATCTCTTCCGCCGGACGTTCTTTGGTGCCGTATCCGCCGAGCCTCACCCCTAATTCCGGAGTTACATCAGTGCGTCCGAAACCGGCTTTCAATCCATTATTCATTGATGACATTTTTTAACCCTCGATTTGTAACATATTTTTCAAAACCTTAAATACACCTTGAGCAAGAATCTCATTGCCGTGCCCGGTCAGGTGAATACCGTCAGTCATTGTATAAGTCATTCTGCCATTCAACTGCCCCAATGCAAGCAGTTCTTTATGAAAATCATAAACCGGGAAACCATTTTTGCTTGCGAATTCCCGGGTTATCTCCCGGTAAGGCTCCACCGATTTGTCAATCCCGCCGGTTTGCTGATAATGCGCTTTAAAGGCCGGATTTTTCCCGTAGGCATGCAAATCATCCAGCACTGGCGGAAATGTCACAATTATTGTTTTAGTTTTGGCCGCCAGCCCCTGTCTGTACAGGTCCAAAAGAGTTTTGAATTCTTCCAGTGGAACTATCCGTCCCGGATTGGCGAGATCTTCATTGTTGCCGCCAAATTCCAATATTACAAAATCCGGCTGCTTTGCCGCTACGTCTTTTTCAAAGCGCGCCATCGCTTCCCGTGCGGAATTTCCGCCGATGCCGGAATTAACAACAGTAAACTCATACTGCTTAAATTCTGCTGAAAGTTTTTCCCTCAGAATATTGAGCCATCTGTTATTTTCATCCGGTACCCCGATGACCGCCTCCGTAATGGAGTCGCCGAAGCCGACAATTGTGATATTCCGTTTATTCAACATTTTATGCAATCAGTTTTTTCGCGCAAGCTTTAACGTCTTTTTTGTTCATCCCGTAAGGGATGCCGATGTTCATCGAACGGGAAAGAATTTCGAGGGTATCTTTGCACATGTCCTGAGTATAAACAATTTTCCGCTGCGTCCAGTTGAACGGATTCATTTTGGGATGAAACGAACGCTGTTCCAGCAACGGTTCCCAGTTGGTATAAACGTGTCTTCCCGATTCAATCAGCAAACCGATTTTATGTTTTTCTTTAAATGCCAGCGCTTTTTTGGGGCTGTCGAATATTATATCCAGTCCGACGGCATTGGCCTCATCATTATGTTCCACTACTTTGAATTTATCCGTTCCTGCAAAAATATCAACCATGATTTTACGCCGTGCCTGGAGTTTGGCGAGAATGCCGTCCAGCCGTTTCAACTGTTCGCCCAGGATCGCACCCAGAATTTCAGACACGCGGTAATTGACGCCGGGAAAAAACGGTTCTTTTACTGAAGACGCGTAATTACGGGTGAAAGCTCCGGCGTCGTGATACATCAGCGAACGTTCGTAAGTTCGGTCGTCATTCGTAACAACCGCGCCGCCTTCGCCGCAGGTGATATTTTTGAACTGGTTGAAACTGTAGGCCCCGGTATGGCCGATCGTTCCCAGCCGCTTGCCTTTATATGAGACTCCGGCCGCCTGGCAGGCGTCTTCGCACACCAGCAGTTTATGCTTTTTCGCGATTTTCATAATGGCGTTCATATCACAGGCCAGATTGGTCATGTGCACCGGAATAATCGCTTTGGTGTATTTGGTGATTTTGCGTTCGATATCCGCCGGATCAATGGTCATGGTCTCATTGATATCGGCCATCACCGGTACTGCGCCGACTGCCAGCGGGGCCAGTGCGCTGGCGACCCAGGTATACGCCGGAACAATGACTTCATCGCCGGGGCCGACGCCCATTGCCGCCAGGGCGCAGATCAGTGCGCTGGTGCCGCTGTTGACCGTCAGCGCATGGGAAATATTGAATTTAGCACACAAGTCGCGTTCAAACGTCTCCGTAAAACCGCCTTCGCCGCCGCGATAGCGCATGAATTGTTTGCTTTTTAATACTTTAATGACCGCATCGATTTCCGCTTTGCCCATTTCGTACATGATTTCCGTCCTTTGCTGCAAATTGTTAAAAAGAGATGACTGATAAAATTTAATTCTTAACTGGATTATACTTGCAATTATCCTTTTCGTCAATTATTATTTAGTGCTAAAACTTAACCATTCTTGCTATAATTGAGGAATTGCCGTGAAAAACGCATATTTCAGTGAAGATGATCTGCCTGTACTTTTATCATGCTCAAAATGGCATTTAGTATCTTCCGCAAATTCAGAACTTCCGCCAGCCAGACCTGATAAGGAATACTTGGAATGGATTACCCGAAACAGCGAATCTCACCAGCACCGGGAAGTGATGATGGTGTTGTCCGGCGTCAGTTATTTTACGCTTGAAGGCGTTACTTATCAAAGCCGGCCGGGAACCATATTCCTGCTGGATGCGAATGAAGAGCATGATTACTACTATCCGCCTTCCGGCGGCGACTTCAGACATCTGTGGTTCAGGATCGCCAACAAGACCATTTTTACCAGTACGCCCTGCGGCAGGACAACCCGCCGAGGCCAGGGCAATAATGAGTTCAACTATACTTTCAGCAGTTACAACCATGCTGGACTGGCGTTTATCAATGCCTGGGATGAACTGACGGCTGATGAGCCGCTGGATAAAAATTTTCTGAGCATACTGGTCAAACATGCCTTTGCCGGACTGCTGCTGGAATTATGCAAGGCCGGTTACAATAAGTCGCTGGGCGTGGAGGATAGGCCGACTGAACTGCATCATCAAACCGTGATCAACGCCATTGTCGGACATATCCGGGAAACCGGCGGCAGGAATCTCGATATCGCCAGACTCGCATATATTGCCGGTTACAGTAAATTCCATTTTGCCAAAGTCTTCAAAGACGTTACCGGCAGTTCGGTGCTGGCCTTTATCAACTTATGCCGGCAGGAGAAATTCCATGAACTCGCGGCCAAAGGCAAAAACAAGAAGCAAATATCCGGAGAACTCGGCTTTTCCAGCCCCGCGGCATTCTCCAGATGGCTCAAAAACACCAGATGAAACCCCGGTTGCCTGCCCTAAAGCCGCTACGGAGAGCGGCGTTCCCGGGTTTTCCTTCACTCACTTCATACTACTATCCGTCATCTTCTTGTTTTTTTAGAAAAATTTTTACATAGTCGTGTTCATAAGTTTCTAATTATGAACATGAAAAATGCTCCGCAATGCAATGGAGAACTTTCGTCATTTTATCCGTCAATTAAAAGTTCAGGAGGAGGGATGCAAGGGGGAACCCGGAACTGTCCGGGTTTCCCCTGCAAACAAAAAATTGTTTCTCGCAACATGCCACCGGCGGCCCGCCGGGCGTGATCCAACGGTCCCGCAGTCGCGGGATTAGTCGCCAAAGGCGAAATCCCTAAAGCCGGTCAGACGACCGGCGCTCCCAGGTTTTACTTCACTCCCTTCATGCCCTTCATAGTGAAGCTGTATTTTTGGATTTACTTTCGTGAATTTTCGTGCCTTTCGTGGTCAAGGTGTATTTTTGGTTGCGGCTATGCCGCGCTAAGCTCTTCATGGTGAGACTGTATTTGCCTTTTTTCGTGTCCTGCTAACTATTCTGTTTTCCCACTTTCAATTTTCCATTTTCCGGTGTATATTTAAAGTCGATTTTAATGGTTTTTATTTTTAACATTAAACAGTTGTATTGTTCAACTGCGGGATATCAGGATTTATGATTCGGGCAATTCTTTTCGATAGTGACGGCGTGTTAGTTGATACGGAAAAAATGTATTATGAAGCCACCCGCATGGCGTTTGCCGCCGCGGGGGTCAGCCTTACCCCGGAAATCTGGGCTAACGGCTATCTGGGCAGATCGAAAACCTCACGCAAGATCGCCGAAAGAATTGGTATCGCGCCAGCCATCATTGATAAAGTGCTGGAACGCCGCGACGGTGTATTCTGGGCCGACATCGCGCTCGGCGTGCAGGTCATGCCGCATGTCCGCGAAACCCTCGCCGTCCTCGCCGCCAACTTCCGCCTGGCGGTTGTTACCGGTGCGCCGCGGAAGCGTTTCGACCGCATTCATGAATCTACCGGGCTGGTGAACTTCTTTGAAGCAATTATCGCACGGGACGAGAATGATGAAGCCAAACCATCCCCGCAATTGTATCTGAACGCGCTGAAAGTGTTAGGCCTGAATGCCGATGAATGCATTGCGGTGGAAGATTCCCCGCGCGGCGCCATCTCCGCCGCCGCCGCCGGCATCAAGTGCTGTATCATTCCAACCTTCCTGACCGATTTGACCTTATGCCCGAAAGGGTGCGACATTCTGCACAGCATCACCCAGCTCCAGGGCGTCTGCTTCAGTGAAGAAATGAAAATCCTGAAACCGGCGTAAGCACGCTAACCACATCGTCATAAATACATGGGGCAGTGTTTACCACAGGACACGGAGAAATACAGCTTAACCACGAACCACACGAAAATCCACGAAAGTAAATCCAAAAATACAGTTTCACCATGAAGGGCTTAGCGCGGCATAGCCGCAACCAAAAGAAACTGTTAAATACACTTCACCACGAAAAACACGAAAAGCACGAAAAGAAGACAAGACACGAAAAAGAACAAATACACTTCATCCCGCAGACGCGGGATAATGAAGTTAAACCTGGGAGCGCCGGTCGTCTGACCGGCTTTAGGGATTTCGCCTTTGGCGACCAATCCCGCGACTGCGGGACCGTTGGATCGCGCCCGGCGGGCCGTCGGTGGCGAGTTGCGAGAAACAATTTTTTGTTTGCAGATCCCGCCCTGCGGGACGGACAGTTCCGGGTTCCCCCTTGCATCCCTCCTCCTGAACTTCAATTTGACGGCTAAAGTGACGGAAGTTTGCCACTGCATTGCTGAGAATACAAATACATGTTTACCACGAAAAACATCCCCTTCTTCATTACCTTCATGTCCTTCATGGTGAGACTGTATTTGCCTTTTTTCGTGTCCTGCTAACTATTCTGTTTTCCCATTTTCAATTTTCCACTGTTGCTTATATTCAATAATTATGCTAAATTTTACTCTGTGTTGCCAAAAGGCAATGGGAATATTTTTGATTAATTTACAAAACAAGGTTGAAAAGTTAGCAAGTTTGCTATATTATAACATATAAATAAAGAGCTTTTGATATGTATAAAATTATCTTTTGCAACCGCCGGGCGCAAGAGGAAATCGAAGAATTGCCGGACGGAATCCGTGCTGGATGCAAACGTCTGATGCTGATGGTCAGAGATTACGGACCGCAATTGCCGATGCCATACGGACGGCAGCTGGGTGGCGGTATCTGGGAACTGCGCGGACGAGGACGCGAAGGCATAGGTCGAGTTATGTATGCTACCGTAATCAAAGACAAAGAAGAAATATTGACCTAAAAGCAGTTGAACCTTTACTTGGGTTTTATTTTGTCTTTAAAAAACGTCTTATGAAAATTCAAAGAAATTTTATTGATTTGAATTACCAGAAATACAGTGTTCAACCCTCCGGGTCGGCCATTGCACCATGTCTGCACAGTGATTTTGAACTTGCAGTGGTTACCACAGCGGCGCTCAAAATCGCAGCACAGCCACGGCACACTGACTCGACTGCTTTTTTTAGGTTTTATACTGCGGACGTTTGTTAAAAAAACCCGGCAAACCCCGCATCATGAACTGGAACTGGCGCAAAAGCGCCTGAAGGAGTGGATAAATGCGCAAAACCGATAAAATTGAAGTCATTGAATGGCAGCCGGAACAGGATCTGGCCCGCGAAATGAAAAATCCCGCGTTCAAGGCGGCATATGACGAACTGGATGAAGAATATGCCATCCTTCGCGCCATGCTGGAAGCCCGCAAACGCTCTAAACTCACTCAGGCGCAAATCGCCGAACGCATGGGCACCACCACTTCTGCCATAAGCCGGATGCTCGGACGCAAACACCAGCCAAGACTTGATACTGTTGCAGCGTTCATCCACGCCAACGGCTTCCGCATTAAAAAACTGATGATAGAGCCATTGCCGCAACCTGAAAAAAGTTCGTAAGTTCCATCCCCTTCTTCATTACCTTCATGTTCTTCATGGTGAGACTGTATTTGCCTTTTTTCGTGCCTCGCTAACTCTCTGGTTAGTCCCGCGACTGCGGGATGCTTTTCGTGGTTAAAGTGTATTAAAATGATTTTTTTGGGGTGCGGCTATGCCGCGCTAATTGGTTCGTGGTTAATGACTGCTGATTTTACTATAAGGTCTCTAAGGAGCCGTAAAGAAATAACCTTTACAACTTCGCGCTTCTCCCGAATGCCTTTGTGTTTGCCGGTTCGTTACATACCTTCAGGTATGCGCCTTACCGGCAATTCCCAAAATCTCTTCGGGATATTTCGCGAGACTTGTCAAGTTTATTTCTTGACAGCTCCTAAGCCCTCTGCGGGGAGAATGTATTTGTAGATTTATTTTTTGTGAATATTCTTTGTTTTATCTATTGACTTTTTGTAACAAATATGGTACAATTTGAAGATGAGATGGAAAATAACATATTACAGCGACAATCTTCAGGAAGATATCTTGAACCTGCCGGAAGGCATACAAGCAAGATTCCTGCTGCTGGCCGACAGAATGGAACTTTACGGCCCTAATCTGGGAATGCCGCATACAAAGGCGTTGAAAGGCGGACTCTTTGAATTGAGGCTTAAAGCCGCCGAAGGAATAGGACGGGTGTTCTACTTCACGCTTTCTGGGTATGAAATTAAGTTGCTGCATTGTTTTGTCAAGAAAACGGAGAAAACCCCGGATAGAGAGCTGGAAATCGCCATAAAAAGAATGAAGGAGTCAAAAAATGCTCACACATGAACAACTGAAGAAAAAGATGCTTGAAGATTCGGCCGTAAAACGTCTGTACGAACAGCCGGACCCGGATTTGCAGCTGCTTGATGAATTCCTGAAAGCCCGCAAAAAAGCCAAAATGACCCAGGAGGACGTGGCAAAGATAATGCACACCAGCAGGCCGTCCATTGCCAGGATTGAATCCCCGACCGATAAACATTCTCCGAGTCTGTCCACCCTGCGCAGATATGCGGCCGCGCTTGGTTATGAACTGGAAATAAAATTGCGCAAAGCCTGATCGGAAAATTGAAAGCGGGAAAAACAGCCGGGTTTACCACAGCGGGCATCCCGCAGTCGCGGAACTAACTCGAGAGTTAGCGAGGCGCGGAGAAATACAGTTTAACCACGAACCACACGAAAATTCACGAAAAAAGCAAAAACATGAGTCAGCGGATGATTGCGTTCCACGCAAACATCCGCTGACTGGTATTTATTTTCCTGCTTTAGTTCGTGCTTTTCGTACTACTATCCGTCATTTTCTTGTTTTTTTAGAAATATTTTTACATAGTCGTGTTCATAAGTTTCTAATTATGAACATGAAAAATGCTCCGCAATGCAATGGATAACTTTCGTCATTTTATCCGTCAATTAAAAGTTCAGG
>CAIPAT010000390.1 GCA_903863035.1 uncultured Lentisphaeria bacterium
AAGCCCCGCAGATTCGCCGATATTCCATTCGACGGGGTGAAGCCGGTAGCATCCGTTGGTAATATGGGTTGTTCCGATATTTTTACATGCAGGGATAAGATTTTTCATGCGGACAGGAATCAGGCTACGTAAAGGAATCTGAAATGGCACTGCGTCAAGATGTATATAATTGCATCCGTTGGCAGAAGGATGAAGATCAATATCATAGGAACCGATCCCAACACTATCCTCAAAGTGTGGGGAACGGTTTCCCAGAGCGTCTTTCCCGACATGGAGTTCTGTTATTGTAAACACAGCCTTGATGCGCCTGGATTCACGAATATACGGATATTTCGCCAGTCCTAGTTCATTTCCTGTCACATCTGGTCGAGGATACAATCCAGGGTATCCGGCTCCCCCGTCTGGTCTTGGAGATTCAGTTTGCATCCAGTAAAGCAAGCTTAAGGATAGCTCCTGCGAAGACTGTAAATGTTTTTTGATTTCAGACTCAGGCTTGTCTATGATATTCCCGTTTGCATAGTCGTTCTGCGGCCAGTTGATCAGAGTGACTTCATCGATGGGCGCTTCATAATGATCGGCGTACAACAAGCGGCGGTAACGCCAGAAGTCAAAAGTTCCCTGGGTTGTCAGCGGAAGCCCTTTCAGCCCCAGCCCTGACAAACAAGGGGTGAGAGACCTCGGCTGCGAATACGTCCAGCTTAATAAACGCCCTGGCCAGGACGGATTCATTTCCGGAATGAAATCCTTGAAGAATTTATAATTTTCCGGCTTGTCAATTACATGACTGCCTTCAGAATCATATCCTACAGCGAGGCACCAAACGAACGATTGTACATTGTCCGGCTGCGCAGGACCGGATACGGCATGAGGTTCTCCGGTTTCATCAACGGACTCTGCTCCGCTTACATATTCGGTTCCAGACATGGGCAGCAAATCGCCCAATTCGGTCGCGTCCAATATATAAGCCGCTTCTATGAAATAGTTTTCTCCAGTTTGCGTATTTTTTAGTGTTGCGCTGATAATTTTATCATCATTTGTTTCCGTGCTAACCGGCTTGCAATTCAAAATTATTTTCAATTTATTCGAAGAAATAGAATAAGACATCATTTGCTCAAGTACATTTACGCCGATGCGCGGTTCGAAGCATAATTTCGACACGCTTCCTTTGCCTGGGTTAAAATAAGGATCTTTTTTCGATTCTGACTTCAGCGGGTAATTGTCCCTGTAATATTGCCGAACTCTATTGCGGAATTCTCGATACCGTCCAGTGCAACCGTGAGTTTCAATGGCGGAATGCTCATCCGGCGGTACAGCCTGAGATGTTAATTGTCCTCCAACCCAGTCAGTCTCCTCCGTCATTATCACATTCAATCCAAGCGAACATGCGCTAAGCGCAGCGGCACAACCGCCAGCTCCGCCGCCAATAATAAGAATATCTGTTTTATATTCAGACATGCCGTCTCCATTGTGTTTTATTCCGGACTAAAAATTAACAATACATTATAAAATCGTATGTAGCAGGTCTTTCATTCTATCATGTGCATTATATAACCCCCCACCATAAGTTCTTATTTTATCTTATAAATACCTGCATCATCGAAGTATATCTTTCCACATCCTTGTTGAAAATCGTTAACTATAAGTAATAGTCTAATCTTCGCAGGTATTATTTTAGATTTAGGAATATCAATACCACATACTGTCGGAACCCATTCCCCTGGTATAGGATAAATTGGTTTGGTGGCCGTAAGATATACCTTCCCGCTTCCTTCTAATAATTCAATTTTAATTTCGGCGTGTCCTAAGTTTACATCCTGCCCAAGAGGAATATAACTCCACGCCAATGCACAATAACTTTCGTTGGCAGGCGGTGTTAGATCAACTGTTTGAAAGGGTGCTCCGCGGAGCATCCCATCGCACAGCATGCTTACTTTTCCGCTGTGCGCCACATCTTTGCAAATTATCATTTTACCAACAGGTCGTTCTTCAGGCTTTAGCCAGCGAATCCATCCCGATGCATTGTCTAACTCGAAAGAAGCATTTTCTGTTATCACAGGAAATTTACCATTTGTCAACTCAATAATTAATTTTGGAGAGGCGGTCATTTCCAATAATGCCTTCCGTAATTCTTCATTATCGGATTTTTGAAGCAATTCCTGAACTCGCTTTTGGAATAGACTTCCTTCCTTATACCATAAACTTAATCTGGACAGGCCTTGCAAACCCCAAACCGGCTCAGCAGTCTTGCCTCTAGATAATTTCCAGGGATGGACAAGGATGGGATCATTTTGAAAGACTTTCGTTACGAGTTTCATGCGTTTTTGTGTCAAGTGGGCAATATTTTCATAGACCAGAAGTGCCTTTATAGCATCGGATTCGCTTGTAATAGGCTTCGCCTTCATTTCCATGTCATTAAGATATGTAAGAGCTGATGTCTCATAATACTGGAACGCCATTTCAAGTATTTCCAAACGCGCTTTCTGTTTACTGGTCTTGCACTTGCTCGCGCATATGTCTAAAAGTTTCCTGCTTTCCAAAATATCTTCCTTTTTTACATCTGCAAGATATTCCACATCATGAAACGGAAGCCACTCAGCGTTATCACTTCCCTTAATGAACCACATTGACGTGAGAATATCTTTGGTCCAAAACCGTTCCCATATCCCATAATATTTTTCCAGGTATGGCGCAGCGTCTTCCCCGACACAACGAACATACCACTCTTGAAGCATTTTATCGACATCCTGGTCCGGGTTCCACCACAATCGGAGCGTTACATATGACTTCGGCCCCTCGCCCCAATTCGGATACGATTCCGCATAGAGTGCTTTTACTCTTTGTGATTTTGCGTATTGTAAATATTTCTGCATGTGATGAAAATATACACGGGGAATGCAATATGGGGATCCGTAAATATAATCATACCACCCGATTGCCGGCGATACTTTTGCCCATGCCTCGGTTGCCGCTTTTCCTCTCGATCTTATATTTTCATCAATCCACATCATTCGATCTTGCGTCAAATACGGAATAAGATGTGGATGAAGTTTCACGTTCACCGGTGCAGATGCGACATTGTGATAAGCAAGACAACCAAACCATTTATCCGGGTGTACTTTTAACACCCCTTCAACAACCTTATTGCACCAATCGTAATAAAGATCGGAATAATCAATATCGTTAATAAAGTTTTTCTTTCCGGATATCTTTGAAAGACAGCCAGGACACTGGCAAAAGAATCCGGAATCGTTAATTCCAAGGGAATATGACTTTTCCAATGGATGCTCATTAAAATATTGAATGATGTTCTTCACCGCTTCATCAATTATTCCCGGCGCAGTAAAGCACGGTTGCCACTGAAAGTCGTTGTTGTCTTTCGGAGAATAACGAGCCGTCCCTTTTTTCATAGGATAAAATTCCGGATGATTTTTGGCATACGTTTCTGGGGGAAAAAGACTGTTTAAATTATGATGGAAGTTAACTCGTCCATGCATGCGGTTAAATTTTGCCCATTCGGTTTGTAACCCTGGCTGGTTAGTCAACCATTGCATACCGCTTATCAATCGTGAAAAGAAAACCGGCGCATCGCTTCTCTTTAATTCAGGGATCACAATTGTGCTAATTTGCGGAATATCCGTTCCGTTAGTACCAGGCATTAGCCAGCGTACGCCGACGTACTGTTCAAGAAAATCATAGACTCCAAACTCTGTTCCGTAATCGCTTGGCCCGAGAATTATAATACTTTGCCCTTTCGAGACGATGACAAAACCGTCATCGTCAAGTCCCTTAGGAAGAATATTCTGCGCCAACGAGAATTCCGTCTGTCCGACATGTACAGTGAACCCTTTATGGTATTGCGCAAGTTTATCCTCAGTCAAAATTGGAATTTTCGCCCCTGTCGCAAGTTCGACGTATTGCGAAAGAATTTTTGCCGCATTCTTGATTTGGTCGCTTGCTGTTTTACTAATAACGATTTGAGCCGTAGGGTTTCCCTGCGATACAAGTGTAACACCCGCCGAGAGACGCCAGTTTGCTGATAATAAAAAAATCAAGCACATTAACAGGTAGTATTTTTTCATCTTTCCTCTCTATCTTTTTCTGTATAAGTTTAGTTTCATAAAGTTACCTTTACGAAAAATTTAACATTTTTGACAATTTTGCAAGAAGCTCACTTATCAGGGCGCATATTTTGGTCAGCTAAGGCATTAGCACCTACTCCATCTGAAGCCAAATAGAATTCTGAGACCTTACGAACAGAAATATGTCCATCAATATACAGGACGTTGACAGCGAGACCGTGCCATAACCATGCAGTATCATCTGCAGACGGGTTTAAATAATATCTTACCCAACCCCAAGAAATTCTTTTCGAGTCAGCAGCCATAAATTTTTTTGATGGAGATTTTATTCTGGTTATTTTTGTATATCCATAATTATCGGCATCTAAAGTACCATTTGATTTGTAAGATCCTAGATACTTATTGTATCCATAACATGAGCCTGCATCTTTCAGCACTGACGGAGGATAGGATGGACAACCCTTGCTCCAAATATCATCTTTTTTTATGTACTTAAGATTGAAAGTGCCTAAAAAAGGCCAAACATATGTGCTGTTGCTTCCTCGATTATAGTCTACACAAGCAGGCAAATAATCATTATAATTTAGGTTATAATTAGATACGACCAACCCCAACTGTTTCAGGCTTGATGAACAATAAGTTTGTCGTGCCTTTTCTCTGGCTTTGCCCAGCGCCGGCAACAACATTGAAGCCAAAATAGCTATGATAGCTATGACTACCAAGAGTTCTATGAGCGTAAATATCCCAGAATTACAACCTTTTTGGCTACGCATTTGTCCATTCACCTTTCTAGTTAATAGTTGAGTTTTCATTTGTCCATTCACCTTTTTTTAACTTTTATAATTGATTCCGGCCCATATGCAATATTGCTTCAGCAGGCTTTTCGCCTGCGGATAACAGGAGTTCGGACTCAGAAAATGCGCAAAATCAAATGTAATCCCTTCGGTTATTCCTGCTTTTCGGGCGGCTTCCAATTTGAACCGCAATTTTTCCCATTTGATCGGCGGCATAACTCCGGGAATATCGCGGTCAAACGTTTCAGCATTGGTTAACAGCGTCAATCCGTGTTTATCCGCTAGTTCTTTGTTGATTTTCAGGAATATTTCAAGTTCATCAAAATCTACATGCCCATCCTGAAACGCCACGACGTCCACTGCTCCTTTTATCTCGTTAAAAATCCAGTCCCAGTCTTTGCGATGCTCTTCCGGAGTTATTGCGTTCTGCCGACGTTCGGCATACGGAATCCCCATGTCCTGGCCCTTAACCCCTTTGAAACCCGGCGAAATCATTACCGGGAGATTGCCGGAAATTTCCTTACAGAACTTGCCGACTTTCTTATAACATTCGACGACCCGCCAGGATATTGCCGTGGAAATTTCTTGAGACAGATACCAGCCGCCGAATGCCGGGCTGTTTTTTCCATATTCATCCCATACTTCCTGACAGGTCCATTGCATCAGGTTACATTCATGCTCAATATTATAAGATTCAAGCAGCCAGTCCCGTCCCGAAAAATAAGTGCCGAAATAAAATTTAATTCCGTGCTTTTCCGCAAGACGCAGAAACATTGCAATCAGATCAGTTGACGGTACTGTTGCGTTCTCATATTTCATTAGTATCTTAGAAGGATACGTCATCCAATTCTTCCAGCCGCAGCGGATCATGATAGCCTTATCAATCCCGACAGCCTTCATCAGTTTAAAATCACAATCCCAATCTTGTTCATCCCAGTTTAATGATGGGATATCGTGTGTAATTTCATCCAGAAATGTCCCGGTAATCTTCATATATAACCTTTATTTAAAACTATTCGCAATCGGTATTTTCGATCTAAGATATTTTGCCGAAAATTAACGCTTCCGCGGTGGTGCGCAACTTTTACGTTCTTCAAGCATGATTTTAAAAATCATTTCCTGATTTTGAACAGTTCCGCCCCTAAGCTGTTCCAGTAGCAATGCTCCGGCGGCTTCGGCCATTTTTATTTCCGGCTGTACCAGAGTTGCCAGATATGGATTGGCCCATTCCGGCACGTCATATCCAATAATTGAGATGTCTTCCGGGATTTTCAATCCTGACTCAATTATTCCCTGCCAGGCACCTAGCGCTATTGTTTGATTCGGACAGACTATTGCTGTAGGCAGATTGCTCATTTGGCATAATTTTAAGGCATGGTCCCGGCCGATATCATAAAACCATACTCCATGCACTCCGCACTGATATAAATCAGGCGCGTTATCCAGGTCAAGCTCTTTGATTGAGTTCACAAATGAAGCATTGCGGTCCCTTTGGTTGAATTCATCGCCTTCTCTTGTAATATATGCAATGCGGCGATGCCCTAATTTCGATAAATGTTCCATCGCCGTGCGCATGGAACCCTTTTCCACGTCAACGCAAACTCTTCTTTTGCTGATCTTTTTATCCTGAACATTTAGCAACACCAGAGGAATAGAGTCAAATTCCGTAGTGCAAAATTTTGCGATCTGGCTTAATCCCGGGGCAACCGCAATTAAGCCGTCACACCTGCTGTGGTGAAATTTGTCGAGCACATCTCCACTATTGTCAATAAAAACGAATTCTTTCTCAATATCGACCAACGCCTGACTTATGCCCCCAAATACATGCCAATTGAAAGGGTCTTCTGTAGCCAGCCCGATCCCGGAAATAGCAATGCGATATTTTTTAAGCGATTGATAAGTAATAAATGTGCCGCGTCCTTTACGTTGAACCAGCAGTTTCTGATCTTCCAGGATATTCAAACTCTTGCGCAGGGTTAATCGGCTGGTGTTGAATTTCGCTGCTAATATCGGCTCCGGCGGCAATTGGGTTCCACTTGGCAATTTTCCCGAAATAATATTATTCTTTAATATATCGGCAATCTGCCGGTATATCGGATCACAAGAAATGGTTTCAATCTTAACATCACTCAGCATTTTTCATTTCCTTATGTATGTCTATCTATGTATATAGCATAGATGATGATTAACATAATGTCAATAGTTCAATTTGGATTTTCGGCAAAAAAGAATGAAAATATTTTTAAAATTCACGAATTCAACAGCCGTCGTGTCGTCAGCTACTGGATGCATAATCACCGGCGCGAGGGATCTTGCCTTCTGCTGCGATTGTTATGGATTATGGGTTATGGGTGATGGGTGATGGGTGATGGGTGATGGGTGATGGGTGATGGGTGATGGGTGATGGGTGATGGGTGATGGGTGATGGGTGATGGGTGATGGGTGATGGGTTATGTGTGATGGGTGATG
>CAIPAT010000391.1 GCA_903863035.1 uncultured Lentisphaeria bacterium
CCCCAATATCCCACTTTAGCCGTCAAATTGAAGTTCCGGAGGAGGGATGCAAGGGGGAACCCGGAACTGTCCGTCCCGCAGTCTCGGGACTGCAAACAAAAAATTGTTTCTCGCAACATGCCACCGGCGGCCCGCCGGGCGGGATCCAAAATATTGATTGGTTGTTATCCGTAATGAGATTGCCGACTGGGCGGCGGGGACTTTCAATACAGCTAAAGTTCTGGATATTATAACTTTATAGCTTTATAGGGCTGGAACTGCTCAAACGCATAGACTAATGGCTCTTGACATTATGAGTTTCCGGCTGTATAATGCTTATTAAGAGTCAGTGATATAACGGGAATGAGCCATTAAGCGCCCCCGCATTGATCTCCAATATCAAATGTTTATCACTGACTCTTAACATCTGCAGAATGAGCGTTTATCCAATTGAAGAGCGATGCTTAATCTACCTTGACCTGTGTGATCTTTCCGCCGATAGACTGAACTTTTTCGGTGATATTCTCATAGCCGCGGGCGATAACGTCACCGGCATGGATGATGCTGGTGCCTTTGGCGCACATGGCGGCAATCAGCATAGCCATTCCGGCGCGGATATCCGGGCTGGACATGGAAGTTCCGTGCAGATGCGCCGGGCCGTTGATTACCACGCGATGCGGATCACAGACAATGGCATTGGCGCCCATGCCGATCAGGCGGTCAACGAAATAGATACGGCTCTCAAACATTTTTTCAAAGAAGAGCACAGAGCCTTTAGATTGAGTGGCAGCAACTATGGCGCAGCTCATCATGTCGCTTGGGAACTGCGGCCATGGACCGTCTGAAATGACCGGAGTGTGACCTCCGAAATCGGTTTTGACTTTGGGTTTCTGTCCGCCGGGCAGGAAAATGCAGTCAGGGCGCAGTTCAATGGTTATGCCGAGGCGTTCAAAAACACGGCGGATCATCCAGTAATGCCGGGGAACAGTGCCTTTGATCAGCAGTTCTCCGCCGGTAGCGGCGCCCATCGCGATAAAACTGCCTGCCTCAATATGGTCGCCTTGAATATTGTGCTCCGCACCGTGAAGCGTTTCGATGCCGTCAATGGTCAGTGTATTGCTGCCGAGCCCTGAAATTTTCGCGCCCATTTTGATCAGGAGTTCGGCCAGATCGGTAACGTGCGGTTCGGAGGCGGCGTTGCGGATGATGGTCTGTCCTTCAGCGGTGACGGCAGTCATCAGGATATGTTCGGTAGCGGTGACGCTGGCCTCGTCGAGAAACAGGTCCCTGCCCTTCAACCGTTCATGCGCGGAAAACTTGAAAGTCAGGCCGTCCGCATTAATATTGATGCCCAGGGTCCGCAATCCATAGAAATGACCGTCCAGCCGGCGGCGTCCGATAATATCGCCGCCGGGCGGCCACAATTCGGCTTTCCCGGCGCGGACAGCCAGCGGCCCGGCCAGCAGAATGGATGTTCTTACTTTCGAACACCAGCCCTGCGGAATTGAGGTAGTTTTAATATTGGCGGCCTTCAGCCGCAAAACGTGATTGCTGAACGAAACTTCGACGCCAAGGTGAGCGACAATTTCCAGCATGACTTTGACGTCAATAATATCAGGGACATTGCCGAGTATGATTTCCTCACTGGTAAGCAGCGCCGCCGCGATCATCGGCAGCACGGCATTTTTATTCCCGCCTATCGTAATTTCGCCTTTAACCGGCGCACGCCCTTCAATCTTCAAGCTTTTCATTAAGTTACTCTGATTTCCAATATTCGTGTGATTAAAATTGTATCATGCAATAATAAGTCTTCATGATGCAATTTTTCAAGCCTCAAAACGTAATTTCCGCAAGTAATCATATGGAATATTATCCAAAAACCTGACGGGAATTCTGCTTACTCTGCGGCTGCCGTGCAGATTGATGTCCGCAACTTCATTAAATTTATATCTCGGGGAAACTGGAAATTATGCCATTAGCATATAAATTACGTAATCTTTTGTTGATAAGTCTGGATAAGAAAGGGTTGAGCTATGTCTAAATATGAAGCAGTGATCGGGCTGGAAGTACATATTCAGGTCAGAACTGAGACCAAAATGTTCTGTTCCTGCCCGAATAAATACGGTGAGCCCCCGAATACGCTGGTATGCCCGGTTTGTATGGGCTATCCCGGCGTACTCCCGACTCCGAATAAAGAGGCGATCATGCGAACTGTCGCCGCCGGCGTGATGTGCTCCTGTCAAATCGCCGAATTCAGCAAATTCGACCGGAAGAGCTATTTCTATCCGGATATGCCCAAGAATTACCAGATATCACAATACGACCTGCCGTTCTGCTCGAATGGCCGCATCCATATTTACGGCAAAGGTTTTTCCGGCGCTGAAATGGCGGATAAATACATTGGACTGACCAGAATTCATCTGGAAGAGGACGTCGCCAAACTCACCCATTTCGCGAATTGCAGCGGAGTTGACTACAATCGCGCCGGCGTTCCGCTGATGGAATGCGTCAGTGAACCCGACATGCGCACTGCCGATGAAGCCTATGCCTATCTTACCGCGTTGAAGCAAATCATGCAGTATGCCGGAATCAGCGATTGCGATATGGAAAAAGGTCAGATGCGCTGTGACGTGAATGTTTCCATCCGCCTGGTCGGCGCTGAAAAGTTCGGCACCAAAATTGAAATCAAGAACCTTAACAGTTTCCGTTCAATCCACCGTTCGCTGGAATATGAAATATGGCGACAGGAAAAAGTTCTGGAAGAAGGCGGCAAACTTACTCAGGAAACCCGCGGCTGGCACGATGACCGCAACGAAACGTATTTGATGCGTTCCAAGGAAAGCGCCCACGATTACCGTTATTTCCCGGAGCCTGACCTGATGCCGATTACGCTAACACCGGAACAAATTGAAGAAATACGGCTGAAGCTGCCGGAACTGCCGGAAACCACCCGTGACCGTTTTGTCCGTGATTACGACCTGACGCCGTACGATGCACATGTGCTGACGCTGGAGAAAACGGTATCGGAGTATTTCGATAATGGCGCAAAACTGGTCAAGACTCCGAAGATTATGGCCAACTGGATTATCTCTGAACTGCTGCGCGAACTGGCCAAGTCTGAAACCGCAATAACCGACTGCAGAATTACTCCGGAAAAGCTTGCCGGACTGGTCAAATTGATTGAAGATAATACCATCAGCGGCAAGATCGCCAAAGATGTTTTCGTGGAAATGTTCAATCTGGGTAAAGACGCAAAAACCGTGGTTGATGAAAAAGGCCTGGTACAGGTAACGGATTCTTCCGCGATAGAGACTTTTGTTGTCCAGGCCATCGAAATGAATCCTGCTCAGGTCGAACAATATCGCAGCGGAAAAACCATGGTGCTGCAGTTCTTTGTCGGCCAGGTCATGAAACTCAGCAAGGGTAAAGCCAATCCGCAACTCGTGGTCGAACTGCTCAAATCAAAACTCGACAGTTGACCGGAATATAAGCAGCATGACGGCAAAAATGACAGTAACCAGGCAGGATATCGTTACTGATTTAAAAGCGCTCGGCCTGAAACTAAATGATATCGTGCTGGTACATGGTTCACTTTCCCGGATCGGCATGGTCGATGGCGGAGCGGATACCGTGATTGACGCGCTGCTGGAAGTTATCGGCGACGGAGGCACCCTGCTGATGCCGTCATTTCAACATGGTTCCGAATTTTTCCTGGCGCAAAGCAAATACGTTTTTGATGTCCGCAATTCACCTTCCGAAGTCGGCATCATCACCGAAACCTTCAGGAAGCGCCACGGCGTCATCCGGTCATTAAGTCCTACTCACTGCACGGCTGGTATCGGACTAAAAGCATGGGAACTCCTTAAGGACCATGAGCAATGCCATGTTTCCGTCGGGCTTGATTCTCCATATCACAAACTGGTTCAGGCGTGGGGAAAAATACTCCTGCTGGGCGTTACCCACTCATCAAATACCACATTACATTTCGTAGAAAACACCAACGGTGCGCCAACGCTCTGCCGCCAGTTGTTTGAACCGTCTGTTATTGACAATGACGGCAAAATAATTATGGTGCCTACCTGGCCGCACATGCCGGGACTGCAAAGACATTATCCAAGAGTTGAAAATGTCCTTCTGGAACATTCATTGCAGCAGAACGGCAAAATCGGCGATGCCGATTCAAAGCTCATTGACGCTCAAGGCATGTCCGAGCTGATTGGCGGAATTATCAAACGCGATCCCATGTTCCTGATAGTTCCGTTCTGTGGCAATTAAAGCCTGATCCCTTTATTTTTCTCTGGAAACCAGAAAATCGTTCAAGTCCAGCAGCAACTGGCGGTAGCGGTTGTCATCGAATTGCCGCAGGATGGAACTGGCCTTAGCGGATAGTTCAGCCGATTTATCCAGCACATATTTTTCCGCACCGGAGCCGCGCATCAGGTTCTGAACGGTTTCAATTTGTCCGGTGGTATATTCCTTCAAGCCAATTATTGATTCCAGTTTTTTGCGGTCAGCTTCTTCGAGAAGTTCAAATGTTTTCAGCAGCATGATTGTCGGCTTCGCTTCGGCCAGATCGGCACCTATGCTTTTGCCAAATTTATCGAAATCCCCGAAGATACCCAGCCAGTCGTCGCGCAGTTGAAACGCGATGCCGGCGGAAGACGCAAATTCACCCAATGCGGTAATAACCGGTTCTGAAAAGTCGTGAGTACCGGTGCCGATAGCCGCACCAGCCTCGGCGCAGAAGCGCAACAGTGCCCCGGTCTTGAGGTAAAGCATCCTCATCACGTCATCCGAACCGATATTTCGCCATCCTCTCAGCGGAAATTCGACGTCCAGCGCCTCGCCGGAAATCAGTTCACGGTTCACCAGTTCCTGCATCCGGCGGCACAGAGCCAGCGTGACCAGTGCAGGCACCCCCCTTTCCGCAGATTTAAGCAGCATATTAATTGCCCAGCCCTGCTGAATATCTCCTGCCAGAATGGCAAAATCCCTGCCGAACTTATCTGCGACAACCAGGTCCGTACCAAAATACTTAACAGCGTGGGCGGCAAGCTGGACATGAGCAGTCGGCGCTCCCCGACGAACAATGTCATTGTCTATGATGTCATCATGAACAAGCGTCCAGTTATGGTAAATCTCCACTGCTGCGGCGGCTGAAATGGCATGGTCAATCTCACCGTCAACCAGGCCGCATGACCACAGCAGCAATGCAGGACGCAACCTTTTTCCGCCATGGCATGGATAATCTCTCACCGCCAGGCGAAGATATTCCGGCTTTACCGCTGAAGGAAAAGCGTCATTCTCAATCTCCGCATCAATCAGCGCCGCCACATTCGATAGTTCATTCAGCATTACCTGTTCCTTTATTTTTCCAAAATCTGATGGATGTCGATATTATAAATCAGCCACTTGCCTTCGATCTTTTTCATGGAGATGGTCAGTTCCCGGTATTCATTGAAGCGCTTGCCGTTTTTGGAGGAGCCATCCAGCGATGCGGTTAAAATTGCTTCAGCATTGTCCCCTTCGATAGTGATTTTTATATTATGGAAGTCTATTACCGCGGAGTCGCAGTGATTCCTGCAGAACATTGCTTTTGATGATACTTCTTCCGGGGAAAAGCTGCCGGTGAACATATCGACATTGATGTTTACATGACAGGTTTTGTCAAATAGTCTTTCCAGTGCTTTGCACTTGAGCATCCCCTGCGCCATGCCTTCACCAGCGTATTTTGAAGCATTGGAGCGAAACTGATAGAGTTGCTCTTTGATCATTTCTTTATCAGTTTTATTGAAATAGAAATACCAGACCAGTACTCCTGCAACAACGGCAATAAGCAGCAACAGCGGTTTGATGAATAAGCCAATTCTGATTTTATTTACCATAGCGGCGCTCCGTAAATCCTGTCTTTAGCGACTTGTCCGAACTTATGCTGCTCTATCGGCATACTGCGATTGTCTCCGATGACATAAACATGATCTTTCTTGACTTTTCGAGGCGGCAGATTCCAGTCACAGGTATATTTGACATACGGTTCCTCAAGCATCATCCCGTTGATATATAAATCACCATTGCGAAATTCGACCGTTTCGCCTTCAAACGCTACGATCCTTTTCAGCAGTAGCACTTTATCGGTATAATAGATGATTACAATATCCTTCCGGTGCGGCTCGTGCAGCAAATAGCGCATCCGCCAGCAGAAATTGACCCCGATCCGCTTATAAGTAGGCTCCATACTGCCGCCCTTGATAAAAGTAGGTATCAGGAAGATTCCGAATAAGATATAGGAAACAATGATCAGTGTTATGACACGGACAAAAAAGGCGGCATTGAAAGTCGGGACCACAAAATCGGAAAAACCGGCAGGTGCCTGCCGGTAGCGGTACGGACGCCAGCATTGCAAATAAAAAATCAGCCAATTCCGAAACATGTATAAACCTTCCATTCTTACTGGAAATATATCACGGACGGCTGATTAATCAATGCATGCAAACAGACTATTTGACCGTGAGCATTGCTTCTATCTTTTCCATAATGGTGGCGGTGGCGCCGGGAACGCTCAGGACATCGCATTCAGAACCCAGTATGAATGGATGACCGGTCTTCTTCATGTTCTCAAGCAGCGAAAGGGTCTGTTCCCGCACCTGTTCCTTTGTAATATCCCGGTCGGAATAGAACTTCTTGGTCGGAAGATTACCGAAAAGGACGGAGGATTCGTTGACCAGACCGGCGTCTTCCCATATCTTTCTTGAACTGCCCAGGCTGAGGATCGCCGGATCCAGCGCATTGAATTTCGAGACCATGGTATCAACCAGTTCACCGCAGTCGTGAAAAATCAGGTCGGCGTCATATTCCGCCAGCAGATTTCTGACCTTTTTATTGTAATCAAGCACAAACCGGTCGAAAATATCAGAGCCGGACTCGAGCTGCATCGGCGATATATACACCTTGTTGGCGGCTGGTTCGCAAACGCAGATGGCTTTTGCACCATGCTCAAGTTGCATTCTGATGGATTTCAGGATTATTGCTATAGACATTTCCAGCGCGGTCTCCACCATTCCGACTTCCTCGTCTTCCTGCGCGGTTGCTCCGGTACCGGCCATGTAAACCGCGGTAATAGGATCGGAAAGCAGCGTGGTCATCATCGAGAATGGCCCGATGGACATTCCAACTGGCAGATATGTTGAATTCTGCGCCACATATTTGATTGCATCGCAGTTGGCCTGAATCCGCGGGGTCAGATGTTTGTTCTCGTGCAGCCCCTGCCTGACCACAGCCAGATCCTCCGGCGATGGGTTCTTCTCAAAATGCCATTCCTTAATGTTGTCTTTCGCAATACCTAGCAGGGCTACAAGCCACTCTTTTTCCACGGTCAGATCCATCAGCGGGAACGCCAGCGGCGTATTGAATCTTTGCGCCGTCTCGACAATTACCTCGCCAAGCAGTCTGCCGTTCAAGATCCTCTGCGCGTGGTCAGCCTTTTCCTTCAGCACCAAATCCGAACCGATAGGCATTCGCAGCCCTTTTGATGCCAGGTCAATATAAAAATTACGATTCACTTTTCCATCCCTTCTTAATTCGTTGAAAGAAACTTTAATCATCTATTGTTATATAATAACCTGCAATTACAACAATTTCTTACAATAGATTATTTGCTTATTGCTGTATATTATCATTTTAAAATAACAGCTAAAGCTGGAAGTTTTCGCAAACAGATCAGGGATAATTTACGGATGGTTATTATTATTCTATTGCCAGAATACGAGATTTGATATACTCCGCCAGTGCATTAACCAGCAGCATCAGCAACGCCAGTATAGGCAGTTATAACCAGCCGAAATACAAAGTCATAGCCGCCTTCACTTCATCATAGTCAACATTGCGGGTAAAAACAGGGATTGTCAATACTGCTCTGCCTATTTCTTTCATCGGACTCCTCCCTGAAAAGTTTATTGATCCGGCGCTTAGACGTGCAACGCCTTATGGCGTTTATGATTTGAACCTGAATGAAGGCTTTGTCAGTGTTGAAATAAGCCTCGATGCGGTACAGTTTACTGTTGATGGTGGTTATCAATGGGAAAGGCGAAATACGAGGATGCTCATTCGCTTTTTATAACCGCTGATGGAGGAGGAAGTAATGGGTATCGCAACAGGCTATGGGAAAAGAATTACAACGGTTTGCGGACAAGTTCGGACTCAATATCTATGTTTCCCATTTCCCTCCAGACGAGCAAGTGGAATAAGATTGCACATAGAATGTTCTTCGCCATATCAATGAACTGGCGAGGTAAGCCGCTTGTTTCTTTAGAGGTAATTGGCAATTTGGTCACCGGTGCAAACACAAAGACCGGGCTGAAAATCGAAGCATTCATAAACAGGAACGAGTATAAGCTCGGAGAGAAAGTCCATGATAAAGATTTGCGGAATTGAACATACTGTATCACGAATTCCATCAGGAATGGAATTATGTCATTATGCACCGGAAGTTGTAAACTTTATTTCATCCTGAAAAACCCCTTCCTTTGGGCGGGGTCATAGTTATAAGGCTTTGCCGAAATGACTATCCTCGCTATATTCTTTCTGACCAAAGTCAGTTTCGGTTTTAAGCTGAACCTTGAAAGGCAAGACGGAGATAAGCATCTTTGAGGAGAGCTTAAAAGCTATATTTGTCATTTCTGGTTCCTCTGTTATTGAGTTGACGCGGTTGGTCTGAATTACGCCATTATCCGCAAGTCTGTGCTATCGTGGCCCCCCTGGGGATCTATAAGCAATGCCCAGCCCTTTGGGTGGAGTTGTTTACTTTTGAACAACTCCTAAGCAATCTTTAAAAATAATTTTTAAATTATATGCAATATGAGATTTTCAAAGATTATTACTCATAAAGTTGAAGGTTTTATTAAAATAATGAAAGTATTATTTAAGTAATATAATAAATTTTGCATCGATTAAATTCAGGAAAAGTGAATAATGGAAACTTATTTGGAAGCGAAAAACACATTGCCGGTGGTAAATAACGTTGACGTACTAGTGGCCGGCGGCGGTCCTGCCGGAATCGGCGCGGCGATAAGCTCCGCCCGCAGTGGCGCTAAAACCATGCTGATCGAACACTTCAACTGTGTCGGCGGCATTGCCACTTCCGGCCTGATGAGCCACTGGACCGGCGGCAGCGAAGGCCCAATCTACGAAGAGATACTGAATCGCTGCCAGGCTCAACTGTGGCCAGATGAAAACGCAGACCATAATCTTTGGCAGCACATCAATCATGAAAAACTCAAGCTGGTGCTATTCGATATGCTTGAAGAGGCCGGAGTAATCATCCAGCTTCATACTGATGCGGCCAACGTAATCATGAACGGCAACCGGATATCCGGAGTGATTACCCATAGCAAGTCAGGACGCGAAGCAATCATGGCTGAAGTGGTTATCGACTGCACCGGTGATGGCGATGTTGCCGCCCTTGCCGGAGCCGAATATGTAAAAGGGCGCGAGGAAGACGGTCTGATGCAGCCGGTGACGCTGATGTTCAAGATCGATATGGTCGATTACAACCGCGCCATTTTTCCAGGTTCTTTCGAAACAAAAGTTGAAGTGCCGCGTGGAGAAATACAGGCGCTGGGACATCGTGAACTGCCGCATCCGGCCGGGCACGTCCTGCTTTACCAGACGATGGTATCAGGACAGGTCATGGTCAATATGACCAATCTGACCGGCATCGACGGCACCAATGTCCGCGACCTCACCCGTGCTGAGATTGAATGCCATCGTCAGGTGCCGAAAATCATCGCTTTCCTGCGGCAGTACGCCCCCGGCTATGAAAACTGCCGTCTGCTCGAAACCGCCGCCATGATCGGAGTTCGCGAAACCCGTCACTTCAAAGGATTGTACTCTCTGACCGCAGAAGATATAGTCGAAGCCCGCCTCTTTCCCGACTGGATCGCCACCCGCAACCAATTCAACTTCGATATCCACAATGTCAAAGGTCCCGGTCTCGACGCCAATGGTGCACAGGCCCATTTTCAGAGCCGTGGCAAATACACCATCCCCTACCGTTGTTGTATTCCGGAAAAGATTGACGGTCTGCTGCTGGCAGGGCGCAATATCTCCGGAAGCCACAAAGCCCACTCCAGTTTCAGGGTAATGCCGATCTGCGTCAATATTGGTCAGGGCACCGGAGCCGCTGCTGCCGTGGCGGTCAGAGACGGAATCGTGCCTCGATCGGTCGATCCGGCCAAAATCCAGGAACTCCTGCTATCGCAGGGAGTCAAAGTCTGAGCAGACAAATGACAGTTTTTAGTATATTTATTGATTCACAGTTTTAATGAGTTAACTTCAGACTTCCTGATCCGCTGGAAAAGGTGTTTTGGGGGTTTCGGCCGCTGGATGCCATTGGCATTAGCATCTCGTAAACCATCTGCAGCTCTGTTCCTAAGTATGTGAACTTCGCTTCATTTTAATGAACAAGCATTGCTTCGCCATCTTGCTCAATCGCGTTTCTGCCAGCGGATGCAGTACGACACGGAGTTTCTTGTGCACCGTATCTGGATGCAGGTTGGCGGTCATATTGAACATGGCCTTGACCATTGAGAGCCCCGGTCTCGACAGTTCAGTCCCCGCCATGGTAGCTATAGCTGTTTCCGCACGGTATGCGATCATACGCACGGTGTCGAGAGCCAGTTTTCTGGTTGGATTCAGCCGCACGAACTAGTGTTCTGACGGCAGTTCGTCAAAAGGAATGTGTTTCGTAGTATTTTTCCGCACCCATCTGGCAAACATCGCCGGGCCAGCCAACCTTTACTCTACCTGCCGCTGCCGAAAACAGTGAAATCCAGCGCCAAGCTGCCATATGCTCAATGGCTTAAGACCAAATCCGGTATCGGCACGGAATTGGCAATCCGATTCGTTCAGCGGTTCAAACGCCCGGTACTGATCGTCTGCGACAGTTGGTTCGGGACAAAACCGCTCTCAAGGAAGTTATCGACAAAGTCGCTTTCAGCGTTCACATACTGTCCCGTTTGCGCATCTCCGGCGAGCTTGCCGTGGAGTCCATTTTTCAGTGGAGATGCCCTGAAGGACTTCCTCGCCGTTAAATTCGTCTACGCATCTCTTCTCCGCAGAGCCACATGAACTAAAATTTAATTTTTCAGGAAAACTTCAGATATGAAGCTGTTCCGCGTCTAGATGTTTTCCTATAGAAACAAAAAATAAGTGATTTGCAGTTGACAATCCTGTTGAAAAGGCTATTATCTTTCACGGGATTTATAAATTATTTAATGCGGGAAGCTCAGATTATGGGGAAATACATAGAAAATACATTATCCGTAGTAGTTCCGGTTTATTACGGAATGGCCTGCATGGAAGAACTGTGCAACCGGGTCAAAGCCGCGGCGGAACCGGTATTTAAAGATATTGAATTAATTCTGGTCAATGATGCCAGCCCGGATAATTCGTGGGAAGAAATAAAGAGACTCTGCAGATTAGATAAACGGATCAAAGGTATAAATTTATCCCGTAATTTCGGACAGCATTATGCGATTACCGCCGGCTTGAACGAGGCTAATGGCGAATGGGTAGTCGTTATGGACTGCGACTTACAAGATATTCCCGAGGAGATTCCCAATCTTTACCACGCTGCATCAACAGGCGGTTACGATTTGGTTATGGCCCAGCGGGTTGAACGACAGGACTCATTGATGAAGCGGTTTTCTTCAAAACTGTTCTATCGGATTTTCAGTTTCATGACAGACACGCGTCAGGATTCTTCCGTGGCTAATTTCGGTATATATCATCACAAGGTGATAGCGGCGATATTGGCGATGCGCGACCATATCCGCTATTTTCCAGCAATGGCGCAATGGGTAGGGTTTAAGCGCCAGTATCTGCCGGTAAAACACAGCCAGTGCAACAGAAAATCCTCATATTCTTTAACAAGACTGATGAAACTGGCGTTTAACAGCATGATTGCGTTTTCGGATAAACCGTTGCGGTTGGTAGTATATCTCGGTTTGTTTATCTCATTGAGCTCATTCTTGTTATCTGTTTATTATTTTATAATGCACATCACCGGCAAGATTCAAGTCATGGGGTATGTAAGTACTGTTCTTTCTGTCTGGCTGCTGGGCGGAATTATTATTTTTATTCTAGGCATCACGGGCATTTATGTTGGAAAAATATTTGACCGGGTAAAAGATCGTCCGCTATTCATTATCGCCGACAAGGTAAACAGCAATGATTAAAGAAATTCTGGATTGGGATTCGAAGTTTTTCGGGTTCCCGGTTGAAAAAATCATGTTGGACAGATTCTTTAATAAGGATCAATTCCTGATGTTAATGGCGGAATCATCTGCAGCCGTGGTTTATATCTTTGCTCCGCAAGACCTCAGTTCCGAGCAGGAACTGGTTATTTCCAGTTCAGGAGCAATCAAATATGATATCAGAACAACTTTTGAAAAACAGATTACTTCCGGGGCGATTTCCTCGCAGATAGTCAAAATCAGCAAAATGCAAGATGAACTTCAGCTGTTGACATGGCTGGCAGGAGAACATTCACGTTACAATACCGATCCGCGTTTCCGCCCGTATTTCCGAAAGCTTTATTCGGAATGGCTGCGCAAAGCGTTCGAGAATATTGATTCGGTGGTGCTGACCGTCATGGAATCCGGAAGTATCGCCGGTATGATAATCATTTCTATGACTGAAATCGCCGGAAAAATCGAACTGCTGGCCGTGTCCCCGGAGTTTCGCGGACACGGCGTTGGCTCCAGTCTGCTGGATGCCGCCGCTGCAATTTGTTTTGAACACGGCATAAACAAGAGCAGCGTAGTTACTCAGCAGCAAAACATTCCGGCATGTAAACTTTATACCAAAAACGGTTATATTCTCACTAAACAGGAAGCTGTCTGGCACAGATGGAAAGTCATTAACAAAGAGGACGTTTGAACATGCAAATCCCGTTCAATAAACCGTTCATTGTCGGCAAGGAATTATATTATATCGAACAGGCGGTAAAAGAAGGCAATCTCGCTGGCGACGGCCCGTTTACAAAAAAATGTGCAGCCTGGATGGAAAATAGTTTCGCGGCAAAACGTGTGCTGTTAGTACATTCCTGCACCGCGGCCTTGGAAATTGCGGCGATTCTCTGCGACTTGCAGCCTGGAGACGAAGTGATCGTACCCTCATATACCTTTGTTTCCACGGTCAATGCGTTCGTACTGCGCGGAGCCAAGCCGGTTTTCTGCGACATCAGATCGGACACAATGAATATGGATGAAAATAAAATCGAAGAGTTGATCACGCCGCTAACTAAAGTGATCGTACCGGTGCATTATGCGGGTGTTGCATGCAATATGGACAAGATTATGAGACTTGCCGTAAAATACAATTTGCTGGTGGTAGAAGATGCCGCTCAAGGGGTATGTTCGCGTTATAAAGGCCAAGCACTGGGAACAATCGGTCATCTCGGCTGTTACAGTTTTCATGAAACCAAGAACTTTATTTCAGGTGAAGGCGGAGCCCTGGCGATCAATGACTGCCGGTTCATCGAACGAGCGGAAATCATCCGGGAAAAAGGCACCGACCGCTCAAAATTTTTTCGCGGCCAGGTAGATAAATATACATGGGTGGATATCGGCTCCAGTTATCTGGCGTCAGAACTGACAGCGGCATTTCTTTATGCTCAACTCGAAGAAGCCGATAAGATTACGAAAAAACGGCATGAAATATGGAAACAGTATCTTCAGTTGCTGCTGCCGCTGGAAGCGGCTGGAATACTGCGATTGCCGGTTATTCCGGATGCTTGTACTCATAACGGACATATGTTCTATATCCTGCTCGAATCACAGACCGTGCGGGCCGCGTTGATCGCTCACTTTAAGTTGCACGATATCATGGCGGTTTTTCATTATATCCCGCTGCACAGTTCACCTATGGGGAAATCTTTTTGGCCTGAAGAGAAACATTTACCGGTCACGGAAAATATGTCGGAACGCTTGCTGCGCCTGCCATGCTATTACGAGCTTACAGATAGTGATATTCGGAAAGTGATTTCTGAAATAAAATTGTTCTTCAAGATAATCTAAAAAGCAATACTTATTTCTTCCGGTAAACCAGCAGCAATCCGCCAAGAGTGCTATCTGACCCTACAATCTGGTCGCGTGAAGACGGCTGCAGCGACGGCCCGAACTTGCCCCATGCTTCGAAAGAGTTGGCGACATATACATACAACGTATTATCAGGCATATTATTGAATCCGGGAAAAGGTTTTGCCGAAGTATATTTTGGCAATATGCCGACTGCATAAACACGGGGCAACTGGTTGGTTACATAACCTAATTCCGGCATGGTCAACATCTGAACAAACGGCCATTTTGCCACTACCGGATTGAGCGAGGCCTTTTTTTCCAGAATCCCGCAGATAGCGGCATTTGATCTCAAATCCGCAATATATTCACGGCTTCTCTCAAGATATTCACCAGACCTGCTATGCAGCGCCGGATAAAGTTTACCGTCCATTGTCGTGATTCCCATCAGGATTACCAACCCGGCAACCGCCACACTGCAGTAACGGTTCCTGATATTTAAGGCTATAAATGCACAAGTCGGGAAAACTGCAAATCCAGTGTAGCGTGGAAGCGACGCCGGAAAAAGAATAAACGCAAGCCAGAATCCGGCAAGCAGAATCAATAGATAAAAAGAAATCCAGTCTTTCCATAAAACTTTTTTTACTCTTAATCGCCAAGTGGAAGTTACAGCTGTAACGATCACTCCAGCCATCAAGATTGTCTGAACTGGCAACAGGTTACTGAAAACAAAAAATGCCTTATTACACAAAAAATTCAAGCTTGGCGACGATTCGTATGGCTCAGCATTTAAGATATATGCCGACATACCGGCTATAATCAAGCTTACTGCGATTAAACCAATTAAATATTGCATCCATCTACCTCTAAATCTTTCGATGAATAAGCGTCTGGACATTAACCCGCCGGCAAGCAGCCATGCTGTTGCCGCGAAGGTCAACAGGCCGGCTGTTGGTTTTATAAAAGAGGCTGTCAGAATAAATATCAATGCCAGCCAGATTCGTTGAAATGCAATGCAGTATATTGCAGCCGCAGCCAATGCAATTAAAGGAGATTCCTGTCCCAGCCCTGCAGTTCGCCCGGCCATGACCGGTTCGCACAATGCGGCAATACACCATAGCAGCGCGGTCCATGGCGGCAGATATTTGCGCAATATCATAAAAAACAATGAGAACGCAATCGAGAGACAGGCAATATTGAACAGATTTCCTGTCAAATGAACGTATTCCGGCTTTAAAATACTGTATAAAACTCCATAAAAGAACGGCATCATGCCCAGACGGTAAATATTCGATCCGCCGTCTGAATACTGTTGTCCCGGAGCCCATAGTTTAGCTATATCAAAATGATTATCTGCCAGAAATATCGCCTGATTATGCAAGCCCAGAATATCATCCCAATATGGCTGATTGAAAAGACAGGAAAAGTTCAGCAGCGAAACTATGGCAAAACAGGCAAACCAGACATTGCGTAAATTCAAATATTCAGTTAGCGGTAAATTCATTTTCTGTTCAAGCATCTGGCCTCAATTCCATCTCCATTATTTACGGAATCTTTCTATCTCTGTAATGGCGGTTAATATAACATACGTTTAAAACAAAAGCTAATTCTCTATAATTTGTAAACTGCTGTTCAAAATGTATTTTAAGTGTTCGCTGTGATTATTTGTTTACTGAGCTAAAGGATTTCATTCAATGCATAATATAGTCGATCCGGTACGAAATGTAAAGTTCAGCGGATTGTCATCCGATGAAGTAATCGTGAACCGCAAAAAATACGGTGCCAATATTATGGCTCCGCCGGTGCGGGAACCATGGTGGAAGCAGTTTCTGTCCAAATTTCAGGATCCG
>CAIPAT010000392.1 GCA_903863035.1 uncultured Lentisphaeria bacterium
CAAAACCAGATGAGGAGCAAAAGAAAATTCTTGAACTGTTAAATGTAAAATTGAAGTAGCCAGTATTTTTTTATTTCAATCATCATTTAAATGATTGCTAATAAGCAGGTTAACTATAAAGTGCCAAAAGAATATCCGTTTAAACACGCCGGAAGAAATGCGTGCGATTGCCGGGGCATCGGTTTCAACCTTTGCCGCAAAAAGGTCTTCCCTGATTGGAATTGAGGCGTTTCTCGCCAGTTCCGCTTTGCCTTTGCGTCCGGGAAAATCAAATGTGATTTTATCCAGTTCGCCGGCAAATACGGCTTTATTATAAATTCTAAAGTCTGCAATCAAACCATACGCTTTGGCGGCAACTCCGTAACCGCCAATAGTGATAAACTTGTCGCCGAACAGTTGAGACATCCGTTCCATGGAACCAATCATTTTGTCATTATAATACAATGAAACGGTGCGGGTGCTCCAGCAGACGGTAATTTTCTGCCATTCGCCGTCTTTCAGCACATATTCACGGTATATCTGCTGATTCTGGTTTTCCGGGGAAATCGTGATTACCCAGACATAAAATTTAGTTCCGCCGTTTTTGACGTTTATGCCAATATTTATTCCAGGATAATCCGGGGTGTTGGACTTGATCGAAGCCAGTGTGACAAACACATCTTTTCCGCCAGCGGCGGCAACCGCTTCTTGCAATTTCGGAAAATACCTGAATTCAATAGAGCCTTCCGCTTCGGAAATAATCCCTTCTGCCGGATATTTCAACGGAATAAAGTCAGCGGCGGCGGCATCAAGCCCGGAGATCCCCTTGGCGGAACTGATTTTACCCTTGCCCCCCGCTGCCGGTTTAATCATTCCTGTTGTTGTCTGCGCACTCAAGTCAGCACTGTAAGGCGCGACAAAAACTTCTCCCGGTTCTAACGCCCCGGACGTGAATGTCATTCCCAGCAATCCTGCAATAATTAAGTTTCTTTTTATCATTACTTTATCCTTAACATGGTTGTGTTATTAATTCTGGTTAAAAGCCGATAAGCTTAAAATGCCTGGCCGGCAGTAAAACCGTAAACTTCGCGCCGCTAACCGGAACATCCTGCTCATCATATTCATCCCTGACTTTCGACAAACCAGTTTTCAGTTTGGAAATGTCAATGGTGACAGTCTGCGGTTCCGCAGTCAGGTTGCCGATTATCGCAAGAAAACGTCCATCCGGACATTTATAGTAAGTCACCCCGGCTTTAGACGCCGGCTCGACTCCGATTTCTTTCTGCTGATCATAGAAGCTTACTGTTGCCGTATCCAGCTTATAGCGCATCGCCGCACCCCAGATTTTGCTGATGACATTGCCTTCCTCGTATGCGATGGTCAGCGGAACGTCATTCAGCAGCAATTTGGTACACATCGCTTTAGTATATTCCTCTCCAGTCCCGGCATCGCCTTGCGGTTTGCTCATTGATCCGCCCCATGCCGGATTTGCCCGGCCCAGGTTGCCAAGGAAAAGTATGCCGGAACCTTTGAGGCGCATGTTCAGTTCGGAGCGGTACTCGTCTCGCGTAATGTGGTCGAAATAGTAGTACGGCGTCCGTTTTTCCTGCATCAGCGAACAATACTGTTCGCCAGGAAACCAGTAATCGCCGAAATCGTGGATCATCGGGTTATAGAAACTGTGGGCATGGTAAATGGTGACGCCGTTATGCTGATGCGCCAGCCGGTAAGTGCGCAGCATGTGCCGGCGCAGCCCCATGATAATCAGCGAATTGATCCGGCGTCCGAAGTTATCAGTAAAACTCGCCCCGTTAAGTTCATTGGCGCTGATCTGATTGTCGGAAATATCATAGTACAAACCGACATAAAGCTGTTTGGGGTGGTTCAAGGCTTCGCTGGTATTCCACAGGATATAATCGCTGTAGCCGGTGCGCGGGTCAGCCCTGGTAATGGGGGATTCTTTTTCGTCCGGGGTAATTTTACCGGTCGGCCGGATGGGATAACCGCCGCCAATGATTTCGCCGGTGACGTTCCAGTATTTCTGGAAATAATTGCCGGCCTTGTCATAACTGTTACAGAAAGTAGCGGCTCCATACGGTATTACCCGCTTCATTCCGTTTTTCTTCAGATCGTCCATTACCTGACCGAAATACGGACTTAATTTCATGGTAAAGCAGGACTCGTAACCTTCGCCGACATGCTGTACCAGCGCCACGTCGCAATTCGGATACCGGTTATAGCCGCCAATCCGGAAAGTGCGTGATAATTGCGGCAATGGCCGGCTCGGTGTGGCAATAAACATCGCATGATATGCTGTATTTTCCGGAATGGTCACTGCTCTGGTAATCATATTGACTTCACAGTTGCCGCCCCGGTCCGTCACTATCGCCTTAATGACGTTTTCATCTTTACTGTAAATCCAGTTGGCATCGTTTTCCGGGGCCCAGCAAAAACCTTTTTCTTCAGAAGTCAGCCACAACACCGTCGCCGATTTGCGGGAATCAAATGGAAACGGCGATTCATATTTGCCATTGCCGGAAAGCTTCAGCAGCGGGTGCATGGTGAATTGCGAGAATTTTCTGTTTACGGTCCACTCCAGTTTCATCGACTTGACTTCAGGTTTGCCGAGAATCGCATAATCCCAGCGGATCATGCCGTCAAATTCAATCCTGGTGGTCCAGTTGATAGAAAATGTTTTTGCTTTGCCAGTGCCTTTCAGCGTGACGGAAGTTTTGTTCTGACTCAGTTCTTTGCTGGTGACATCCCATTTAATATCAGATTTGCCTTCCGGCGTTGTTACCGCCAGTTCCGGAGCTTTATCCAGAATTGACTCGCCGCCGTCAATGATTTTCTGCGGCAATGGATTGTTGCCGAAACAATATTCGCGGTTCCAGATTTTTACCACATTGTCCCCGGTTAGTTCCATCGGCGTCCAGGGGGCCGGAACTGCATCTTCAAGTCCGATTTTATTGCCATACCAGGCGGTATCCGGGCGGATAATCTTTTTAGTCACGCTCATTTTTTCGCCGCTGGAATTGGCAATGTTAATGGTAAACGCATATTCCCCTGGCTCATTAACCCCGTCAATGATGCGGGCGCTTTTTATCTCTTTCGGATTCCATGTTTCCTTAATTGTTTTGCCGGACGGAGAAAGCAGCACATATTCTGCATTAGTTTTGCCGGCTTTGATTTCAGACTGCCACTTGTCATCCATCGGAGCAAAATCAACCGTGGCGGACAGGCGGTCAAGCTGACCTTTCCCGTCATCCACTCCATTAAGTTCGATATCAATGTAAGTCAATTCCTTTTTCGGTGCATTTTTGAGTACGGACGCCGCTTTCAGATACTGGTTGCGGATTTCCGCCGCAGTCAGAGCGCGGCTGTATATTTTCAGATCGTCAAACGCGGTCTGGGTCGAAGGATCGCTGCCGCCGGCTCCCCACATGCTTTCGCGGATACCGATCCAGGACTGTTTTGCCGCCGGCATGAAATTGGCTGGAAGCAAGTTGTCCTTCGCCAGTGCGGTAGTAACGAACAATTCCCCGTTGAGGTAAATTTTAATCTCCTTTTCATCCCAGGAACCGGCGACCTGAAACCATTCGCCTTTAGTGAAACTCAATCCTGCACCCGCAAGTTTATACATACTTGGTTTGCAGACGGAGTTTTGCCAATACAGGTAAACTACCGGATTCTGATAGTATTGATAGAAAAATATATTCTGCCACTCTTTGCCGTTACAGAATCTGAGGAACAGATACGGCTTGTGGGTCTGAATCGCATCGTTCATTTTAACGTCTTTAGGGCTGTAATCGATACCTGAAATCCAGAACGTCGCAGTTCCCTGGCGGTAATTGACGTTTTTATCCACATCATATCGCATCAGTTCATCAATTCCTTTTCGGAGAAACGCGTTTTTGCCGTCATAACCGCTAAAACCTCTGAATTCCAGATTGTCCTTGAATGTGGTTGATGACGGGTCGCCAGCCGCCATGTCGGCGCTGGTGCTGAACTTGTCGAAACTAACACAGAATGATAAATCGCGGTCAGTAATTTTATCGGTCAGCATGAAAAACTTTTTTGAATCTTCGGCTTTGCCCGGAACAGCTGCGGCCAGCATCAGCATGCCGATTCCTGCCGCTTTGAATAATCTTTTCCAATAACTTATTTGCATCGTAATAATCCTTTCATTTATTTTAAACAATATAAATTAAGCTCAAAGAGCAATTCCGGAACTATTTAAAGTTGGTCGGCGGGATGTTGCAGCTTTCAAATAGAAAGGCTGTTTTTTTGCCTTTCGCCTGCTGCTCCATAGTTACCATGGTCTGAAACCCCGGGCCTTCCGCAGGCGTGCCGAAATTAGCAAAAAGAGCCGCAATTTCCGGAACTTGATTACACAGTATGACCGAGCCGCCATCACAGCACAACCAGGAGTATCTCACATAAATCTTTCCGTTCGAACTATTGTTCTCAATCAAGTCCTTTTTGAATTTACCCTCGCCGCCAAACCTCATATTATCAACAATTACGGTGTGATAATTCTCAATCCATACCGCTGGAGCCGTAACACTGGGCACTCCGCAGTTGTCAATGACCCGCAGCGTTCCTTTGTTGACCAGAGTTACGGCTTTTGATTCTTCATACAGTGAAAGCCAGTTGCAGTCAAACATTGCATTATTCGCATTCGTAACCGCGGCCTGTCCGGATATGCCGTAAACACAATTTGTTATGCGCAGATTGCTGAGATTTTTTTCTCCGGCAAGTCCGTTGCCGGCCAGGCAACTGACCGCAACTCCGCCGATTTCAGCAAAGGCGCAATGATCGAAAAGAATATCGGCTTTTTCCGCGGCTGAAGTTGTTACAGCCACCGCATTTTTAACCTTATTAAACCCTATATTGGCAAAAGAAAGCTGCCGGACGTCTTTTCCGGTAAAAAGTGTTTCTGCTCCAGCTATGCTTTTAAAACATGCCCGGCCAAGCCCGCGAATTGAAAGATTTGCCGGCATGATAACCGGTTTTGAAATATTATACAATCCGCCCGGAATAACCAGTTCCGCATCAGAATTTTTGCCTGCGGCGTCAAATGCTTGCTGAATGGCTGCGGTGTCATCAGCTTTGCCGTCGCCTTTAGCTCCGAAGCTGTAAGCATTGATGCTTCTGGTTCTTTTAATCCTCGCGCGGTTAAAATTATTTTCCGGCGCAGCAAATCCAGCCATGGCGTGTTCCGGCAAAGGTTTTTCCACAAACTGCTCAAGCACGGCAGGCAAATTATTGTTCAAGTTTTTATTGCCGTAAAGTGAGAATGCAAAATTATGCTTATATTTAGTTTCATCAATGTCATAGATTCGCGGCATGCTTACCATATAACCGTAAATTTGAGCTAACTCCGGCAGACGTTTGACCAGTTCCGGATATGAAACATATTGCAGATATTTTTTGGTTACCGGCTGACGGAAGCTGACCGCCGGAATGGTTTTGCCGGACATTTCCTGCGAGTTAGTAATGCTGATGAGGTTGGGAACCTCTTCGCAGTACACAAAACTGTTCTCCGGCGAACCGGCGGCTTTAATATTACAGCCGTCAATAACTGCATAAATGTTATACAGTCCGCCATTGTCATAAATACAGCGGTTATATATCGGGCATATTCCTGCGCCGTCGGTGTCTATGGTTACATTCTGCAGTATAACCCCGGCATTGATATTATCGACAAAGCGTTGATTATTGCCTTCTTTAATCCTGGCAAAACAACTGGTGTCTTTGATTTTAAGCACGCCGCGGGAGTATATGGCAGCGCCTTTCATGGCCGGATTGGTGGTGATTTTGCTGTTGCTGATAATCCCCCAGTCGGAGCAGGCGCGCGCAACTTTCATGCAATTAATAAATTCACAGGCATCAATGTGCAGAATAGTTGATGTGAAAAAAACATCCGGCAAAGCATCAACATTGACTTCAGTCGCGTATGGCAGCGAATTCTTCCATTCAATGACATAGGGATCGATTATCCTGGAATGGTGAACCCCTTTCAGTGAATCATCTATCGCATAGCTTGACGCGTCAATGAAACGGCAATTCCTCACCAGCAGTTGAGCACGGTTGATATTTCTGGAGAAAAACTTAATCTGTATTTTCCCTCCGGCAAAGGTGATATTTTCAATTGTCTGATGAAAACCGTAATGAATATAAAAAATATCTTTGTCGGAATTTTTCTGAGTTACAGTAACTTTCCCTTCGCCTCTGATGGATAAACTCATTGTCTTGCTGTCCGCGGCAATTACAACCGGTCGGGAAATAAGATAATTTCCGGCGGGGAAAATAACTTCCTGGAATGCCGATTCAGCCTTGTAATACGGATATTTTTTCTGTTCAGCCGTGGTAATGCAGCGTTGAACGGCATCAGTATCATCGGTCTTCCCGTCGCCAACGGCGCCATAATCTTTAACGCTGAAAGGTTTCCAGTCGCCGGCGACTGGAAATTTATTGTCTTCTCCATACACAACTACAGCGGCCAATACCGCTAAAACAGTCAGCAAACTTTTCTTGACATGCATAATTACTCTTTTTGTTATTATAGACCGGATTTATACTCAGCACAGCGGAGAACATTACAGACCGCACTATATTCAAACGCCTGCCGGTTTAATCAGACTATCAAGCTTTACAAGTTCCATTTCCTGAGAGCAGGGGAAACGAACGGTACTGCCATGCCGGTTTATCTGCCGGCTGATTACCGTTGAGCATGCGGCGGGGTAATTACCCGCCTGCATGTTTTTTTAATTGCTGCGGTAATCATCATTGCGATATTGCGGTTTCCAGAACTGGTAGCGCGCCTTGGCCAGGTCGCCGCCGTTTAGCCGTCCGGTATAATTCCATGAGGCGCGGGGGTCAGACGAAGCATGACCATCGGCCCAGACAATATTGGCATTATTATTGTGCCGGTCATTAATTTGAGCAGAGGTGACTGTCCCGGGAACATCGGAAGTTAAATCGGCCCAGGTAATGCCGCTTGCGTCACGCCGCCAATTATCCGCCAGCGTGATCTTGCTGGTTGGACTGCGTACATGCGAATTTTTGAGATACTTATTGTCCGCAGTGGCGGCAGTCATCTGATTATAACCGAAGAAGTGGTTATAGCCGTAAGTAAGATAATAGTATCTGTACCAGTTAGCCGGAACGAATTCAGCACGCGTTGAGCCGGTGATGTTAATCCTGTAATTATCCGGGGCATTGGCAAAAGATGGATCAGAAGAAGGACAAAAAGACGGTTTTGCGTTTGGCAGATACTTGAACATGACTAAACCGGCAGCCCACGGAAACTCCGCGTTATATGTTGGCGAACTTGCGAACCGGAATGGCATATAAAACCCGTTGTAGTCATCCTGATAGGTAATCATTCCGGTGCTCATCTGTTTAAGATTGTTCAAGCATGTCGCCTGCCTTCCTTTTTCCCGTGCCTTGTTCAGCGCGGGAAGCAGCATGGAGGCGAGGATCGCGATGATGGCGATCACCACGAGGAGTTCGATGAGCGTAAAATTTCTTACTTTTCCAGCGGAACTGTTGTCTCTTCTTTTCATAATAACCTCCTTAATCAGGTTGATTTTTGTATGATCAATTTAGCGGGAATACTTTCGTGCCGGGGAGCGCGGTTGCCGGTGCGGATTGCGTCGACTACCAGCCGGCAGGCGGTCCGGCCGATGTTGAAGTGATCGATCTTGCAGTAGGTGAATTCCGGCAGCATATTACTGAATGTTGCACCGGAGGCATAACCGAACGCACCGGCATTTCTGCCTAAGACAATATTATTTTCCATACAATATTTGTACAGCAGCGGCACTCCTTCAGTATATACGCAGAAAATAGCGTCCGTCCGGCTGGTCAAATCCCAGCCGGAGCTGGCGACAAACTTACTCAGATCATTAATGTCCAGTCCGCCGGCACGGTAAATCCATGATGGTTCCGCCGCGATCCCGTGTCTGGCGGCGGCGGCGCGCATGGCGCAAAGCTTGATTGTCTCCTGTTCATCATCCAACGCGATACGTTTTGTATTAAATACATCCAAAACGCGGAGTTTACGATAGCCCCGTTCTGCCAGATGCGCGGCCATCGCGTCAAAAACGGTTGCATATTCCCTGCCGACTGTTGTCGAGATGTTGTCTGGATTGTCCCCGGCAGGAGCAATGGCTACGCAATATTTATCTTTCCTGGCAGTTGCGTTGCGCAACCCGGTCAACTGATGGCCGATAAAAATTGCTCCGTCGCAATCTTCCAGACGGCGGCTCTGACGGCGAATCGTAATTTCATTGTCGGTATCTTCAAAATGCTGAAACGCTATTTCCGCCTGCTGCTCTTTCGCCTCCGTGACCATCCCGCGGTACACTTCCGAGACTGCTCCCCAGTTTTCTATGGAGCCTATCGCATCAGGTGAAAGCGATGCTTCCGGAAACGGAAACATAATCCTGACGGTACGAAGTTCGTGATTAACATCCTCATTGACAAAAGTGCCTTTGGCGGGAATACGCTCAATGTAATTCTGCTTTTCCAGCATGTCCAGAGCCTCGATGATCGTACCGCGGCTGGCTCCAAACTTTTCCGCAAGTAATCTTTCGCCAGGCAGACGTTTGCCCGGCATGAGAATTCCGCGCCTGATTTCTTTAATCAGTCTTTCGCTTACTTGCACTGACAGCGCAGTCTTGCTTTCTTTGTCAATTACTTGCTGCATCAGTTATTCCTTTATTTTATAACTGGATCAAGCTGGACTAGTCCAGTGATGATATTATAACTGACGTTCTGAAATTTGTCAATAGTATTTGTGCAATTATTTCTAAATTCAATAATTCAATAATTTTGAAAAATAATTTTGAAGCAGTAGACAGCAACGCCCAAAGTCTACTGACGCTAAAAATAGAATTGCGGATTCTTGAATTTTAAGCCGTGCAGAGTATATCAGGCGTTGACAAAAGTTCTTTTTACCCGTTTGGATTTAATGAAATAAGGAATCCAGATCATCGCCCAGATCGACCCGTTTAAAATCTGCCGGCAGTTTTCTGGAGAAAACAGTTTAGACATTTCAACCTGCTTCATTCCAATAACCGCAATGCCAAGCGTGCAGCAGACAAGCGAAATCACATCCAGCAGATAATAAGCTGTAATCAGCATGGGAAGAGTTTTTTTCTTGCGTAAAAACAATATGATCAGCACAATTCCAAGGACCAGCAGGATGATGTCGGCAGCCATTCCTGAAACCATGACCGGAGCCCATGCCCAATGATAACCAGGCGATGCGGGACTGGTCAGCGCATTCCAGTTTTCCGGGGAAAATGAAGGCAGCATTTTTATTATGCTTTCAATCCGCAGGGAAAGCATGACAAACAATCCGGTCAACGGCAGGAACAACCAGCCGCCGATTCTTCCCTCTGTTGAAGACGGAATATCTTTCAGGATTTCCGCAACAACCTGTTGAAGCACCTTTTCCGGATCTTTTTCAGGAGGCGGAGTCGCCGTTGGATTTTCCATTGCCATTGCCGTTTTTGTTAAACCTAAAAAAAGCAGTCGAGTCAGTGTGCCGTGGATGTGCTGTGATTTTGAGCGCTGCTGTGGGCGGCACCGCCGCATTAATAATCGCCACAGCGTGGCCAAGTTCAAAATCACAGTGCAGACATGGTGCAATGGCCGATCCGGAGGGTTGAATGCTGGATTTCAGGCTATTCATTATTGTTAACTTTTTGTTAAATTTCTTTTTGTCATAAAGCACTTACTTAAAACAATATATACTTAAAGTTAAGGTTCAACTGCTTTTTTTGGGTTAAAATACCGCTGTCTTGGCTCCGGAACTTTTTTATTGGCCTTTATCTTGAACCGCTTTTCACCGAGGCATTCTTTTACGCGTTGCAGCATTTCGGCGTTGATTCTGACTTTCAAGCTTCGGGTCGTTTCGACGAACACAATCTCGCCGGTAATGCAGGATATGCAGAGAATTACCTGAGCATCGCCCGGATAATCTTTGCATATATCAAAAAGCTGTTTCAGATCATCAGCGGAAACGCTGCCTTCGTAAATGTGGAAATGAATCTGGTCGGAATACATTTCCGCGGCCTTGTCAATCGGAATAATTCTTTCCGCGATCAATTTGAGCTTTTCCGACTCCTCCCGCTGACTGGTGAAAGCCTCGACAAACAGCGGCACATCTTCTTTCAGCTCAAAACCGGAAGCTTCCGTTTCTTCCAGACATTTTGCATAAACCATGCACTCGATGGAGCCTTCCAGGTCTTCCAGCTCCATGATCGCAAACGGCTTGCCGGAATTTTTGGCTAAGCGGCGCTGGAACGACTTGACAATGCCGCCGGTCCTGATTCCGACGTTATCCGCCATTTCCGACAGATCGCGGATTTTGACGGTGGAGAAAGTTTTAATCAGCTCCGCATATTTCGCCAGCGGATGGCCGGTTATATAAAAACCCAGCAGTTCTTTTTCACTTTTAAGAATGTCATTTTCATCGAATTCCGGAATATCCGGCACCGGGATTGATAAGATTTCCTCCTGTCCGGCAGAGTCCAGCAGATCAAACAGCGATCCCTGGCCGCTGTCGCGGTCTCTGACTCTGGACTGGGCGTAACTCATGGTCGGCTCGGTAATCACCAGCAACTGAGAGCGGCGCAGCCCCAGGCTGTCGAATGCGCCGGCCCTGGTCAAATGCTCGAGCATGCGGGAATTTACCGCGCTTCCGGCGCGTTCGCAGAAATCCAGGAAATTCTTGTATTTCCCGTCTTTCTGCCTGGATTCAATAATCTTCCCGGCGGCAGCTTCTCCGACGTTTTTGATTGCGCCGAGACCGAAACGGATAGACTTGCCGTCAACGGTAAAGTTAATGTCGCTGCTGTTGATGTCCGGCGGCAGGATTGGAATGCCCATTTCCCGGCATTCGTTGATAAAGAACGTAATCTGTTCTGAACTGTCGATTTCGCTGCATAGCACCGCGGTCATAAACTCCACCGGGTAGTTGGCTTTCAGATACGCAGTCTGATACGCCACATAAGCATAGGCAGCGCTGTGGGATTTGTTGAACCCGTATCCGGCGAATTTAGAGATCTTTTCCCATATCTGGTTGGCCAGTGTTTCATTGATATTGTTGGTTTCGGCGCAGCCTCGGACAAATTTGGCTTTCTGCTCTTCCAGTTCCTTGAGCTTCTTTTTGCCGATAGCGCGGCGCAGAATGTCAGAGCCGCCGAGCGTAAATCCGCCCAGCACCTGCACCACCTGCATGATCTGTTCCTGGTAAAGCATGATCCCGTAGGTTTCGTTGAGGTAACTTTCCATTTTCGGATGATCGTATTCGATTTTCTCCAGGCCTTTTTTGCGGGCGATGAATTCAGGGATGAACTGCATCGGGCCGGGACGGTAAATCGCAATCAGCGCAATCACATGCTCAAGGGTTTCCACCCCGAACTGACGGCACAAGTTCTGCATGCCGGAAGATTCCAGCTGGAACACTGCGATAGTATCGCCGCGATTGAGCAGCTTGAACGTATCGGCGTTGTCCAGCGGAATTTTTGAAATGTCCAGATTTATGCCGCAGGTCTTCCTGATATTTTCACACGCATCGTGAATAATCGTCAGGGTTTTAAGACCGAGAAAGTCCATTTTCAGCAGCCCGAGTTCTTCGCAGTTGCCGGCCGGAAATTCGGTGATCACCTCTTTGCCGGCGCCGTTCGACAATGGCACCAGGTTATCCAGGCGCTGGTCGCCGATAATCACTCCGGCGGCGTGAATGCCCATCTGGCGGTTGATGCCTTCCAGCACTTCCGCATACTCGAATATTTCCTTGACCCAGCTTTCACTGGCAATCAGGTCGCTCAGTTCCTTTGATTCCTCTTTCGCTTTCTTCAGCGTCATTTTAGGGTCGGCTGGAATCAGCTTGGTCAGCTGGTTGCCTTTTTCGAAATCATGACCCAGCACCCGCGCCACGTCTTTAATCACAGCTTTGGCTTTGAGCGTGCCGTAAGTTCCGATCTGCGCCACGCTGTCAACCCCGTATTTGTTGCGCACATATTCAATGACTTCGCCGCGCCGTTTTTCGCAGAAGTCAATATCAAAGTCAGGCGGACTGACGCGTTCCGGGTTAAGAAACCGTTCAAACAGCAGATTGTACCGCAGCGGGTCCAGTCCGGTGATGCCGGTGAGATACGCAACCACGCTGCCGGCGCCGCTGCCGCGCCCTGGTCCGACTGGAATATCATGGTCTTTGGCGTATTTGATAAAATCGCTTACAACCAGAAAGTAACTGCAATATTTAGAATTATTGATGACATTCAGTTCGAAGTCCATGCGTTCAAGCACAGCCTGCTGCTCCGGCGTCAGATTCTCTGCCAGCGGATCAAAAGCGTAACGGTCTTTAACCCCTGCCAGGCAGATATTCCGCAGATATTCTTTCTCCGGCAATTCGGAGTCGGTGATTTTATATACCGGATAATGGTTGGCTTTCATATTGAAAACAATATTGCAGCGCTCCGCCACGGCGACCGTATTAGTCACCGCTTCCGGGATTTCCTTGAACAGTTCTTTCATCTCCTCCGGGCTTTTGAAATAAAACTCAGGGGCGCAGAAACTGAAATGTTTAGGGTCGTCCAGTTTTGATTGAGTTTCAATGCAGAGCATTACTTCATGGGCTTTGGCATGTTCTTTCTTCAGGTAGTGCACGTCATTGGTGGCGACCAGCGGCAGTTGTAATTTCTTTGACAGTTCGATCAGGCAGCGATTGGCTTTACGCTCCTCCTCCATGCCGTGATCCATCAGTTCCAGATAAAAATTATCCTTGCCGAAAATGTCGCAATATTCGCCGATCTGCTTTTCGGCGTCTTTCATGCTGCCGTTTAAAATTGTTTTCGGGATTTGTCCCCCGATGCAGGCGCTCAAGGCGATCAAGCCCTCATGATGCTGCAGCAGCAGTTCCTTGTCAACTCTCGGCTTGTAGTAAAACCCGTTCAGATGGGCTTCGGAAAGCAGTTTGCATAAGCTGTGATAGCCGGTGATGTCCTTGGCCAGCAGCACCAGATGGTAACCGCGATAATCCGGATGGTTCTGGCTTTTGTCAAAACGAGAGACCGGCGCCACATAGGCTTCGCAGCCGATGATCGGCTTAACCCCGGAATCTTTAAATGTCTTATACATATCCAGTGCGCCGCCCATGAACCCGTGATCGGTCATGGCCACGGCCGGCATGTTGTAGAGTTTAGCCATTTCCAGCAACCCGGCTGGTGTACAGGCTCCATCCAGCAAGCTGTAGTGCGTATGTAAATGCAGATGTACAAAATCGGCAGCCATTCAGACCCTCTCTTTTATTCTGTCCAGTTCTTTAAAACTCTTTTTTAACCACAAAGGCATCCCGCAGTCGCGGGAACACTAATAAAACAGAAACTCTTGCTGTGAATTTGATTTTGCGTCACAAAATCAAATTCACAGCAAAATATTCATTCGTGTTCATTCGTGGACAAATATCCCCTGTTTTCCATTCGCGCCTTCTGCGCCTTCTGCGCCTTCTGCGCCTTTTGCGTTAAATCGTTCCCTGTTTTCATCGTTCCTGGTTTTTCACCATTCACCATTCACCATTCACCATTCACCATTCACCATTCACCAGTCACTCCTGACTTCCGTCTTCCGTCTTCCGTCTTCCGTCTTCCGGCTGTCCCACTTGGACATTGGATATTCTCCCGCTTTGCGGGATCCCGCAGGGCGGGACGGGATATTGGATATTCAGTTCTATCCTTGTCCCTTGTCTTCCGTCTTCAGTCTTATTCCGGCTCCTCTTTTGAAACTTAACCACAGAGGCACAGAGATATGTATGCTTTCCGGTTTCACGGTTTTACGGTTTCACGGTTTGACTGTAATACCGTTAAGCTGTAATGCCGTAATACCGTTAAGCTGTAATGCCGTTAAGCTGTAATGCCGTTAAGCTGTAATGCCGTAATACCGCTTTATCCTGACTCCTGACTCCTGACTTCTGTCTTATCTTATATAATTTCACTCTTTCAGTCTATCCATTTTAATCATAAATTCAACCCTTGGATAGGGCTTTTTTAACAAAATATTTACCGGAAAAATACGGAAAACTATTTGCCCCGGCTGGCATTATAATACACGTCCCCACGAACCAAACGCAAAGAGACAAATACGCTTCACCATGAAGTGCATGAAGGTAATGAAGATAAATACATTTTCCCACCACGAAAGGCACGAAAAAACACGAAAAATGGGGAAGTGTTATCCACAGATGACACAGATGGACGCAGATGAAAGGCATGAAGCTGGAGATACCTGGATTCCCGGGTAGGGTCAGCCGTCCCGGCGGACCGTCTTTATGCATTTCGCCCTTGGCGACCAACGCCTCGCCGTTGGATCACGCCCGGCGGGCCGCCAGTGTCCAGTAATTAAGAAACAATATTTTGTTTGCAGTCCCGAGACTGCGGGACGGACAGTTCCAGGTTCCCCCTTGCATCCCTCCTCCGGAACTTTTATTTGACGGATAAAGTGACGGAATTTCTCCACTGCATTGCGGAATATTTTAAACGTTGAGATTAAGAAACTTATGTAGATGGCCGCATGAAAATCTTTCTAAAAAAACAAGATGACGGATAGTAGTACGAAAAAACACGAAAAATGGGGAAGTGTTATCCACAGATGACACAGATGGACGCAGATGAAAAGCATAAAGGTTTAACAGGGATGGACAGGATGTGCAGGATAAGAAAATACAGTCTCGCCATGAAGATAATACATGAGTCAGCGAATGAACGCGGAGCATCCGCATACATTCACTGACTCCGGTTTTTCTCCGCGTCCACCGCGCCTCCGCGTGAGACAGGGCCTTTAAATTTTCTCCAGCGCTTCCCTGATTTTGGATTCAATCATCCCCCGGGAACAGGAAAAGAACATTGGTTCACGCGGAGGCGCGGCGACGCGGAGGGGGCATGATTATTTACAATTCTACGCAACCCTTCCTTCAACGTTTCTCCGCCAAAATTAATCAGCAAACCCACTTCAAGGTCAAGCAGCCTTAAATAAGTCAAAAGCTGTTTTGAATGAACGGGCGCTAATTTTTCCACAGATTTCAATTCAATGACAACTTTGTTCTCAACCAGCAGATCAACACGGAATCCTTCGTTAAAAGCAATCCCCTCATACTCAAAATCAACAGCTCGCTGCCTCTCAACTTTTAAGCCTTCTTTTTCAACCAGTTTGAAAAGAACTGCTTCGTAAACCGATTCCAGCAGACCCGGTCCGAGTTTTTTATGAATATCCATCGCTTTGTTGATCACGATCTCAGTTACGTCATCAATTTCCATATATCCCTCGATAATACTATTTCACGCGGAGGCGCGGTGACGCGGAGTAAAACCGTGGGAAAAGTTTTTTTTAATTTGGCAAAGCCAAAATAAAAAATACTCATCTTTTCCTTGCCCATCTCCGCGTCCGCCGCGCCTCCGCGTGAGACATTGTCTTTAAATTTTCTCCAATGCTTCCTTGATTTTGGATTCAATGACCATCTGAGGCAGCATAAAAGGCTTCTCCGTAATTTCCAGCACACATTCGTTGCCGTTAACCACATAATTCCCTTTGACTGTTCCAAATGACGTTTTAAGGACAATATTCCCTTTCTCGATATCCCCGCTGAACGTACCGCTTTCCTGCTTTATCCAGTCCCGGATTTTACCGATTAAATCCTCAACATCCTGCTTGATTGTAACATTGATTTTAAATGACATAATAGGTTCCTGTTATAATTTAAAAACTGTCTAAAACAAGTCAGACAAAACTTATGAAATGCCTTGATAATTACCAATTACTTGTTACTAAGCTTTTGCCTGACGCATTCCACGAAGCTGCCCATTACTATATTCCAAAAAGTAACTCTCAGGTTTATCATATTCTATTAAATTTCTATCAATTTGCTGTATAGAATCACTCAATATGTAATGCGATGACTCGATGATTTTAATCGCACTTTTCTTTGTAGCACGAACGTCATTTCTACGGGCATCAATAGTAGCTTGAGTATTCCAAGATGAATCAATTCCTCCAATTTCAAGCTCTAATTGCCTGTCAAACGCTTGTGAAAAATCTAAAAAATGTTTTGCCACATCTACAATACTTTGCCTGCGAGCAGCTTTTAAAGTCTGTTCTCCAGGATAAAGAGACAGGACATGCCAAACAGCGACTCTGGTTTTAAGACAAAAAGAAATACTATCAGAAATATCGGCAAGGTCATCAATTTTCTTTTTTAATTTTAGCGGAAGTTCACTTGATCCCATTATTTCATTATCTTCTATTTTTTCCCTAAGATTACGATCTTGTTCCATTCGCAGATGCTCACACACTTGCATTAACTCTCTTTCACAACTTTCCAACTGATACCGTATCGCCATCGGTAAATCACCTCCCTTGAGAGCTCCATACACCTGCTTGAGATATTCAAATGTGCCACTAATCTTGGATTTACGCTCTTCAGCAAGAAATGATGAAATATTATTCAATCCTTGTTGGATATCTTCAAGCTTATCGCTGATATCTGCAAGATGTTTTTGCGCAACAATCACTGACACTGCTTGCCACACGGCAGCAGCATTAACCAAATTATTTAACTTACCTGCATTTTTCAATTTAGCCATCTCTATGATTTTTCCATCTTTGCCACGAACAATGGGAATAAATAATTCGGCTGATTCCTTTGCTCTCGCTAAACTTCCATTTACTACAACTTCCATAATTTTCTTGCCGGCAATCTCCGATGCGATTAACGCATTGGGGATTGCTTGAGCTAAAGCTGTTAATCTAGTTAACGATGAATTGTTCGCAGGAATTTCACGTGCAGATTGATATCGTTCTTTATCCTCAACAATAGAAAATACAGCTAATGGCTTTGAACCATTACTTTCTGTAATTTCTACAGTTTTTATCTCGGTAATCTCTTCTTTTAAAGATATTACATCATGAACTTTTTCAGTAGAAGTCTTTGATAATGTATTTTCTGTGGCTTCAACTTTAAGAGTATTTACACTTCTTGACTGATTTTTCACCAATATATACGCAATGATACATAACATGATGAAAACGCCAAGAATTCCAGCAAAAATAAAATACGTAATCATAGAAAAAACATTCCTCCTCATTTTTTATTAAAATATTTAAGACCTAAGCGTTTTCCTCATTTTTTACACACCGTAACACTAAAAATGAAGTTTTACCATGATGCCGATAATGTTTACACAAAAATATCACTAGCTTTTATCAATCAAAAGCATGACTTGATATTGACCTTTTAAATGCATAAAATCAGGACATTAATAGTGTGAGTTAACATTATTTCTCGAGTCCAACCTTTTTGCAAGTTCCCACCCAGTTGCTTCTGTCATGGCAACGCCCATTGCTGGAGCTGCTAACCACCCAACAATCGGCACAAGTTTAAAAAACGACTTTGATACTCTTGCAAACATCTGTTTTTTAATTGTTGCAATTACCATATTCTTTGCAAGATCAGCCGTTATGTTTTGACCAAATACTGCACCTAACGCCATAGTCATAGTGGTCTATGTCGCTATATCTGCTGCTACGTCTAATCCAGGCACTGGAATTGAGTTACCTGCGCCAGATACTGCAGCATGTCCATGTATAATTGCATGGCATTTGCTTTTTTGTTGATCTGTCATTTCACTTCTCCTTGGTATTGTGAAATTATCAATATTTACATAATAACAATGAGGTTACTAACGAAATACCAAAAATAACAGCGTAACTATTGAAATTATTAACGCTATTGCTCCCAGGCGAATTGCAGCATTTATACTGCAGGATGCTTCATTGATTTTATTGGAGATGAGTTGCATCTGTTCTTCAGTTTGTTTTTGAATATTATTCCGTTCAATTTGGTTAGTTTCCAACTGTTTAATCCTATCAATAATACTCGCTATTTGGTTTGTATCTCCTTGCTTGGGTTCGTCCGGATGGGCTTCTTTATTAGCGGCGGCGGTCTTGCTCTGGTACAATGCGGCTCCGGCATTTATGATACTCGGAGCATTCTGAATCAATCCTTTTAAAACATATTGCCACATAATAATTATCTCCTATGATTTTATGGTAATTTATGCCAGCGTTTGTATCCAGGACAGTGTTCGGCGCTGACAAAACCGGTCATCAGTGCATTGTTTCTGGCTTGACATTTGCCTTGCTTAACGGCATGAAGAACCGCGTAGAGCTGGTTATTCTGAAAATGTAGTTCTCTTTCATTTTCCCAATATTCGCAAGTTGCGCAAATCTTCTCATTAAAACGTCTTTCCATTGTTGCCATCTTTAGCACTCCGCCACTATTTTCTATTTTCCAAACATTCCTGTCAGTGTCTTATAAATATTTTCATTAATCTTTATTTGCTTACCAGCCACAAAATGGTTAGCCAGAGTATGCAACCATTCGCGACTTGCCTGGACAGAGTTAATGTTAATGTAATAGTCGTTGTCGGAGTTGACCAGTTCAAATCCGTCTAAAGATAATTTTACCAGCTCGTTTTCGCCGTTCAATTTCAAATCACATTGAGCTTTTTTCTCCTTGAAATCAATTTTTAAATCTAACACTTTGCCAACTCCTTTAATTTTATCACCCAAGCACCAGTTAATTACTTTTGAATTCAAATCAAAACATGTAATTTTAAGAAGACCTTTTACTGCCCAGTTCCACATAATACCCCCTGTAACTTCAATTAATATGTCAGCAACTCCGAGCACCTACTCCCTGCTCGCAAAAAAGCTTACAGACACAAATGCCGCAGATTGTCATTTGTTAAATTTCTTAGACATATCATTAGCAAGTGCCCATCCAGCCGCCTCTATCATGCCGAAACTGATAGCTGGCCCAACCGCCTGTCCTAAAAATGGAATTAGTTTAGAGAGCTCTTTCGTAAGTACTTTTATCGGCTGTCTAAGCATTGTGTTCTTGAGCGCAGCCACTGCCATTCCTTTAGCAACTTCTTCTGAGATGCTTCCACCAAAAACTGATGCAAGGCTCATGGACATCATTATCATGGCCACCATATCTGCGGCAATGCCTGTGCCGGGAACAGGAATTAAGTTGCCAGCCCCAGCTCCTGCCGCCGCCGAATGAATGATTTTGTGACATTTACTCTCTTGTTCTGGCGTCATGTTGTGATTTTCCATTATTTTTTGCCCTTTTTGTACATTTTTATATGGTTATAAAATTTAGTTTCAGTGATTTTTTTAATGCAACTCTTTTTCGTTATCCCAATACTCGCAAGTAGCGCAGATTTTCTCCTTAAAACGTCTTTCCATCATCATCTTTTCACCGCCAAAGCATTTATGAAACTACTTAATGAAAATAAACTCCCGCTTTCACGCAAGTTAATAAATATGCGGAGACTGGTATTACAAACCACGTTCCGCATTATTTAGCACATTTTTTCCCGATCCCGAGTAAGGTCTCACGCGGAGGCGCGGAGGGCGCGGAGAAAAGACAAATACAGCCTCACCATGAAGTACATGAAGATAATACATGCAGTCTGCGGATGAATACGGCGCGGGCGCATTCATTCGCCGACTGCGTTTTCCTTTCCCTTTTCGTGTCCTTTCGTGTGGTTCGTGGTGGTGATGGATTTTTCCGCGTTCTCCGCCCATCCGTGTGAAGCATTTGTCATTTGTTTGCGTCTTTACAAAATTTGACTACGCCGTCAACGATGACATAATTGCCGATCATCAACGCGATACTCGCTACTGTGATTCCGATGACCATTAGTGTTTTCATTTTTCCGTACTCCTGAGTTGTGTTTTAACTTTGCAGACTGTTGTCCGCTTTATATCTATTATTCTACATTGCAGGGCTTGCCATTTTATGTCGTAGCAGAATATTTTTAACAGGGATGAACAGGATGGACAGGATGAAAATACAAGTCAGCGGATGAAAGCGTCGTTGCCGTATTCATTCGCTGACTCCTGTTTTTACTTTGTGCTCTTTGTGAGCTCTGTGAGAAACAAGGTCTTCTTTTCGTGTTCTTTCGTGTGGTTCGTGGTAGAGATGGATTTCTCCGCGCCGCCGCGTGAAATACGTTCCTATCTGCTCCATAGGGATATTTCCTGAGAACGCCTGGATACGAGCCTGGAATTCGGCGATTTCTCTCCCGGCAGCAATACTGTCTTGCGCAGTTCGCCGGGAACATCACCATAGTCTCGTTTTTGATTCAGCAACCGGAGGATATTGCTGTTCGTGAATTCTTGAATCGAAGAGCTGTAAATATAGGATATAAGCGCGTCTTTCTGATGCCGGCTCAGCGGAACTTCTACTACGGTGTCCAGATAATTGTCAATAATCCTGATATTGCGCAGCAGTCGCCAGTTCGCCATATTTTCAGTCATGAAATTTTTATTCACTGGATTGGACAAATTATAATCGCGATCCCCGTATCCAATTACACGAATACCGTCTCGAACATACCAGGTTGAATGAAATCCCTCGATCCGGCGCAGAAACATATAAATGTCCTGATATTGCGCTGGAACAGTAACTTGGCGCGGTTCAACATCCCACAGTTCAAATGCTGATACAGCTATACTTACTGTCAGCAATGCCATTATCATAATCGCTTTCATAGATTCCTCCAGTTGATAAGATTAAAAGCCTCTTCACCAGAATTCGTGGGTAAAAGTTGGTTCCGGGAGTTCTCCGAGTTGATGGTATAAGCAGATTTTAGCGATTTTTATGGTTCTGAAGCCGAAAGATTTTCTGATAGTCAAATTTATTTTTCTGTTCAACCCC
>CAIPAT010000393.1 GCA_903863035.1 uncultured Lentisphaeria bacterium
GTCGCGGATATGTTTCAGGCATATCAAATGCTCCGGTTTACGGAGACTGATTTACGCAACGAGCAAACGCTTAACCGGCGTGGCCGACTGGTGTATTCTTCAAACTGGTATCCTAAAAAATATTCCACCTGCGGGTTATTTACGGCTGAAAACATTCATCTTGCTTTAGCATATTTTCAATGCGGCTTGAAAGAGAATGGTCTTGAGATACTGGATGCGCTTGCAGATGCTTATTTCCTGGGGAAAAATCCAGGGATGGCAGCTCACGTCCTGTCTGCCCACGGAGTCTCTGACGGTGGAGATCTGGATTTCTCCGATGTTTCAAGCATGTATCTGCGTTTGATAGTCGAAGGGCTTTACGGCATCAAGTTCTATCTGGTTGACGGCATGATCGAGATTGCGCCAGGCTTTCCGTCCGGCTGGACGCAAGCTGATATTGAACTGAATGATATTGCACTCAATTATCACAGGGAAGGCTGTCAGGAAATCCTTACAGTGTATTGCGAAAAGAGTGCCTGCAAAAAGATAAAATTGCCACTGCGTTCTAACATTATTGAACATGTTTTATTGAACGGCGCTCCGGTAGATTATATGCTGGAAGCTGCGGTTAATAACTGTTATCTGATCGTGAAAACAGAAATCACGGGCGTTATCAGGTTACAGGTTACTCACGGCAAAAATCCGATTCCAACTATTGAGAATCCGGTTGGAGTTTTTACTGGTGACGAGCTGGCGGTCAAAGTCTCCAAAGGTGAAATAATTGCTTATCAGGATACTTCGGGATCGCTGGTAAATATTTATTTCTCGCAAGACAGGCTGTCGGCGAAAGTAAAAGCTAAATCAGGCAGTCATACGGTATTTGTTCGAGTTAAAGATGAGCAGTATGACGCATGGATGGCTGCCGATTTTATTGCAGAGAATAAAGTAGTTATTGAAAAAATAAATCCTACTGAAAGAAGTACGGGACACCAATTTGAGCCGCTGGATATTGCCAGGTATTTCAACTGTTCCTTGAAGATGATTCATACGCTAGAATACAGGACACCACGCCCGGCAGGATATTCAATCGGAGTGCGCTTGAACGGCAGATATGCCTGGGACTGGAATCAGAGCGGCCATAATGCGGTACAAGTCGATGATAACGCTCTCAGACAGGGTAAAGGCCGGTTTTATTCTCCTTCCGGCATCGGCTTCGCAACTCCGGAAGACGGGCTCAATGTTGCCTGCGCATCCATCTGGGATAATTTCCCGACTGTTCTGGAAATTCCGATAACAGGCAACGCTTCGGAACTGGCGCTGTTTTTCATCGGGGTTACCAATCCAATGCAAAGCAGGGTGGAGAATGTCCGTTTTACCGTTACTTATGCTAATAGTTCAACGCAGTCAGTCAGCCTGGCAAATCCGGATAATTTCGATGACTGGCTTAACGTGGCGCTGCAAGCACAGAATGAAACGGTGTATTTCAGCGACTATAATCATGGCATGGTCCAAAGAATTAATCTTGATCCTAAAAAGGAACTGAGCAAAATATCAATCGAAGCCGTCGCCAATGAAGTTATTATCGGCCTCGTCGGGATAAACATAAAAAGAAAATAAGCAGGAATCGTTATTATGAATAAGATAAATGTTGCCGTGGTGGGCCTGGATGAATTTGATGCTCTGGACGAACATGCCGCCGGAGCCGCAGCAGGGGTCGTAAATTTTGCCTTTGTACGGCTCGATCATTTCGGCAATCAGGTTTACGATGCTTTTCGGCGTATAGAATTCGCCCTTGCCTTTGCCTTCGGCCAGCGCGAACTTGCTCAGGAAGTATTCATACACGCGCCCGACAATATCGTGCTGTTTATCCTTAATGGTGTCAATGTTATGGATAGTGTCCAGCAGGGAGGCCAGTTCGCTTGCGTCCAGGCCGAGCCTGGAATAATAGTTATCCGGCAGTGCGCCTTTCAGTGACGGGTTTTTTTTTTCAACCGTGAACAGGGCGGTGTCGATTTTCAGCGCGAGATCGGACTGTTTGGCATTGGCTTTCAGATAGCTCCAGCGGGAGATTTCGGGCAGATAAAAGACATTTTTCATAGTGTAAAAATCCACCATGTCAACATACTGGGCTTTGCCTTCCTGAATCAGTTCCTGTTTTCGTTCCTCGAACTTATCGCTGACGAATTTCAAAAAGATCAGGCCCAGCAACACATGCTTATATTCTGAAGGTTCAACGCTGCCGCGCAGTTTATTGGCGGAATCCCATAAAGTTTCTTCAATGCTTTTTTCGTCTTTCTTCTTCTTCAAATGCTTTTCAACCATTATCGCTATCCCCTCTGATGATACCGGATTGAACAAAATTAAACATATAATAAATTAAATTCATTACAACAAGTTCAAAAACTGATTATTGTTGCGTCAAAATGAACATGATAATGCCGGTGTTCAGTGGCAGAGTATGTTCGATTTATTTTAGTATTTTCACAAATACGGGTATTGACATTTTTTCGGGGATGCATTATAATTGTCATAGTGTTATATAACAATTTCGATAATTGGATTGAAAAATGTTAAAGCAGATAGACAATACGCTCCCGCTGCCGAAGTATTACCAGATCGGCGAGAGCATCAAGGAAAAAATAGCTGCCGGACAGTACCGTCCAGGGGATAAAATACCCACCTGCCGGGAACTGTCGGGGTATTTCAATACGACACTGGTGACGGTTTCGAACGCGATGCGGCAATTGGAGAATGACGGCTATATCAGTAAAATTCAGGGTAAAGGCATGTTTGTCACCATCCCCGCAACAATAAATGATAAAGCTGATAATCAGAATGCCATCAAGAAGGTCGGACTGGCGATGCACAGCCGCGGCGATCTTTACCAGAATCTCGTTGAAGTACTTGTTCATGATCTGGAAAAACATGATATCTATACTGTTCCGTTGCCGACTATTGAGCCAAATACCAACTTTTATCTTGAAGAGAATTGTCTAAAAAAATACATTGCTAATGGTCTTGACGCGCTGGTTATGGATGGCACACGGCATATGTCTTACAAGCTGCTGCACAAGTACCGTGCGGATTTTCGGCAGTTGAATTTTCTTATGCATTATAATAGTATAATTGATTTTCCGGATGCCAACATCATTACTTATGATTACGCTATGGCCGGGCGGATGGCCGCTGAACATCTGTTAAAAGCAGGCCGGAAAAAATTCATTTTCATTACTTACTACAATCTGTCGGACGCGGAACGCAAGCGCAACGGTTGCAAAGGTGAGAATGAATGTCATGATATGATTATGCTGTCCGGTATGAAGGCTGTTTTTCAGGAAGCAGGAATTCCTGATTCCAGTCTAACTGTAATCAAAGAAGAGGCTGTTATAGGAGAGCAGAATATAACTAACTTCACAAAATTATTAAAAAATGGCTCTTGGGGTATTTTGGTTATGGGCGATTCCCGTGCCGTTCAGATTTACAGAGCTGCAACAATGATGGGACTTAATATTAAGCAGAATATCAGCATCGTGGGCTGCTACAACACCTCCTGGGCGGAAGTACTTTATCCGAGGCTGACATCTATCTCGATTAATGAAACTGAAATAGCTCATCTGGCGGCCGACTGCATCATTAATCGCAAAATCGGCCAGCGGATAGTGATCGAACCCAGGTTGATTGTACGGGAAACATGAATCGAGTTTTAAACCTTTTAAAATATAAAGCTATATAAAACACAAAAGCGGGAGTTGAATCATGTTACATGTTAAGAAGCTAAAAAAGACAGAACAAAAGTCTTCAAGTCGCAACTCAAATTTCACACTCATTGAATGTGTGTCCAGGTAAGGTATCACTAAACTAGACGAATGAAATGTTTCGTCCATACCAATTGTCCATTTCAGGTATGTAGCCTAATCACTAGCCACTGGCTAACGCGTGAGGATAAAGTTGCGA
>CAIPAT010000394.1 GCA_903863035.1 uncultured Lentisphaeria bacterium
AAAGACCTTTATCATTATGAAAATCACCTTACCAAGTTCACCGATTTACCCGGGAGCGCCCGTCAGAAGGCGTGGGAAGAATTCTGTGGACACAAGTGGAGGCAGCCGTCCTTTGTTAATGTTGGTGATTTCAGCAAGGCATGCGGATTTCACATGGATGACGGAACAGGCACCTTGTACGCGGTCTACGAACTTCTGGAACAGCTAGGCATGCGTTGGTACATGCCGGTAGCGGAGCTAGGCGTTGTCATTCCAAAGCTTCAAAACATTTCAATAAATGCCCAGAATCTCAAAAAGGAGCCGGAATTCGCCCAAAGGATATTCAAGGACAGATCTGATACGTCTAAAGATGAGTTGCTCTGGTATAAATCAATGAAAGTAGGAACTGCTTTCGTAATACCTAATTACCACGCAGTCGGACGCCTGACATTTTTTGGCAAAGAGGCGTCACAGGAATATTTCGGCATGGTTGGCGGCAAAACAGATTATCGTGCGCCGAAGTTGACCAGCGAAAAACTGCGTTCGGATTTTATCGAGTATCTTGAATTCGTCAACAAGGCCTACCCCGGGCTGGAGTATGACTCATTCGGCCAGCCGGATGGATGGTCAACCATGGATGATTCTGACATTGCTGCCGGCTGGAACAAGAAAGAACGCGGGTTTTATGGTTGTTTCAGCGATTATGCGTGGGATTTCAATATGGACATTCGCAAACGCATCATGCAGAAGCGTCCGGACAGGAAATTCTTAGTCTATGCCTACTGCTGTACCACCAATCCTCCAACCAATATCGATAAAATTCCGGATAATATTGTAGTGGCCCTTATGCAGTGCAGTACGGAATGGATGCTGCCGCTCTTCAATGATCAATTGGAACTGCGTAAGGAATGGTTGAAAAAAATGAAGGACGGTAAAAAGCAATTGCTTATAATGGATCACTACCTTGAGCATGCACCCATTCGCGACTGCCCACCCGTACCGGTCATTTACACCAAATTCATGAAGGATAATCTTGAAGCGGCATACGATAATTGCCTAGGTTATGACGTGGAAGTTCCATATACAACCAGTGCCGAACGAAAAAAGACTAAGTCCTTATTGCAGCTACGTCGGCCAGGGCTTTCCCATCTGATGATTTATCTGCATAACCGCCTTTGCTGGGACAGGACCCTCGACATAAAGGCGGTGCTCAATGAGTATTATAATCTTTTTTTCGGTTCTGCCAGTGCCGAAATGAAAGAATTTTTCGAGTTTGCTGAAGAAGTCTGGACGCGTCCCGAACCACGTGAGCTTTCAGCATCCGGCGGTTTCCTGAAGCAAGCTGACGTGGATAAATATTTTAACATCCTCAAGCGTGCTAAAGACAAGGCAGGCGATACTGTTTATGGCAAGCGCATTGACCTAATCGCCTCGGAGATGGAACCGCTTAAACCTCTGTTTGAGAATCTCAAGCGCAACGGCGGGCTCATTTACGGTTTTTACGGTGATCAGGCTCCAAAAATAGATGGTGATCTAAACAAGC
>CAIPAT010000395.1 GCA_903863035.1 uncultured Lentisphaeria bacterium
GTGGCGGAAACAGATTTTTAAATTACACCGGAAAGGATTCTTTACAAACTTATTTTAAGAAAAAATGCAGATTTTTGCAACCTCAACACAACCTCAAAACAGATCAGCCCTATCTTCACGTTGCAAGCCAACAGGTTACAAGAGAAAAGACAGCAAAGCACGGAAGTCAGGAGCCAGCAGGCAGGATCCATAATAATACTGAAGGGGCAGATTTATGGACGGCTGCCCGCCTCTGGTTATGCTCTGTCATAACCGGGAATTTCTGATTCAGAATTGAGCGCTGGCGGCGCGGAATATTAATAGCCGCAGGCAGAATAAGACAATAGACAGAATAATGCAGAGAAAGTCACGCTGGAGGATCTTTCTCATAACTATTAAGCTAATTCAATCTGAACTCATTTCAACATCAAATATCCAACGCCAATATCCAACGCCAATATCCAACTGGTGAAAGACTGGATCAAACTCGGACAAATGTATTATAAAGCCGGTCAGACGACCGGCGCTCCCGAGGAAAAAAAGTCATAGGGACGAGTAATAACATTCAAGATACCTGGACAACCCTGAAGAGCAAGGTTGATTTTTCGAATAAAGATTGTACTTTGTAATTTTCCATTATTAAACAAAATAAACTTATTGTTCAACTGCGGGATTTAGTGATGAATACAACTGCCCACAATCTGACTGACTACGAACAGGAATACGCCGCTTTTAAGATCGAAGTCCCGGAGTATTACAATTTCGGCTATGACGTGATCGACCAGTGGGCGGAGAAAGACCGCAATAAACTGGCGATGATCTGGGTGGGGCAGAACGGCGAGGAGAAAAAATTCTCTTTTCTTGACCTGCTTAATTACTCGAATCAGGCGGCCAATCTGCTGATAAAAAGCGGCATCAGCAAGGGGGACCATGTTTTTCTAATGCTGCCGCGAGTGCCGGAATGGTGGTTCTTTTCAATCGCGCTGATCAAGCTGGGCGCGGTGCAGTGCCCGGCCCCGGCGATGCTGACCGCCCAGGATATCCTGGTCAGGCTGAATGCGGGAAAATTCAAAATGGTCATTACCGATCATGAGAACGCGCATAAGATTGACGAAGTTGAGGAGCAATGCCCGGCGCTCAGCGTTAAACTTGTGATTGACAGCGAACGCGACGGCTGGATAAGTTACCAGCAACAATGCAAATCGAAACTGGCGCTTTCCCATCACATGGTCAAGACTGCAAGTCCGGTCAGAACCAGAGCCGCCGATCCCATGTGCATATTTTTCACTTCCGGAACGAACAAGCATCCGAAAATGGTGCTGCAGGATTACAGTTATCCGCTGGGGCATCAGGTCACCGCTAGATTCTGGCATGATCTGAAAAGCACCGACCTGCATTATACTGTTGCCGATACCGGCTGGGCGAAAAGTTCATGGGGGCTGTACTACGGGCAGTGGATTGAAGGCGCCTGTGTGTTTGTTCTCGACATGAGGGGCAAATTCAAAGCCGAGGAAATCCTGCCGCTGATGGAGAAATATGAAGTCACCACGTTCTGCGCTCCGCCGACCATCTACCGCATGCTGGTACTCTCTGATTTGAGCAAATTTGATTTCCGTAAACTGCGCCACTGCTGTGCCGCCGGGGAGCCGATGTTCAATGATACGGTCCGGCTCTGGCATGAGGGAACCGGCCTGGATATTTATGAAGCTTACGGCCAGACCGAAACCGTCTGCATGATCGCCAATTTCCCCTGTCTGGAATACCGCCCCGGCTCCATGGGCAAAGCCTGTCCGGGCTGGCGGATCGAGCTCCACGACGACGACGGCAGGCCGGTGCAAACCGGTGTCGAGGGCAGACTCGCTGTAAAAATGAAGCCGCGGCCGGTCGGACTGTTCGTCAAATATCTCAACAATCCGGAAAGCAACAGCACCGCTTTCGTCAATGACTATTACTACACCGGCGACAAGGCCTGGCAGGATGAAGACGGCTATTTCTGGTTCACCGGACGCATTGATGACATCATCAAGAGTTCCGGCTACCGGATCGGACCTTCCGAGGTGGAACAGGCGATGATGGACCATCCGGCGGTGCATGAAGTGGCGGCGGTCGCCGCCCCCGACCCGCTCCGGGGTTCCAAAGTCAAGGCGTATGTCGTCCTCAATCCCGGCTACGAACCGCGCGAATCTCTGGTGAAAGAACTGCAGAAGCACGTCAAAACCATCACCGCCCCATATAAATACCCGCGAGAAATAGAGTTTGTCAACAGTATGCCGAAAACCGCGTCCGGCAAGATCAAGCGGAATCTGCTGCGTCAGCATGCGGAAACCGGCGACAGCTGCTGGCTGGGGTAAATGCCGTCTCCGTAACGGGAAACAAAAGCATTTCACCACTAAAAACACGAAAAAAGACAAATACACTTTCACCATGAAGGACATGAAGGTAATACATAGAAGTCAGCGTATAACTGCATATAGCGCAGTTATACGCTGACTACTGGTTTTCTCCGTGTTCTCTGTACTACTATCCGTCATTTTCTTGTTTTTTTAGAAAGATTTTCATGCGGCCATTTTCATAAGTTTATAACTCACAACATTTAAAATGTTCAGCAATGCAGAGGAGAATTTCCGTCATTCCATCCGTCAAAAAAAGTTTTGGAGGAGGGATGCAAGGGGATTTCCCCTGCAAACAAAAAAATTGTTTCCCATTAATCGCCCTCGGCGGCCCGCCGGGCGTGATCCAACGGTCCCGCAGTCGCGGGATTGGTCGCCAAAGGCGAAATGCATAAAGCCGCTGCGGAGAGCGGCGTTCCCGGGTTTTACTTCACTATCTTAATGTTCTTCATGGTGAAGTGTATTTGTTCTTTTTCGTGTCCTGCTAACTCTAAGGTTAGTCCTGCGACTGCGGGATGCCTTTCGTGGTTAAGGTGTATTTTGGGTTGCGGCTATGCCGCGCTGCGACCTCTGTGGTGAAAATGGTTTTCTTTCGTGTCTTTTCGTGCTTTTCGTGGTTAAGCGATATTTATTTGATCTGGTGCAGAGTGACTGCGGCCTGGCCGAGGGAGATACCGCCATCATTCGGGGGGACGCGGCGGTGCAGCCGGACTGTTAATCCTAGTTTTTCCAGCTCAGGAACCAGGATGGAGACCAGCAGGCGATTCTGAAAGACGCCGCCGCTTAGAACCACATCCGGAGTACGGCATCCGACATCCAGTGCATGTTTAATCATACTTATACAGGCAGCGGCGACGGCATGATGAAACGCCAGCGCCAGCGAATTTTTCGAACTCGTATCGAGGTTACGAAAACGCGCGAAATCCGCGAACAGCGGCAACCAGTCCAGCTCCAGCAGCGTTCCGTTCTGTCTACATATATAAGGCTTTTCCGGCAATGCCGCCGTGATCCCATTCGCTCTGCGGGCAAAGGTTTCCAGGCGGATAGCTGCCTGCCCCTCAAATGTCGTCATTTCCGGCGCAATTCCGATCAACGCGGCAAAGGCGTCGAACAGCCGTCCGGCGCTATGTGAAAGCGGAGCGTTCAGCTTATTATGACACTGCACCTGCCAGGTCTCCAGTTCGGAACGCTTAAGCTGAGGCATAAACGCGGCAATCGAGTCCAGCGGAGAACCGGTCTGAAACAGCCTGGATGCAAGCTGCCGCGACGGTTTTTTGACCGCAATATCACCACCGGGCAGCAAGGCCGGCGTGAACGTCGCCAGACGTTTAAAGTCCATGAACTCCGCCAGCAGCAGTTCCGCGCCCCAGACGGAGCCGTCCTGGCCGTAACCGGTACCGTCGAAAACCAGGGCCAGCGCCTGTTCGATGCCGTGCTCCGCCATGCAGGCCGCGGCATGAGCGTGATGATGCTGAATACGGTGCACCGGGATGCCGAGCTGCGCCGCTATTGCTTCGCCGTATGCGGTGGAGTGCATATCCAGATGCAGATCAACCGCCACCGCGTCAGGGGTGCGCTTCAGAAACTCGACAAGCTTCTCATAAACAAACTTCATGGCCTGCAATGATTCCGGATTTTCCAGGTCGCCGATGTGCGGCGAAATCACCGCCTCGTTTTCATAGGCCAGCGTAATCGTATTTTTCAGCTCAGCGCCCATTGCGGCGACGCATTTCCCTGCGGGATTGACAATTTCCAGCGGTTCCGGGGCATAGCCCCGCGCCCGCCGCCAGACTTGAGGCTGTCCATAGCTGACCACCGCCACTGAATCATCATTGCGCAGATTGATATCGCGATTGTGCCCGAGCACGAAATCGGCAATGCCGCCGAGCCGTTCAAACGCCTCTTCATTGGCCAGACAGATCGGTTCGCCGCCGCGGTTGCCGCTGGTGACCACGAGCACCGGCGGAATATCCTCCGCGAATAACAGCGTGTGCAGCGGCGAATAGGGCAGCATGAAACCGGCATTGCCCGTGTCGGAACTAATGAGATCGGCCGGAAACTGCTCGATTCCCGGCTGAAGGTCCAGAATGACGACCGGCGCGGCATCGGAATTCAGCAATTGCTCCTCTTCCGCGCCTATATTACAATACTTCCTGACCGTCGCGAGATCGCGAGCCATCAGCGCAAAAGGTTTTTCCGGACGGTTTTTTCTGCGCCGCAATGTTTGCAGCGTTTCCCGGTTTAAAGCGTCAGCAACCAGTTGATAACCGCCAATTCCCCGCAATGCAATGATTTTGCCGACGCGGATTGCTTCCGCCGCGGATTTCAGCACATCGCCGCAGTCAAGCCGGGTACCATCCGGTGCGGCGAGAAAAAGTTGCGGGCCGCAGTCCGGACAGGCAATCGTTTCAGCATGAAAACGACGGTCGCCGGGATTTTCGTATTCTTTACGGCATTTATCACATAATGGAAACATCGACATTACAGTGCAGTGCCGGTCATAGGGCATCCGGTTGATGACCGTATAGCGCGGGCCGCATTCGACGCAGGTGGTGAAAGGATAGCGGTACCGACGGTCTGCCGGATTGAGAATCTCCGCACGGCAGCGTTCACATAATGCAATATCCACCGGAATGATAATCCTGGAGTGCTCATCAGAATGACTGTCAAGAATCTTGAAATCCGTAAATTCCCGCCGCGTGACCGTTTTTATTTCAACTGTCTCGACAGTCTTTAGCTCAGCGCCTTTCGGCGGACGCTCCAGCAACTCCCGGATACACGCATTTACGGCATCTTCCTCACCCTCAAAACAAAGCATGACACTGCCGGAAAGGTTCTTCACCCAGCCGCCAACACCGTGTTTCTCCGCCAGCCGGTAGAGGTGCGGGCGGAACCCGATCCCCTGCACTATTCCAGAGATTCTATAAGTATGACGGTAAAAAATCATAAATTTGCAATCTTTTTAAAAAACTCAGTATATGACCAGCCTGGCAGCCAAACAGACTACTGACTTCTGAATTCTCTCTTTTATTTTTCTCACTTCCGCACGGCTTTATTGTCTATAATATAATCATGATCGGCGGCCCATTTTACAGCGGCAGTCTGCAAATCGTCCTGCCCGCAGTTCAGATAGTCATCCGCAAGCATATTGTAGCCGTAAAGGTTGAATAATTCGATCAATTCCGAAATCCGGTCGGAACCATCCTTGCGGAGGTAATTGTGGAAAAGTTTGGTAACCGCGTCGGTCATGCTGGCCTGGCGTTCAAACAGCGCCATCGCTCCAATAACTACGCCGGCGGGGATCAAGTTATCAGACTCCTGCTCACAAATATTTTCCCAGGAAGCTCTTCTCAGCAAAACACGGGAGGCCATCGCGACCGCAGGGTCTTTCTTCTGGGCAGCCAGACTTTCCAAAACCGCCGGTTCCGTAATTTTATTAAACGCTGCTTTCCGGACCGCCCATACGGGATAATCAGTAACAATCTCAGCAAGCTTGTTTTGGTCAGACTCCGGCGTCACGATCAAACCTGTCAGTTTCTCCGCCGCGGCCTGCCTCACATCCAAATCCTTGTCCTCAAGCGCCGCTTTCTCTAAAATATCTCTGGCGTCAAGATTTTTCATCGCCGCAGCGCGCACCTTCCACCAGGAATCGGCGGCGGCCAACTGTCCCAGTTCAGCCTGGTTCTGCGATGATTTGGCAGCATTCAACCGATTAGCGCTTTCCGCCATGGTCTTCGCGTATAAATCCCTGCCCTGCGGATCGACTAATTTTTCAAACGCATCATTTTGAATATCATTATTATCTTCCGCCCCGGATTGCTTCCGAAAGACACCCATACTGACAAAGCGTTCATAGACATCCTTCCCCGGATGATCATACTCGCCCGGAGAATTAGCGGTCAGTTTGGCTGTTAAATCCTGGCCGGTGAGTTTTTCATAGGCCAACCGGCGGACAAAACTGTCTTTATCCTCTACCGCGATTTTGGGCAGAACCGTACGGTCATCCAGCTTTTTCAACGCATAATAGCGGACAAAGTTCACCTTGTCACCAACAGCGACACCGGCCGGCAGCTCCAGACCGGCAAGGTTTTTAACGGCAAGCCGGCGGATTCGCCAGTCGTTGTCCCCGGTAGCGATTTTTGCCAGCAACGGCTGATCGGTAAGTTTCGCGACCGCGGATTTGCGGATATTAAAATCCCGGTCTTCGGCGGCTAGCCTGGACAGCGCCGCCTGATCGGTCAGATTTGCAACCGCGACATTACGGACGTCAGGATCGCGGTCTTCGACGGCCAGACGGGACAGCACCGCCTGATCGGTCAGATTTGCCGCTGCAGTTTTGCGGATATTGGCGTATCTATCCTCAAGCGCCAATTTTGACAAAACACTTTGATCATTCAGTTTCCTGATGGCGGCGCAGCGAATATCGTCATCGTATTCCTCGACCGCAAGCCGCGCCAGCACATCCTGATCTGTCAGTTTTTGAATAGCAGCCAGCCGGACCCGTTTATTTTTCGGCTCAAGCGCAAGCGTGCCCAGCAATTTCTGGTCCGTCAGTTTAGCCAATGCGGCCAGACGGATGCTCTCATCCCTGTCTCCGGCAGCCAATCCGCCCAGCACATCCTGAGCCGCAAGCTTGCTGATTGCCGCCTGCCGGACACTGCGGTCCCTGCCCTGAAGCGCAAGTTCCGTCAACTGCTCCTGACCGGTAAGATAACCGACGGCGGCCAGACGGGCATTGCCGTCTTTGTCTTCAACTGCCAGCCTGGACAGCAATTCCTGGTCGGCGAGATGCTTCATTGCAACCTGGCGGACGCCGCTGTCATTGTCTTCAACAGCAATTTTTGCCAGAAGTTCCCGGCCGGCAAGTTTTTCAACCGCCGTCTGCCGAACACTTGCATTTATGTCGCCGAAAGCGGCTTTCGCCAGCAAATCCTGACTGGTCAGATTTTTTACCGCCGCCTGCCGGACCCCGGCAATGGGATCGTTCGCAGCCAGTTTCGCCAGCAGTTTCTGATTGGTCAGGCTTTTAACGGCACTTTCCCGAAGCAGCAGATTCGCCCCGTCGGCGATAATTCCGGCCAGCAGTGCCTGGTCAGTCAGCTTCCCGATAGCCGTCTGCCGGACATTCAGCAACTGGCTCTCAAGAAAAACTTTCGTCAGATAATTCTGATCGGCAAGATTTCTCACTGCGCTGTTGCGGATATCAAAATCTTTATCTTCCAGCGCCAGTTTTGCCAGCAAGCGCTGATCGGTCAGTTTGGTTGCGGCAATCCGGCGGATATCGATATCCCCGGCGTCCAGCGCCAGTTTCGCCAGCAAATCCTGATCGGTCACCTTCCCCGCGGCAATTTCACGATTTTTTTTATTAACATCTTCTGCGGCAACCTCCGCCAGTATCTGCTGATCGGTCAGGCGTTTAACCGCGATTTCACGCACCCGCCAGTTTTTTTCCTGTATCGCCAGCTTCGCCAGCGCTGCCGGACTGGTAATTTTATCATAAGCCGCCCGGCGCACTTTCCACTCCGGATCCTCCATGACAACTTTCACCAGCAAATCCTGATCGGCAGTCTGCTTGACCGCTTCCAGCCGCTCTTCCGCATCCGCGCCGCCAAAACCGGAAACCGGAATGCAGCATAAACACAATAACCGCAATGCCGTCCAATGCAGCCTGATTTTGTGCTTAATATTTGTAAATCTAATCACCATGTCTGTTATCCTCTCTGTCTGATTGATAACATAATAGCGAATCATGGAAAATCGAGTATCCGGAATCAAGTTCGTCAACTATTTAACATGGATAAGCATATCGTCATAAATATTTGAATGATAAATCACGCCACGCTCCAATTCCGATATTCGGCGGATTTGCCAGCCGTTTAAATATCCATACAGGCACGATTTCATGTATACCGGCCAGGAGAATAGGCACGCTTGAGCCCTTCAATCCCGACTTTCATATTACCTCCGAAATTATGTTGACAGGTAATATAGCGCACTATTTCTATTCTTTATATAATATGCTTAAACTGTTTTTAGTGTCTCGCAGACCTGTTGATTCATGGCTTTTACATGTTAAATTAGAAGTTGTAAATAAGCTTATTTTCAGAGAGAAGCACAGATGAAACACAATAGATATTACATCCTGAGTATGTTCACTGCCTGTTTTTTACTGTTTGCAGTACAGGTGACCGCTGCTGAGTCTGCGTATGACCCACTGGCGATAAACTCAAAGTTTACGCCTGAAATAGTTGACCTTACAGTCAATGACGCGGAACGCAAACGGGACCTTCCCATCCGCGTATTTCTGCCGGCGGAAAAAATTCCAGCTCCGGTTGTACTATTCAGTCATGGACTGGGCGGTTCCCGTGAAGGCAGCGCCTATCTCGGAAAACACTGGGCGGCTCGCGGGTATGCGACGGTGTTTCTCCAGCATCCGGGCAGCGATACTTCCGTTTGGCAGGATAAACCGAAGGACCAGCGGTTAGGCGCGATGCGGCAGGCGGCCAGCCTGACAAACTTCATGTTGCGGGTGAAGGATGTTCCAGTCGTGCTTGATCAGCTTGACGGCTGGAATAAAACCGACGGCCATGCGCTGTCCGGGCGTCTGGATCTCACGCGGGTCGGGATGTCCGGCCATTCTTTCGGCGCGATGACGACCCAGGCGGTCAGCGGACAGAGTACCCGACTGGGCAAAATACTTTTCACTGAGCCGCGGATCAAGGCGGCTGTCGCGTTCAGCCCCGGCGCTCCGCGTCAAGGCGCGAGTCCCGAGCAAGCGTTCGGCAAGGTGAAGATACCGTGGATGCTGATGACGGGAACGAAGGACGTTGCTATTATCGGCGACGCCGACTTGAAGTCCAGACTGGCGGTGTTTCCGGCGCTGCCGACTGGCGGCAAATACGAGCTGGTACTCCACGGGGCCGAGCATTCCGCCTTTTCGGACCGTGCGCTGCCTGGCGATACCGAACAACGGAATCCGAATCACCATCGGGCGATTCTCGCCCTGAGTACGGCGTTCTGGGATACTTGGCTGCGCAATGATGCTGCAGCCCGGGCCTGGCTTGACGGTGACGGAGTGCGCTCGGTGCTGGAGAAGGATGATCGCTGGCAGACAAAATGACAAAGCCTTCGCGACTATGGTTTGCCGGTTGTAAAATCCGGAAAGAGCGTTAAGATTAATGTCGCATATTCACAGTTATTTACGGACGAAGGAACGTTGTCATGGAAAAACCCCGGATAATGATTGTTGACGATACTCCGGTAAATCTGGAACTGCTGCATAAGCTGTTGAGCGCTCACGGCTACCAGACGGCGGCGTTTACGAGCGGTGAACTCGCCTGGCAGGCCCTCGAGACGTCTGCGCCGGATTTAATCCTGCTGGATATCAATATGCCGGGCATGAACGGCTATGAATTATGCGGCAGAATCAAGAAGCGGGATGATTTGAAGGATATTCCGGTTATCTTTCTAAGCGGCATGAACGAAATGGTTGATAAACTCAATGCCTTTCATACCGGCGGGGTGGATTATATCACCAAGCCTTTTCAGGGCGAAGAAGTGCTGATTCGCGTCAAAACCCACTTGAAAATACGGCAGCAGCAACGGCAGTTGAAAGAAAATTTTGACGCATTGCAGAAACTGGAGCAGACGCTGGAAGAATCGCTGGAAACGCTGAAAAAGGATGAAGAGGCCGGGCGCATGGTGCAATTCAAGCTGCTGCCTAAAAACGGGGTAATGCTGGGCAGCTATGAATTTACGCATTTCCTGAAACCGTCGATGTATATGAGCGGCGACTTTCTCGATTATTTTGAACTGGATGATAAATACGCCGTATTTTATTTTGCGGATGTCTCCGGGCATGGCGCGGCGTCGGCATTTATAACTTTTCTGATGAAAAGTTTTATCGGCAGCTTCCGCACCAGTTACCTTAAAAAAATTGACCGTGTGATCATAGATCCGGCGGAACTGCTGGGACGATTCAATCAGAGCTTAATCGAAGAAAATCTGGACAAATTTATCACACTTTTCTTCGGGGTGCTGGATAAAAGCGCGAACAAACTGATTTTTGCCAATGGCGGCCATTTTCCGATGCCGTTTTTGTGCAGCGCGGAAAGTTCGCGTCAGATAATTCAAAAATCAATCCCGATCGGGATGTTTGAGAACACCGTATACAGCAATCTGGTTATTGATCTGCCGGAAGAATTTTCATTTATGATTTTCAGCGACGGGGCGCTGGAAATCATTCCGGATGATAATATTGTAAAGCAGCTGGAATTTCTCGAACAGCTTGCCGGAACCGTAAACGGCGATATCACCAATGTGATCCGCAGTTTGAAACTGGATATGCCGGAGTCACTGCTGGACGATGTTACTATCATGCTTATAACCAGACGGAGGACGAAATGACGGACGGACAGATTTTATATTCAAAAGTTGCTAACCGTTATTTTATCAAATTTACCGGCACGCTGCGTTACACCATCAGCCGGGGACTGGATGTATTTCTCAATAAAATGTTTGAAGACCCCGCGCTGGAGGATGTGCTCCTGGATATATCTGAAGCAGAATATTTTGACAGCACGAATCTCGGTCTGCTGGCCAAAATCGCCAGTCAGATGCAGAAGCGTTTCAACCGGAAAGTGACTCTGTTCTCAACTAATCCGAATATCAATTTTCTGCTGGATAATATGGGGTTGAACAAGGTGTTTATCATTGTGGACAAGCCGGACTTCACCGCGGAAAATCTCCAGAAAATTCCGGACCTGCAGGATACGGAAAGAGAACGCGCGCTGGTAATCCTGGAAGCCCACCGCCAGCTGATGGCGCTGAACGAGACAAATCACGATACCTTTAAAAGCATCGTCGAACTTCTGGAAAAAGACGTCAGTAAAAGCTGATTTAGGCTACTGTTTACTGACTGCTTTATTATGCTGGTCGTTGATGTTCTGGACTCGCTGCATAACCTTGGTTTTATTGATCGGGCTGGAATTCTGATTGATGGAGTTGCCGATTTCATGTGCCGCCATTACTCCGGTAACATCGCCCGGCATTCCGACTGCCGGCGCGGAGGAGGTGCCGGCGGCGGATGCGCCGGTTGCCGCCTGTCCCTGGCTTTGCGCGGTCGCGGTTGCCGCCGTCTGTTCAGTTTCCGGGTTGCCAAAGACGTTTTTGATAAACCAGTGAATGCCGATTGCCAGCGCAGCTATCATTATCAGATACAATAAAAATTTCATGACAAACCTCCATTGTTAAAAACATCACTGATTAAGATTATATTCTCTGCACGGCTGAAAAAATAACATAGATCATAACCTCTTTACGGCTGTCTAATTTTAAATTTTCGGACTTATAGAGTATAACACCGGAATTCAATAAAAACAAAAAAAATCTGAATTTTTACAGATTCTTAAATCAGCGGCAGTAGGCGGCGGCTTTGGTCAGCTGCGCACCTTTCAGTCCAATATCCTCCAAGCCTTTCAACTGGTGGATTTTCCGGAATTCAATAATTTTTCTGGCAGTTTCCGGGCCGATTCCGGGTATCCGCAACAGATTGTTTTTTGTCGCGCTATTGATTCCGACCGGAAAGTATTCCGGATGATTGTCCGCCCATACCTGTTTAGGGTCACGGTCCAGCGTGAGATTGCCGTCCGCTCCGAAAATCAGGTCGTCTTTTTCAAAACCGTATCGCCGGAGCAGGAAATCGCATTGGTAAAGACGGTGTTCACGGGTCAAATGATCTTCGGGTTTCAGCGTAAAATTGCGTTCGCCGGGAATATCCGGCGCTCCCAGTCCCGGCTGATAGGCGGAGAAATAAATCCGTTCGAATTTGAGCCGGTTGTATACCGCGTCCATGTAGTCAATGATTTCCATATCTTTCTCGTCGGCGGCACCGACAATGAACTGGGTCGTGCATTTCACTTTGGCATATTTTTCGCCTTTGGCGGTCAGGCGGCTCATCAATTTAACCGGGCGCACAATATCCGCGTTGAAATCCTTTGCCGACGACAATTTCCGGAAATACTTTTCCCCGGGAGTTTCGATATTCAGCGAAACCGCGGTTGACAGGCTGATGGCTTCTTCAATCGCGGCATCCGATGCGCCAGGAATGATCTTCAGGTGAACATAGCCTCTGAACCCGTATTTTCCGCGCAGGAGCGCGATAGTGGTATTAAGCTGCTGCATGGTATAGTCCGGAGTGCCGATCACGCCGGAACTGAGGAACAAGCCGAATACTTTTTTACTGCGGTAATATTCCATAAACAGCCGGGCAGTCTCTTCCGGAGTAAGCGAACAGCGCCGGGCGTTGGCGCCAGTGCGAAGCGGACAGTATTTACAGTCATTGGAACAGCAGTTTGACAGCAGCGTTTTCAGCAGAACGCTGTAGCCGCCGCCAGGCAGCGGGACCGGATACAGCCATTTGCCGCCGTCCTGACTGCGATGGCGCCGGTCTTCCTTGCCGGTACCGCAGGCGCAGGCCAGGTCATATTGCGATGCCTCGGAAAGAATATCCAGTTTTTTTAATGTGCAGTCCATACCATTTTTACCACAATTCTACTCATCTATTTTAAAATTTCAGCCGTGCAGAGTATAATATAACCATGAAATTAATATTTGCTGGTTTTTTCGAAAAATCTGCCGCATTTTTTTGCAGCTGAGGGATATGGAATAAAAGGAATAATTGCTGATTTGAAGGGAGCCGTCCGTTGCCGCCGGCTGCAACAATTATGTTGCAACCGCACCCGGAACTTTGACGGGTTTAGAATTAGAACGACGCAATCAGGGGCGGAACAGTTCGTCTGCAGTTTGAGTTATCTGCGGGAAGCGTATCGCATACATCAGGATCTTTATTTACTACAAGACCGGTTGCGATGAACACACTCACTCCAACGATTAACACGATCTCTACTACATTTAAAAAAGACTTCTTCTCTATTGTATACCTCCTTGTTAAGTTTTTCGCTAAACGATAAACAGTTTGCTTACCGTTTGAGTAATCCGGGCGAGGCCGCCGCAAGCTTCAGGATTCTGACAGGCCAGCAGTCCGGTTGCGATAAAGACACCCATTCCGACGATCAACATGATTTCAAACACACTGAAAAACGATTTCTTTTCCATAAAAAACCTCCTTGTTAAGTTAGTTTAAACGATAAACAGTTTGCTTACCGTTTGAGTAATCTGGGCGAGCCCGCCGCAAACTTCAGGATTCTGATAGGCCAGGAGTCCGGTTGCGATAAAGACACCCATTCCGACGATCAACATGATTTCGAACACACTGAAAAACGATTTCTTTTTCATAAAAAATCTCCTTGTTAAGTTAGTTTAAACGATAAACAGTTTGCTTACCGTTTGAGTAATCTGGGCGAGGCCGTCGCAAACTTCAGGATTCTGACAGGCCAGCAGTCCGGTTGCGATAAAGACACCCATTCCGACGATCAACACGATTTCGAACACACTGAAAAACGATTTCTTTTTCATAAAAAACCTCCTTGTTAAATTTTTCAGATGCAGTCAAAATACCGCCTGCTTTTGACAAAGCAACCCGCTTAACCGAATCCAAATCATAATCAAATTGTTCGAAACATTGCTAACGGGAAAGTCACAAAAGCAGCATGAAAATCGGAACTGCGCTTGTTTACTGGTTTTAGTGAATTTACATTATTGAACCCGCGAGAATGCGGGATTAACCAGTCAGGAAAGGAAATGCCATGTCTGAATTCAAGAATGTTACTGTAGTAAAGAAAGCAAACGTATATTTTGACGGCAAAGTCACCAGCCGGACCGTGCTGTTCGCGGATGGAACGAAAAAAACGCTCGGCATCATGATGCCCGGCGATTATGAGTTCGGAACCGCAGACAAGGAAATCATGGAAATTCTCGGCGGCGAGCTTGAGGTGCAGCTCCCCTGCTGCAAGTCCTGGCATCAGTTCAAAGGCGGTGATTCTTTTGAAGTGCCGGCCAATGCCAAATTCAGCCTGAAAGTAAAAACCGTCACCGATTATTGCTGCTCATATATTAAATAAATAAGCAGTCCGCATGAGAGGCGCATTATTCAATGCGCCAGTTTGATTCAATCCAGGAAGCGTCGCTGAAGTTTTACGATATCTTTAAACGGCAGCACTCCGAGCAGTTTGTTGCTGCTGTCGGTTACCGGAATAGCACTGAAACCGTAGCGGTTGAACATTTCACAGGCTTCTTTCATGGTGCTTTCATGAGTCAGGCTGACGACTGACGCGGACATGATGTCTTTAAGCCTGGCCCCGTCATCCGCAGTCAGCAGTTCTTTCAAATCGAGTACGCCTTCCAGAATGTCCCGCGAATCAACGATGTACACGTATGTGATGAAATCTTTGCTTTTAGCGACTTCCTTGAACCGGCTAAGGATATCATCAACGCTCGCGCCGGACGGGAACTTGAGTATTTCATTGGTGCAGTAGTTGGTTATGCACTGTTCCTGCTGGTCAAGGATCGACAGTATTTTTGTGCGGGAAGCCGGATCGATCATTTTCAGCAGTCCGTCTCTTTCCTGATTGTTGACCAGCGAAAGCACATTCGCGGCCTGCCCCGGGGTCATTTCCTTAATCAGCCGGATGACCAGTTCCTGGTCCAGCGAAGAGACCATTTCCCGCTGAATATTGGGCTCGAGTTCCTCGAATGTTTCCGCAGCTGACTCGGAATCCAGTTCTTTAAAGAAAATATCCCGCTGCTCATGATGGAGATCCTCCAGAATATCAGCCAGGTCAACCGGTGGAATGTCGCTTAATTTCTCTTTTACCGCATTGATTTTGACATCGGCCTGAAAATTGCCGATATTCGGCGGCAGCGGCTGAACGAATGTCCAGGAAATAGTGTTCTCCTTGATCTTGAAAAAATCCGCCAGCCATTTCAGTCCGAACCTTCTGAACAGACCGTATTTGCTGAAATCAACGTCCGTGACATACATATTTTTATTGACACGCAGTATTTTGACATCGTAAACCATGGAAACTTCGCGCTTTTCCATGTCAATCACTTTTTTGTTGAGAATGTAATCGTTGATCAGCATTGCATCATTTTCCAGAATGCCTTCGTATCTGGTAATAGCTTCGATATCGATGGCAATCGCCTTAGTGGTCATGGTAAGGATTTTGCTTATCGGAACAATCAGCGAAGTACGCCCGAACGAACGAGTGATATAAAGATGTGTGATATGCGGCAGCGGCATGCCTTTTTCAACGATAATCATATCGGCCAGTTTACCGATACGGCTGCCGTTGAATATGATTTTTGCCCCGATTATTTCCGTAAGATAGAAGATACGTGAAGGATTTCCCGCTTTCTCCAGTCCGGCGTTGCTCATGTTTTACCCCATTTTCAGGCACATAATATAGTATTTACTTATATCAGTTATATTAATATATCCCATTCTTAGATAAAATCATCAACAATCTTGTAATTTTTTAACAGATTCAAAAATAACCGGTTAATTCTTTGAAATAAGTAAGTTACTGGCAACCTCATTTTGTCGCGATATATCATGGGAAAAAAAGTGGAGCCGACCTTCGGCCCCGGCCTCAGCCGGGTGTAGCTCCGGAGACGATTTTATATTTTTTTTCAAATTGTAATACAACCTTGCTTAATTTTCCGGCATGTGATATGTTAATATTTATAGGTGGGTGATGCTTGCGAGGACATGATGTTAGAGTTTTGCGTTTGGATGCCTATATCTCTCAGCCTTGCGAATAATTACAGATGAATCCTCTTTGATATTAATTACTGGCAACGTGAAGGAATAAGGATAAAGCATGTTTGAACAAACCTTTAAGAATATTGACGACATATTGCACAAAGACGCGGGCTGCGGCAGTGAACTGGATTATGTTGAACAAACCTCCTGGATTTTATTCCTCAAATATCTGGACGACCTGGAACGCGACAAAGCCACCGCCGCCGAACTCACCGGCAAAACCTATACGCCGATCATTGACAAGGAATACCAGTGGAATACCTGGGCGGCCCCGAAACTGGCTGACGGGAAAATTGACCATAATGCGCTTGCCGGTGATGACCTGGCCGACTTTGTCAACATCAAACTTTTTCCTTACCTGAAGAAATTCAAGACCTCCGCCGAAAGCGCCGACACCATTGAATATAAGATCGGCGAGATATTCTCCGAACTGAAAAACCGCATCCAGAGCGGCTATAACCTGCGCGAAGTAATCAACCGCATCGACGAACTGCGTTTCCGCACCCATGCCGAAAAACACGAAATGAGCCATCTCTATGAAGATAAGATTAAAAACATGGGCAATGCCGGGCGCAACGGCGGCGAATATTACACCCCGCGGCCTTTGATTAAAACCATTGTAAAAGTGGTTGCCCCCGAAATCGGACAGAAAATCTATGACGGCGCAGTGGGTTCGGCAGGCTTTCTGGTCGAGGCGTTTGAGTATTTGAAGCACAGCAAAAAACTCACCACTGACGATACTGTCACCTTGCAGAAAAAGACCTTTTACGGCAAAGAGAAAAAATCGCTGGCGTATATCATCGGCACCATGAATATGATTCTGCACGGCGTGGAAGCCCCGAATATTGTGCATACCAACACCCTTGCCGAAAATCTGGCCGACATCCAGGAACGCGACCGCTATGATGTGGTGCTGGCCAATCCGCCATTCGGCGGCAAGGAACGCGCCGAAGTGCAGCAGAACTTCCCCATTAAAACCGGCGAAACCGCCTCGCTGTTCTTACAGCATTTTATTAAAATACTCAAAGCTGGCGGCAGGGCCGGCGTGGTGATTAAGAACACCTTTTTAAGCAATACCGATAATGCTTCGGTAAGTTTGCGCAAACTGCTGCTGGAAAACTGCAATCTGCATACCGTGCTGGATCTGCCGGGCGGAACCTTCACCGGGGCCGGAGTTAAAACCGTGGTGTTAATTTTTGAAAAAGGCGCACCTACGCAAAAAGTATGGTTTTACCAGTTGAATCTGGATAGAAACCTGGGCAAGACCAATGCGCTGAGCGAAAAAGACCTGGCGGAATTCGTTGAACTGCAAAAGACCAAAGCCGACAGCGAAAATTCCTGGACGATCAATGTAAAAGACATTGACCAGACAACTTTTGACCTGAGCGCCAAAAACCCCAACAAAAAAGAAGAAACCGCCTTGCGCCAGCCGCAGGAAATTCTGGAAGAAATAAAAATCCTGGACGAAGAAAGCGCGGAAATCCTGGAAACCATCCGGAGGCTGGTATGAACCGATATCAGGGGAATACACGTGGGCTTTCCCCCGGGAACGCCACTCTCCGCAGTGGCATGGATTTGCCCGGGAACGCCACTCTCCGCAGTGGCGAAAACGAATATGCCAATCGGGAGATTGGCGATCCCAGGGTGGGATGGGAAATTAAAAAGCTGGGGGAAGTCTTATTAATTGAACGTGGCGGTTCTCCTCGACCAATAGAAAAGTATATGACAGATTCGCATGACGGAATAAATTGGATTAAAATTTCTGATGCAACAGCTTCTGAGAAATACATTTACGAAACGAAAGAAAAAATCACAAAGGATGGTTTACACAAAACAAGAGTTGTAAACGAGGGTGATTTTATTCTTTCTAACTCAATGAGTTTTGGAAGACCTTATATAATGAAAACAACTGGCTGTATTCATGACGGTTGGCTTGTTTTAAAACAGAACGGAAAAAAAATATTTGAAACTGAATTCCTTTATTATCTTTTATCTTCCCCTTTTGTTTTTCAGCAATTTAATTTAAAAGCCGCTGGCTCAACTGTTCGTAATTTGAATATTGCATTAGTACGTTCGGTTGATGTTCCTATCCCCCCGCTCCCGGAGCAACAACGCATTGTAGCCATCTTGGATGAAGCCTTTGCCGCCATCGCCAAGGCAAAAGCCAATACCGAACAAAACCTCAAAAACGCCAAAGAACTGTTTGAGAGTTATTTGCAGTCGGTGTTTGAAAATAAAGGCGAAGGCTGGGAGGAGAAGACTATAGGCGAGATGTGTGATTTAATGACTGGCGGAACTCCAAGCAGTAGTAAACCTGAATACTATGAAGGAGGCAAAATTAAATGGTTGGTTTCAGGGGATGTAAATATGATTGAAATAAATGATTGTGAAGGCAGAATTACGGAACTTGGAATGGCAAATTCAAATACAAAGTACTTGCCTTTAAATTCAATTATTATTGCTTTAAATGGTCAAGGCAAAACGAGAGGAACTGTTGCTATGTTAAAAACACAAGCAACTTGCAACCAATCGCTTGTAAGTATCTGCCCTAAGAATATTAAGAAAATTATTTCTGATTATATTTTTTATAATTTGAAAGTTAGATACCAAGAAATCAGAAAAATAACAGGTGATAGTGGCAATGACCGGCGGGGCCTAAATATGCCTCTGATTAGGAGCATCCGTATTTCATTCCCAGAATCAATAGTTGAGCAAGATAAATATGTAAAACAATTTTCATTTCTTCTAAATGAAACCAAAAGATTAGAAGCCATTTACCGGCGGAAAATCGGAGATTTGGAGGAGTTGAAAAAGAGTGTATTGGATAAAGCATTTAAGGGGGAATTATGAAGCATATCCCCCATGCCGGGAACGCCGCCACCCCCGGGAACGCCACTCTCCGCAGTGGCATGGATTTCTCCGGGAATGCCAATCGGGAGATTGGCGAGCCCAGGGTTAAAACTGCCAATCGGGAGATTGGCGATCCCGGGGTTAAAACTGCCAATCGGGAGATTGGCGAGCCCAGGGTTAAAACTGCCAATCGGGAGATTGGCGATCCCGGGGTTAAAACTGCCAATCGGGAGATTGGCGAGCCCGGGGTTAAAACTGCCAATCTGGAGATTGGCGATCCCGGGGTTAATCCCGGGGGTGCCAACCAATGGTACAGCCGGGGATATTTGCCGCATTTCGACAGCGCGGTCGCAGTACAGCACGTTACATTTCATCTTGCCGACAGTCTGCCGGTAAGTGTGCAGGAGCGTCTGGAGCAGGCGATTCGCTGTCTGCCGTCTGAAAAGCAGGATGCGGAGCGGCGTAAACGGTGGGATGCCTGGATTGACGCGGGGCACGGTTCATGTATTATGCGGGAGCCGGCGGCGGCGCGGATAGTGCAGAATGCTTTCCTTTTCTTTGATGGTCAGCGTTACAGGCTTTTAGCGTGGGTGGTGATGCCGAACCATGTGCATGTTTTATTTCAGCCGGTCAAAGGGTGGACTGTGGCAAAAATTGTAGCATCGTGGAAGAAATTCACCGCGACTAAAATCTGTTCTTCCGGGAACGCCACTCTCCGCAGTGGCATGGATTCTCCCGGGAACGCCACTCTCTGTAGTGGCGAAAACAAAACTGCCAATCGGGAGATTGGCGAGCCCGGGGGTAAAACTGCCAATCGGGAGATTGGCGATCCCGGGGGTAAAACTGCCAATCGGGAGATTGGTGATCCCAGGGGTAATACAGTGGGTAAATCCGGGGGCGTGATTAAATCTCCGGTTTGGCATCGGGAATACTGGGATCGTTTCATCCGGGACAGCCGGCACCATGAGCAGGCAGTGGAGTATATTCACCAGAATCCGGTAAAAGCGGGATTGGCTACAACAGCAACAGAATGGCCGTGGAGCAGCGCCAGTTTCAGCGGCATGGATTCTCCCGGGAACGCCACTCTCCGCAGTGGCATGGATTCTCCCGGGAACGCCACTCTCCGCAGTGGCATGGGTTCTCCCGGGAATGCCAATCGGGAGATTGGCGAGCCCAGGGTTAAAACTGCCAATCGGGAGATTGGCGAGCCCAGGGTTAAAACTGCCAATCGGGAGATTGGCGAGCCCAGGGTTAAAACTGCCAATCGGGAGATTGGCGAGCCCAGGGTTAA
>CAIPAT010000396.1 GCA_903863035.1 uncultured Lentisphaeria bacterium
TCCTGAATTAGTATTGCTCAAAGCTTCCTGAGAAACAGAACGCCCCCATACGGAGGGAAGTTGAACTGGGGGCTTGAAGACTCCAGTGCGGCTACGTCTAAAGAAGTGTCAACTATCTATAACATTTTTTGAAACATGCCCATTTTTTGCCTGAAAATAATGATTGGGAAACAGATTTATTTCATCCTGAAAAAAACCGTCCTCTGGGCGGGGGCATAGTTATGAGGCTTAGCCGAGACGGCTATCTTCGCTATATTCTTTCTGACCAAAGTCAGTGTCGGTTATAATCTGAACCTTGAAATGCAAGACGGATACTAAGCTTCTTTGAGGAGAGTTTTAAAGCTATATTTGTCATTTCTGGTTCCTCTGTTATTGAGTTGACGCGGTTGGTCTGAATTACGCCATTATTCGCAAGTCTGTGCTATCGTGGCCCCCTGGAGCTATAAGCAATGCCCCGCCCTTTGGGTGGGGTTGTTTACTATCCAGACGGAAGCAGCTGCGGATTGTCAGAACTGCCTGACTTTCTTGAATAACGCGGAACGTTCCTTGCGTATCATCTCATAAACCGTGTTTAGCTGGATGTTCAGTTTCGCGGCAAAAGATTCAAGCATGCGGCGTTCGCTGGAAGTCACTTTCCCATCAGCCAGGCACATCAGAACCATGGCCCGGATAAATTCTTTGGCTGCCGCGCCTTCCGGCAAGTTAAACTCAAAAGTTCCGGCTTTTACTGAATCAATGATTAGCGTCAGGCGTTCTCCTGAGACCTTCTTGGACTGAGCAAAAGCTTTCAGCAGTTCGGTTTCTTTGTCGTCAATTTCTCCATCAGACATCATAATCGCGGCGGCACAACCTAAAACGGCGTCGGCGTCAATGCAGTCCAGTTTTACCTTGTCTGAAACTTCGGCCGGCTGGCTGTACATATTGTGCGTAATTTCTTCCATTTCAATTTGTGGATAGCCGGAGAACTGGCGAATATCGTCCAGCACCCAATCGCGGCTGCCGTCATTGAGTGGCGTATGACAATATTCGCAGTAAGGCTTGTCGCTTCTGACTTCAGGTGCACCGCAGCCTGGACAGTGAACGCTGGACAGGATGTTTTTATCCGAAGATTTTGCGTCTTTCTTGCGGGACAGAATAAATTCCTGGCAGAAGATCGTTGACAGTTCAGGTTCCGGCTTAATCAGTCCAGGCACAATCTCTTCCGCCTGATGCCCTGACCAGCTGATCTTGACCCGCAGCCGGTCATATGCTTCCGTTCCTGAAGCGTTGATTACATCTATGAGTTCGACTCCGCCTATAGCCGCATCGGCGTAATAACGATGTCTGCCATTGTTTAACGGAATGAGAAATTCTTTATAATGATGCATGAACCCGGAATTAGCCAGCTTGACCAGATAACGCGAATCGGCAAAAAATTGCGCGGCGATAAAACGATAGAAAATTACTGATGTGCGATCTTCAATATGCCACGGATCAAACGTCGGATCGGTCGTCTGCAGCGTTTCTATTCCGGCAATTATCCGCGGCGGACGATAGCTCCATTCTGATGCCTGTGTTATTTCAGTAAGCACCCAGTCATAATCCCCTGAATTTACGATGGCGTGACATGATGCGCATTCGGTACGATCAAGTTTTTCCAGCGGCGCGCCGCAGTTGGGGCAGCAGCATTCAAATAATCCGGGGAGACCGGAGGTTTTAGCTCCGGGGCGGCGCAGTAGAGTCCAGAACTCGGCAAATGTTTCCGGTTCCGGAATTCCAGATAATATTTCACTATTTTGGCGGTTAATATAAGTGTCGCAGGCCGAGGCCAGGATCATAACATTTACCGAGTCGAAAAAATGGTCGGTGTCGATGCTTACGATTTGAGTTTCCATGACATTGATTGAAGTCATTCTATTGATGAGGCCTGAGGCCTTCATCATCTCCAGTTGCAGACTGAATCGTTCAAAAATACCATCGGAAACCAGATGTCTGACCGGGCGCATGTCCTGACCCGACCATGCTTCCTGAATTTGCACAAAGCCGCTGGAAATTCGTTCCGCCAGCGCTGTCCGCGAAAATTCCGGGTCGCGTTTAAGAATGGCGTTTTCTGCGGCGGCTGCCGCTTCATCGTTTTGCCGCTCAAAACTTCGCCGGATGGTGTTGGTGACATAACTGGAACGGGTTTTGGCGGCCAGGACAACCAAACATAAAAGACTGACTACGATTAACAGCGTAATGACAGGATGTTTTGAAATAAATAAAAAGATAAGCCATGGAAAATTACTGCTGCCGCTGTGAATTCCCCCGCTTCCTCCGTAATGTCCGGCACTGCTTGAATGACCACCGCCGAAGCTTCCGCCGCTTGAATGACCACCGCCACCGAAACTTCCGCCGCCGCCGGCACGCGCTGAAACATTCAGCGCAAGGCAGAAAAATAGCAATACGAACATGGTGCTGGCCAGAATAAAATACCGATTTTTTTTAATGATCGTCATGCCGCGTTATTTTTTTTGTTTCATGATTCAGTTATTCGTGGAACTTCATTTTAACGCAAAGGCGCAAAATCGATAAGGAAAACATAAAGGAAAAAAGACTTTTAAAAATTTGGGTTGTGCCAAATTAAAAAAACTATTCTTTGCGTCTTCGCGTTAAAACCATCAATTATATTCCTATGCTTGAAAGCATAATACATATCCGGTTGATGACCCTGACCAGTCGCGGATGAGAAACTTCAAACTCTTCAACTGAAGTTTCCAATTCCTTTAGTGGATTTTCGGAAGTGACATCGACGACCGCAAGAGCTTCAAATGCTTTTTGCATAGAAGCCCCGGCAAGGTCTGCAATCGCTCTGGCTTTGGGGCTGTCGGTTTTCTGCAGTTGTTCCAATTCCAGTTTTAAGTTGCCCATCAGTTCAAGCAGTTCTGATTTTTTGCCATGGTCAAGCGCCATGTTGTTCTGTATTTTTTCTTCTATTTCTTTAATTGTTTCTGCACTCATGATTAATTCCCCCATGTTTTGAGCTTATTATAACCATCATACTGGCAAGATGCAAATCATTTTTCAGTTATGTTGTCCGCTTTTACAGTGAAGGTTTTAAAAAATATTTTAAAATGTGTCAGATATTATAGCAATAGAATTATATTTTATGCTGTAAACTATTCGATTTTGCGATTCTTTGAATTTTATTTTGAGTAACGACTCAGTAATACGAATTAGCGGCAAAGATATTTTCCAAAAGTCCATCCGCAATTCTACTTTTAGCGTCAGTAGACTTTGGCGGTGCTGTTGCATTACGATATTTTTATGAATTATTCAGCTTAGGCGGGAAAAGGATTTGAAATTATTTGAAATCAGTTTATGTTCAATTATCTAATTCATTTTTTGGAGTTAGTTAAAAGTGCGCTGGATGGGAATTCAGCGGCATTTATGTAACAAATCCAACCAACAAGGAGAAAGAAATGAAAGGCGAAGGCGTAAAAAAAGACGTAAAAAAGGCTCCGACCAAGACACTGAAAGAAAAGAGAGAAGCCAAGAAAGCTAAAAAGAAATAAGATAAATTTGCCTCCTTTTACGAAGGGGCAGTTAAAAGAGACGCAAGTCTCTTTTTTTTTGTCTTCTTTGAGTGAGCCTTAAGCCATGAACATCTGTTACTTTGCTTTCAGTCGTGCAGAGTATACTTTCAGGTTATTGGGCCAGCGGGCTTTCCACATTTTGGACACCCTTGTGCAGAACCATCCCGTCATTGCGGGACAATGTCTCGCACAAAGGCAAGGAGACACGAAGATTTTTTTCTTCATTTTGTACAGCCACTCCGAGGGATTAGAGGCCCGTTGAGCATATTGTTATTCTGTTTTACTGCTTTAACTTTTAACTTTTCTCTCCCGCATTAGCGGGACCCGCAAGCGGGGCAAACCTTTTCAACTCCCGCAATTCTCCAATCTTCTGATTGGTCCCGCGACTGCGGGGTTAGAACTTCCCCAGCCCATTTTGGACATTCCGGACAATGCCTGAACACAAGACCATCGATTATTGTCCAACACCAGGAGACTTTAGAGACCCACTGAGCTTAATGCTTTTGTTCCCCTGCTTTCTACAACTTTAGATATTTAGAACTTCCCCCTAAGGAGCTGTCAAGAAATAAACTTGACAAGTCTCGCGAAATATCCCGAAGAGATTTTGGGAATTGCCGGTAAGGCGCATACATGAAGGTATGTAACGAACCGGCAAACACAAAGGCATTCGGGAGAAGCGCGAAGATGTAAAGGTTATTTCTTTACGGCTCCTAACCCCATTTTGGACATCTTGGACATCTCTGACCAAGACAGTCCGGCACGGACGACGCTATAACAAAACCGTAACACGTAATACATAACACTTAGCACGTATCCATTCACCAGTCACCATTCACCATTCACCATTGACCATTCACCATTCACCAGTTACCAGTTACCAGTTACCAGTTACCAGTTACCAGTTACCAGTTACCAGTTACCAGTTACCAGTTACCAGTTACCA
>CAIPAT010000397.1 GCA_903863035.1 uncultured Lentisphaeria bacterium
ATGCTCGCTCAAGATGCCTCCTTGCTTTGTATGTTATTATGATAGGGTGAATAAGAACATAAAGCAATCACAATTCATACATTACGAGAAAAATTACAGAGAAAGGGGATCAAAAGTCCCGGCGCAGCCGGTTAAGTTCAACACCCCTGGAGCCGCAAAACGCAAGAAAGTGGAGCGCATGGAGCGCTGGAAAGATGACCGGTTGTTTTTCTATGACTATTCGCAGATGCTTGCCGGACTCGCCAGCGGCAGGGGGCGCCGTCCGGCGCGGCAGAAGATGTCAAAGCGGGATCTGCGGATTATCAAGATGATCGCAGCGGAGGGAGTGAGGCTTATGAAGTTTCAGGAGGCGTTTGACCCTGCCGGTGCAAAACAAAGCCGAGATAAACTTTGTGCAATTGCAGGAAGACCGGATCTCGCAGCAAGTATCCGGCCGCCGGATGTTTACCAGCCGCCGGATATATTCCAGCCGGCCAAAACTATTACAATTCGATTGTGAAAAGTATAAAGCAAACATATGTAGCATTACCATTCCAGTACGCTGGATACTGACGAAGGGCAGCAGTACCGTTATTTTGTCCGGTGTATCGGATAAATCGGTAAAATGATGGTGATTTACAGCCAGAAACTGGGGTAGCGGAATAAAAATCTACTGGGGTATGCACTTGACTCAATCACAAAAATCTAAACCAGTTGAACGAGAAGCTGTTGCAGTGGCTATGCTGTTTTCTTTGGCATCTATTGTAACAGTCTCATTATAAGCTAGTTGCAATGTATTTGGTTGAGTCAAGTGCATACCCCGTAAAAATCTATTCAGCTATTCTGTGCTGTGGATGATTTCTTCTTTCAAGCGATCAAAGCCTGCCGCCTCGGAAAATGTGCCGATGATTTTGCCGTGCTTAAACAGGATTATTTGGTTTTTTCCGCCGGCTATTCCCAGATCGGCATCTTGGGCTTCCCCGGGACCATTAACCACACAGCCCATAACTGCAAGTTTTTTCAGTTTAACTTTCTTCCCTGAATTTTTGATGTCGGAAACTAGCTTTTCAACTTTTTCAGCCAGCTCGATCAAGTTAATTTCAGTTCTGCCGCAAGTCGGGCAGGACACAATGTCAGGTTCAGCCGTGCGCAATCCGCAACTTTCCAGAATCCTGACAGCAGTGATGATTTCCTCCACCGGGTCGGCGGTAAGGCTGACCCGAAGTGTATCGCCGATACCTTCAAGCAGCAGCGTGCCGATTCCAACTGAAGATTTTACGATTCCCCGTCCCGGAGTTCCAGCTTCAGTGACGCCGATATGCAAAGGATAATCTGAAATCGCCGAAAAATGGCGGTATGCTGCGACTGTGACCGGAACATCGGAGGCTTTAAGTGAAACTTTAATTTGACGGAAACCGTATTTCTCTAATATCGCACATTGTTCAAGTGCGCTGTCTACCAGCGCTTCGCATAAGGCTTCTTCCCGCGACAAGCCTTTTCGTAACTTCTCTTCAATAAAACCTGCTTTGATGCTGCCTGAATTGGAGCCTGTCCGGATTGTAATTCCCGCTTCTCCTGCTTTTTCAGCAACCATTCTGACTCTGCTTTCGTCGCCGATATTGCCGGGATTCAGGCGGATGCCGTGAATGCCGGCATTGATTGCCCCCAGCGCCAGGCGATAGTCAAAATGAATGTCGCCGATAACTGGAATCTGGCTGCCTCTGATAATATCTGGCAGCGCGTCGACGGCTCGATGATCGGGAACGGCCACGCGGATAATTTCACAGCCGGCCATAGCAAGTGATTTGATTTGACTCAGGGTGGCGGCAGCATCTCCCGTGTCGGTGTTGGTCATTGATTGTATCGAGACCGGGGCTCCGCCGCCAATAATGATCTTACCTAGCTTTATCTGCCTTGTTATCCGTCTTTCCGGCATCTTTTGTCTCTTCTGTTTTGACAATTGCTGAAGAATTGGTTTTCTGTGTTTTTGAGACATCCTTTTCTGCCGCGATGACAGCTTGCGGAGTCCCCTGCGTTCCGTTATTCTCTTTTTCCGGAACAAATCGCATTACGTCATAGAAAGTTACATAAACCATCAGCATGATGAGTAGTGAAACGAATAAAAAGGTCAAAGTCTTTACAATTATTTCCGGCACTGGCCGGCGAATAGTCATCTCAATTCCGGCCAGCAGCATATGCCCGCCGTCAAGTACCGGTAAAGGCATCAGGTTGAAGATGGCCAGCGCAAAAGAAATAATAACCACGAAATATATGCCCAGCAAAAATGATCCGTAATATACGGAAATGAAGATAGTGCGCCCCAGGCCAATCGGTCCGCTGAGATTGCTGAATTTCAGCGTGCTGCCTTCCTGAGTGAGTCCAGCCTTCTGGGATACACCGTAAATTATTCCGCGCAATGATTTATAGCTGAGATCAATTACTCTGATGAATTGCTCAACCGGAGACGGGTAATCAATTACGGTCATTCGTACACCAATAGTGAAATGCTGAATATGCTTTGACTGGAGTGTTACTTCATAAGTCTTGTCGCCGCGCTTTAGCGTAAGCGTAAAAGGTTTATCCTCCTGTACCGCTACCAACTTTCTGAAATCATCTATATTGGCAACAGCGGTTCCGTTCAGCTTCTGAACCACATCGCCGGGGAGAATCCCGGCTTTTTCCGCCGGAAAATTTTTAACAATATTGATTATTTCCAGTGGAGGATTAACTTTGTAAGTAATCCCGATCAGGTAAATTTTCTTCTGGTCTTCAGGAACATCTTTGTTCAGCACAGGCTTGAAGCCTTTGATTTCGACAGCATTTTCACCGCGTTTCAATTTCAGGTTTACAGTATGGTCTTCCAGTAAATCAATAATATATTGGAATTCCTCAAAACTCGATACTTTGGCACCGTTTATTTCCAGCAGAATATCTCCATCCTGAACTCCAGCTTTTTCTGCAGGAGAATCTTTCTCAGGGAAAAGCGTTATTGGAATTCGCGGCGAGAAGAAAGGCCAGGCAATATTTTCTTTCTTCAAGCTGCCGGGGCTGTTGGGGTTTTCTTTAGGAACATAGCTTACAGTTTGTCTTGCACCGGCGCGTTCAACTTCCAAATCCACCTTGCCGACTGCAAAAAGTATCTTTTGAACAAAATCATTCCAGGTGCAATAAAATTTGTTGCCGTTGATTTTGACGATGGCATCATTTTCCCTAAGTCCTGCTGCATATTCCGGGCTGGCTTTTTCAATGGAATCAACGACAATTGAACGCATCTTCGGTGAGTCCTGCGGAATTCCCCATATCCACACTACGCAACCGAGAATCAATCCGAAGAGAATATTAAAAAACGGTCCGGAAAACGCGGTAACCATTCTGTCAAAAGGTTTCGCGGGAGGCAGCTCCACCCCGTCTTCAGTTTTTGCAATAGAAGTGGTGTCGATTTGCGGCAGGTCAACATAACCGCCAAACGGCAGCCAGCCAATCCGGTATTCAACCCCGCCGATTTTCTTACTCCATATTTTTCTAAACCCTAGAGAAAAAGCTACAACATGCAGACCGCGCCATTTAGCTGCCAGAAAGTGACCAAGTTCATGGATGAAGATGCAGAATCCTAAAAAGAAACCCATGAACAGAAATGCTCCAATAACGCGCAGTATATTCTCTATATCCATAATTCTCCGTTGAGGTTAATATTTTTAATTTGATATTATATTGTCGATGCCGTATCTCTGGCCCATTTGTCAACTGATAGAATAGCATCAAGTGCAGGTTGTTCAAGCACTTTATGCTTGGACATGACCTTTTCTATTATCCTCCAGATATCGGTAAATCCGATTTCAGATCTTCTGAATCTTTCTACCGCCGCTTCGTTTGCAGCATTCATTACTGCCGGCATAGTGCCTCCAGCATGCAGCGCACTGTAAGCAAAGTCCAGCGATGGAAAGCGTTTTAGGTCAGGCATCTGGAAGTTCAGCTGAGAGAACATCGAAAAATCCAGCGGTTTCATGCAACCTGAATATTTTTCAGGGTAGGTAATGGCATATTGAATCGGGAAACGCATATCCGGAGTTGACATCTGCGCCAGAATTGTGCCGTCAATGAATTCTACCATCGAATGAATTACCGACTGAGGATGGATTACTACGTCAATTCTGTTGCCTGGCATGCCGAAAAGGAAAGCGGCCTCAATGATCTCAAGTGCTTTATTCATCAGGCTGGCCGAGTCGATGGTCACTTTCGGCCCCATGTTCCATGTGGGGTGGGCCAATGCTTTTTCATAGGTTGCATTTTTAATCTCTTCGCTCGAAGAGTTGAGCAGAGGACCGCCGCTGCAAGTCAGAATTAAACGGGAAACGTCCTGTTTGCGTTTGCCCTCAAGACATTGAAATATAGCACTGTGCTCGCTGTCAACCGGGACGATTCTGACACCGTATCTGGCCGCTTCTTTCATTACCAGTTCACCCGCCATGACCAGCACTTCCTTGCTGGCCAGTGCTATTTCCTTGTCCGCACGGATAGCCTCAAGCACCGGCATCAAGCCGCCTGTACCGACAATCGCGCACAGCACCAGATCGACTTCCGGCCGGGTGACCATTTCCAGAATATATTCATCTCCTGCCTTACCTTTACAGCCTGGAGGCAGCATTCTTAAAAGGTCGTCTTCTCTTGATGCATCGGAGGTTACGACGTATGGACAGTTGAGTTCCGCCGCCTGTTCCGCCAGCCGTTTTAGGTTATTCCTGGCTGCCAGCCCGCAGACTTCAATACGTGCAGAAAGGCTTTTGGCCACTTTCACGGCGTTTTCGCCGATTGACCCGGTGGAACCCAGAATTACAATCTTCTTCTTTTGTACCGCAGTCATTATAAATTATGCCTTTCGTGATTCGATCATCAAAGTTACCGGTCCGCTGTTTTTTATATCAACAAGCATATCCGCCCCAAACCGGCCGCATGCGGTTCTGATCCCCGCGGACTGTACTGCAGAGATAAATCTTTCATACAACGGGATTGCATGGACGGGCAGCGCGGCGTCAACAAAACTGGGGCGCCTGCCTTTTCTGGCATCGCCGTAGAGCGTAAACTGGGAAACAATGAGCGCTTCGCCTTTTATGTCCAGCAGCGAACGGTTCATCTTGCCTTCACCGTCACGGAAGATACGCAGGTTTACGCATTTGTCAGCTAGAAATTCTACATCATGTTCGTCGTCATCATGAGTAACCCCAAGCAGAATCGCCAGACCGGCCCCGATGCGTCCGACTATTTCATTATCAATCGTCACGGACGCTGATGATACTCGCTGGACAAGCGCACGCATTATTAATCCTACTTGATTAATTTTAAAAATTCGTTACGGGTGGCTGATTCGCTGCGGAAACTGCCGAGCATGGAAGACGTGGTCATGACGGAATTCTGTTTTTCAACTCCACGCATGAGCATACATAGATGCTGGGCTTCCATCACAACTCCTACCCCTTCAGCGTTGATTGTGTCCTTAATAGTTTGCGCAATCTGCTTGGTAAGCCGCTCCTGGAGTTGGAGACGCCGCGAGAACATATCTACGATCCGTGCCAGCTTGCTTACTCCAAATACTTTACCGTTCGGGATGTAGCCGATGTGGCATTTTCCGAAAAACGGCAGCAAGTGATGTTCGCACAGACTGTAAAATTCTATATCTCTTACTATAACCATGTCGTCAGATTCAACATCAAAAAAAGCGTTATTTACCACTTCGTCCAGATTCTGGCGGTAACCGCGCGTCAGAAACAGAAAACTTTCCGCCGTCCGCTTCGGGGTGTCCCTCAAGCCTTCCCTGTCTGGATCTTCGCCCATCTGAATCAATATATTTTTTATAGAATCTTTCATTAACTGATCTTTCTGTAAATTTTATAAATCATCCTGAAAATATATCAAAAATATTTCCTTATTCAATAAATCATTCCAATATTAACCCAGTTTTTAATTTAAATATTTTAATATTAATTTCCTGTGATATGTTACATCTTTGAAAAATAAGCGTTTCGTTAATGGATATAAGGGAGCTGGAAAATGTTGAATAAAACAATGTCAAGAAATTGTGTTGATTTCATAGATGACGCTAAGATAACTTCAATAATTGAAAATACGCGGGAGGATGCCGGGCGCGTCCGGGCGATCATTGCAAAAAGTATGGAAAAGAAGCCGCTGGAGGTAGAGGAAACCGCCGCATTGATTGCTGCCGAATCTCCGGAACTGGTTGAGGAGATTTTCAATGCCGCCAGGCAGTTAAAAAAAGATGTTTATGGCAATCGAATTGTACTTTTCGCTCCATTATACATCGGTAATTTCTGTGTCAATGACTGTAAGTACTGCGCATTTCGCCGCAGTCTGCGCTCCACGGTGCGGAAGACTCTCAGCCCGGCGGAGACTATTCAGCAGGTCGAAGCACTTGAAGATGTCGGACACAAGCGGCTGATTCTGGTATTTGGCGAGCATCCGGATTATACGCCGGAATTTATGGCTGATACCGTCCGTACTGTTTATACAGTGAAGAAAGGCAAAGGCGAAATCCGCCGGGTTAATATCAACGCCGCGCCGCTTGATCATGCCGGATTCAAGACCATGAAAGACTCCGGCATCGGCACTTATCAGATATTTCAGGAGACCTACAACCACGCAATGTATCAGGAATGTCATCCGTCGCAGACCCATAAGGGCGATTACCTGTGGCGGCTGGACGGGCTCTCCCGTGCGTTCGAGTCCGGTTGCGACGATATGGGCATCGGTGCGCTTTTCGGCTTGTACGACTGGCGCTTCGAAGTTCTTGGACTGATAACGCATTCGCTGCATTTGCAGAATATTTACAACGTCGGTCCCCACACCATCAGTTTTCCACGCCTGCGTCCGGCTCATGGAATATCGCTTGATCAGAAAAATTTAGTCAATGATCATGATTTCAAGCGGTTGGTGGCGATTCTGCGCCTGGCAGTACCTTATACAGGGTTGATCTGCACTGCTCGCGAAACGGCCGAAATCCGGCGCGAAGTCATGCAGTTCGGTGTATCCCAGATTGATGCCGGAACCAGACTTGAACTTGGCGGTTACAGCGAAAAAGACCGCAAAGGACAGGAACTCAAAAGAGAACAGTTCCAGATCGGCGATGTCCGTTCGCTTGATGAAGTCATGGGCGAGTTGATTCATGAAGGTTACATCCCTAGTTTCTGCACCTCCTGTTACCGTCTGGGACGCACCGGAGAGCATTTCATGGAATACGCGATTCCCGGTTTCATTCAGCGTTTTTGCACACCAAATGCAATGACAACGCTGTGCGAATATCTTGAAGACTATGCTTCCGACGAAGTCAGGAAGTCCGGTTTCGAGCTTATTTCGAAAGAGCTTGAGAAAATGACTGACGAGAAACAGAAAAAAATGATTACAGAGCGTATTGCCGAAATCAGGATTGCTGGCAAACGCGATCTCTATTTTTAAGTTTGCGTGTCATTACCAGCCGGCGATAGGGGGTTAATTATTAATTTTTTTACCTGCTTTAATATTATCTTTAAAAAAGCCTGATTTGCTTTTTTTAAATAATTAGTGTATAATAGTTTATACATAATCAGAGGGGTATGATTTATGAATGGCAGCGACATTCCTGTTCTTACGCTTGTGGTGGTGAGTTTTCTCACCTGGCTGGTTTTTGTAATTACCGCCTGCAAATTTTATAAATTCTTCAATGTTTTTGAAAACTACAAATCCAAAAATGATGTTGAGCTTAACAGTTTAGTCTGGCACGCTAAAAAACTGGATGGTACACTGGCGGAGATAACTGCGGAATTGCGTCGCGCAAATAAACTGCTTTATGAAATAGATATGGGCAAGTGCAGTCAGAATGATGCGGAACCCGAGCATGAGTTCAACTCCGAAGATATTCTACGGCATAAAAAGATGGATTTGAATAAAACGCCATCGTCATTGCCTATTGATTACTCTTCACGCCAGCAGGAACACAAGACGGTATCGGATGTTGCCGGATTGCAGCACTGTCTGGACGAACTCGCAAAGACTGCAACTCAAGGTGCCCCCCCGGCTTCTTCAGTTCAGATGTCGGCATCCGGCGCCCGCAGTACACAGCCAGTAGACCACCAGGGGCATAATTCTGAAAAGCAGCCCCATCACCATGTACAAAATGCTCAGCCATCGGAACCCGCGGGAACATTTCACCTGAAAAAAACGCCGGTTGCTATTGATATGGACCATCTTCCTCCTCCGCCGGATGATTCATCCGGTAAGTTGAGTATTGATACATTGAGTTCCAGGGCTGGTCAGGTTGACCTGCAACATTTGACTGAAGGTTCTGGTGCGGTTTTCGTAAAAATCGATAAATCTCATAATCAGCCTTAGATGAACAAAGCGAAATAGTCGCATTTTATTGAACTGACAGCTAGGTGCTTCTCTTAAATAATTATGGCTATTTGTTGTTGTAACCTGTTGGCTTGCAACGTGAAGATAGGGCTGATCTGTTTTGAGGTTGTGTTGAGGTTGCAAAAATCTGCATTTTTTCTTAAAATAAGTTTGTAAAGAATCCTTTCCGGTGTAATTTAAAAATCTGTTTCCGCCAC
>CAIPAT010000398.1 GCA_903863035.1 uncultured Lentisphaeria bacterium
AGTTTCACATCCTGTTAAAAATCTATCCATTTGTTTCATTAAATTAAAAACCTTGTTTATAATCAGTTTACCGCATCACTTCAATTTTTTTATGGGTTCATGGCTGACGAAAAAGCAAACCGACCTGCATGTAGATTCTTCCAGGCAACTTGCCGTCATTCGTCTTTCTGTTTTTTCAGCCATTCTAATTTTACCTCAACTTTGTAGGACTAAATCTTTACTCCTCCGGTCCATCCTATCCCCGAGTCAAGCCTCAGGGGATTACGGACGGACTTCATTCGAAAACAAAAACTAATTTAATAAATACCTTCTTTAATATTTTCTTTTTTAAGTTCATCTCTTATTATTTCATGTAATGGCATTTGAGGAAAATAATACTTGTACATTCCTCGCGATAAAGCTGGTAAATCATCATATACATAAAGGAGCCTTTCTCTTTCATTGCCCAACTCTAATGCTCTTTTGAGTAACTTTAATTTTTCCTCTTTTGCAATGTTAATTTCTGGATGTTCTTTCCAGAATTTTGCATAATGTTTTGGCATTTCAGGTAAGCTCCAATGCTTTTGTTCAGCAACAGCACCCTGATAACCAAAAAAATACAGAGGAACTCCAGCTCGTCCTAGTTTTTTATATACCTCAATAAGTTCAAGCATAGTTTTAGTATATTGATAACCTATGGCTACTATTTTTACGCGCTCCTCCCAAATAGGATTCCCTTTTACTGCGTCTTTTGCTTTCTGGATACACTCCCCTGCACGAACAAGTGTTTTTTCAGGAAAAGTTTGCGGCCATGAATTGATTAATCGCAAATATGTAAAGTCAGATTTTAGATTTTCCTGAATAGATATTTCGAAAATATTATAATAATCTTTTATGTAATCTGACGCAGGTCCAAATGCGTTATAATAGCGTTCGAGAATTTTATCAGAATTGGCTTCTGGATTCCACATCAGATGACACCCCAGATAATAATTAGGGCCTTGAGTGGAAAAATTTTTCTGCGATTCTGCTTCAATGCCTATAAGTCCGTTTCTATACATGAACGGCATGAATTCCGCCATCTGCTTTGTAAATATATACGGCAAGTCAAGCCAGTAATGCATACCCCAATATTCATAGAGTAATAATTTTGCGCCTTTTGAATTAAAGCTTTTAATATTTTCAATTATTGTTTTTTTCATCTCAGAATTAACATTATAAGCAGCACTATGGCACATTGCAACATAAAGATTATCTTCGAATTTATCTATATTAGTAGGTGAATCACGGTATGCTGTATATGCAAACATAGCTATATTTTTAGCAGGATCTTTTTCTTTGACCTTTTTTGCTATATAATTAGCATAATCCCAATGTCTATTTGACAAATTTGGTTGGCTTGAGCTGTAATCTGTTCCTTTAAGATCCAGGGCACGACATTTTTCACATTCACAGAAGCCCCATCCATCGCTGGGGGATATAGAAACAATCCATTTATTTTTGTTAAACGGATTGTTTAAACATTGTTCAACTATATAATCTCGAAATTCTTTATTGGATGTACAGCAATGTGGCTCTTTTCTTTTACCAGCCCACAATGCCAGCCACTCAGGATGCTTATCCTTCATGCCGGTTTTGAATATATAACTGTCCCAACTATGTCCAGTCCAAAGTTTAGGAACAAAGCTTAACTTCATTCTTTTAAACCAGTATTTGCAATCGTCTTTAAATGCAATGGGATCTTTGGCCGCAGGCGAAAAGCGCATCCAACGGTAAAGTAATTTAGGTGACTCAACTCGTGAAAATTCTTTCAGTCTCAAATTCTTTATGTTCGGAATATCCTCCCCTGTTTTTCCCGGCCAAATCCAGGTGATTCCAATTTCATTTTCCAAAAAATCATAAACCCCGAAAAGTGTACCTGTTTTATTCTCTGGTGCAAATGGAGCACCTGTGCCGTCATCACCATATATGAATAGCTTTGAATCTTTTAGAATAATATTAAATTCTTCCTGCTTGAGTTCTTTAATATAAAAATTCTGTTTTTGAGTTAATTTACATTTCCCTATATAAGCATCGGCTTGATTCTCTTTTTCAAGTTTGCTCTCTGGTTTTATTTCTGTCTTAGTACTAAATACCTGTTCCATATATTTAGCCAATTCCTCTGCCGCAGCTTTTTCTACTGCCAGAGAATTATCAGGATACGTAACTACAAATTTTCTATTTGATTCAATAATCAAATCAGAATCGGCATAAATATCCTGTATAAAAACTAAATATCCCAAAACGAGTAATCCTAAAGTAAACAGGAACTTTTGAGATCCGAGATTTAGTATCGAAATTTTACTCCCCACAGAGATAATCCTCTTTTCGTCGACCAAATTTATTGGTTGCTTAAGCATTTTCATGTTTTTCCCTTACTTTCTTTGTGTTTGGGTTTTGTCAAAGCCCAGCCCCTTTCTTCTTTAGGATTTGAGCTAAAATTAATCTTCACCGGGCCCCCCTCGGGCCTGCTTTATGTGCTGTTTTTTGTTTTTGAATCTCCGGTCCGTCCGCAGGGCGTGTAAGTCCGCCCGCAACACCCTAATGTTTTCCTGCCCGGGGAATAGTAGGATGTATGGGAGAAAATTTATTGTTTTCTACCACAATAACATCAATAGGCACCAGTTCCATTATAGGTTCCCCTCCAAAAAACATTTACGGTCTTGGCATCTGAAGCTGCGACTGGTATTGGCAATGCAGCATAAGCTAAATTTACCGGGAAAGTGGTTGTTGTATAGTTTTCAGTATGACCGTCAAGTTGCAATGTATTTATAGTGTTATTGTGTATGGCAATAAATTTTTCGGTCGAACCACTCTTATAGGGAATGGCTATATTATATATTCCAACAGCTCTAATATAAGATGCGACATTATTCCCACTGCCATCTGCGGCATATAAGGTTTTAGATGGGAACATGAACGCTTTTGTCTTCTTAAAATATGTATTAAAATAACTGAGATCTGAATTCACCAGATAAGACAAGCCGCCTTTTAGTACGGCTGGGGCAGGTACTAGCGCGGTGCTGCCTTTGTATGTTTGTATAGTGTCTGAAGGACAGCTATACAGCATGGCTGATTTATGATATGGCCATAAGAGCTTAGTCCAATAATTAGTGCTTGACGGGTTACACAGCCTGTCATAATCCGTAATGTACATTGAATGAGATGTTCCCAACTGTTTCAGGTTATTGACGCAGTTGATTTTTTTCGCGGTTTCCCTGGCTTTTCCCAGCGCCGGCAACAGCATTCCTGCGAGGATTGCTATGATCGTTATCACCACGAGGAGTTCGATTAGTGTGAAATTCAAGCACTTACAACTTAACTTTTTCATTTTAAATTCCCCTTTTGCATCATAGTTCTTGAAACAGTATGTCATTTTTTTTCAATTGTTATTAAGCCACCTGCTGCGGCCAGTTGTTCCAGAATTTTTTGCTTCCTGATTCGCTGACCATTGCCCTGATTTCATCTCTGGATCCGCCCTGAGCCAAAATACGTTCGACCTCTTTGCACGCGGCGATGAAGGAATGGACTTTTTCGACGCTTTCATTATTGCACATGCCGTGACAGACAGAGGTCAAAACATTTGACGCCCCGTCGGCTACCGCCTGATACACAAAGTCGGCAACTTCCAGCACCGAAAGCTCCGGATAATGGAAATTGCATAAACGCCACTGAAACGGAACCTGGATCGTTTCACTGATAATCCGGGGATTTATTTTGGGGGAAACCGACGGATCGTAATTGACCAGCCGCAATTGTTCAAGGAAATGCAACTGGTCTGGACGCAAATCTTCAATATGCATGGCTCTTTTGCCCGTGGTCATGGCGTTGAAATATTGCTCGAAGTACGGCATTACAAACTCCGGCCACAGTTCTGGGCTGAACATGGCGGCGCAATCATCCGCCAACCACACGGATTCATTATTTACTTCCGGCAAACCATGTATTTCTCTCAAAAGAAACTTGTCGAATTTTATCCTGCTGTCAGTAATCAGTTTAAGAAATTGTTTTGTCAGTTCCGGATTATCATAGGGATCATAAAAGAATTCATCGCGCCGCAGCAGATAGGCGGTGGTTAGCGGGCCTTCGCCTTTATAGGCAAATCCAACTTTCTCATCCGGAAACGCCTGCCGCATTTTTCCCCGGTATTCCAGATAGAAAGGAACCATTCCGGCGTTGGCGAAATCCACCGGTTTTTGCAGAATTTCAATGCCTTCTTTAAGGGTGTTGCATAAAATTCCGTGATTTACTTCGCCGTCGTCAGGAAAAAGCAACTCCGCGCCAAGCGTGTTTATGTGACCGTAGCTTATCGGCGGAGTCATCGGCGCGGGCAGCATGACTTCCGGCCCGAACATGTCTCTGATCAGAGGTCTGCCGGTTTTATAAAGTTCAATTCCCGCCGTCGGGCTTAAAAACATCTCTTTTATCTTGATGCCGGTTGCTTCCAGCAGCGACAAATAGCTGGCGGAAACTCCCCACGAGAATTTTCTTTCTTGTCTAAGCGTATTATAATCCGGCTGATACATTTGTTGAAATCCTGTTTAATTTAGTTACTAAAGTTTTCCTGTTTTTTTGAACCTATTCTACCGAACCGGAGTCTGACATTCGACTATGGTTCGCCGTTTTACTGCCGCCGGGATGGAATTACGAAAAAAAGTCGATTTTTTTTCGGGCTGCCTGGGATGGGGCCCCAACGGACTAAATTCCCCGATCTCAGTGCGAAATGCGTTTATTTGCTTTTTTAGCAACCTCCTGCGCCGCTGGCGCTGTTTTTCTCATTTTTGACCAAAAATCCTTTTTCATGCTGTTAAAAGCCATTTGGCGATGTCAAATCTATGGCCGTATGTGATTGTATTGCAAGTAGTTACAACTCGATGTCCGCATGGCGCTTGTGCTATATTCTCTTCATGTTCATTTAACCTCGAAAGGAGTCGAACATGAAATTCAACGAGCTTCTCAATCGTGCGGCGGCGGTAATTCCCGCCTATCGCCAAATCGTTTTCAAAACTATCATCATCGCTTTTTGCGCTGGCGGCAGTCCTGGACGGATCAGTAATGTTTTCAGGAAATTCGCGCTGCTGTTCATGGGTGACGCCACCCTCAAGAAGTTCTACAACTTTCTCAATTCCGGCAAGTTGCCGTGGGATGCCTTGTGGGGATTCCTCGCCGGAGTTATGGGCGATCCCGCAGTGGACGGACGCCTGCTGATCGGGCTTGACGACACCACTTACGGCAAAACCGGCAAGTATCCCCCCGGACTATGCTCGCCGAGGAACTCGGTCTCGATCCCTCGAACGTGGCAAGACGCTGACCCTGCTCAACCTGTCGCCGAAAATCCAGAAGATGGTTGTCGAGGGCAATTTGCCTGCCGTCATGACGCTGAAGCGGCTCTATGGCGAGGTTCCGGTCGAATGGGAGAGGCAGGAGAAGGGGGTGGTGCGATAAAACCGGTGCCGATCTAGAATGTCATGATTCGGAATTGAAAACTTCTCTTCCTGCTGATTTTACCTCAACCGGGAGCCGGGAGATTTTTCGTCCCGACGCCCAATGTGAACATTCGAAATCAGCGAAATCGGGACATTTCAAATCAGCGCCGACATTAAGCCGGGAGCGACTCAAACATTACGCTCTTTGAAAGCCGCGAACCAGTCTTTGTCGCGCGTTTTTATTTGTTGGTAAAGTTCTGCGTCGTAAGGTTTGGCCGGAGCCTTGCTGATAATGTTTTTCAGGAAGGAGCCATGATTTACTAATTTGCCCGCGCGGATATCTTCTTCGCATATCCGTCCGGCCAAAATTTCCTTAAAGGTGGTCCGGCCATGGTCGTAAACAAAGAAAATGCCGCCGTCCGGCATGAACGCGGCGTCGGGATAAGATACTGGTTCGGCAGGATCCAACAACAACGAATATGGCCAGCTCCGGCCATCATCCAGCGACAGCGACGCGGTCAGCTTGGAGCGTTCGCTTGGAGAATCGTTGTGGATAAGCAGAAGTGCTTCGGAAGGCATGCGACGGATGAAAAAACGCGAGGATGGCGCAACGATCGAACTGCGTGTTCCGTCGCTCCAGTTTTGGCCGTCGTCATAGGAAAAGGACTCGCCGAGACATTTTTCGCCGGAACGCGCCAGCATCCACAACGAAGCGTCATGGCGCTCAACTACCATGGCCTCGTCGAACTCAGTGCGCAGCTTTTTGCCACCCGTCTTGCGCGTCCAATTTTCGCCCTGGTCGGATGATTCGGAATAGGCATAACGGTCTCCGGTCCAGTCGTAGGCCCAGAGCAACCAGCGGCCGTTGCTCAACACCGTAGGCTGACAGCGCAGGAAACCCGGGGCGATGCGACGCGGTTCACTCCAGACGATCAAGGCGGCATCGGGGGTGTTGCAAACGATTGCCCAAGTCATGAGGTGTTCCGGACGGTGCTGGAGGAAACGGTCGTCGCGAACACACCAGAAAAGCCAGAGTCGTCCTTGCGGATCGAGCCAAAGCTGAATGTCGATGGAACGGGCGAACTGTTCCGGGCTGCTGTCAACGACCAGGAGCGGCGTCGACCAGCTTTTGCCACTGTCATCGCTGCTGACCAGCACGTTGTATTGTTCTGGAGCCGGCTCGCAACTACCGCCGGAATACCATCCGGCAAAAAGACGGCCTTTCGGCGTACAAGCTACTGTCGGACAGCCCTGCCAGAAGCGTCTGGTTTCGGCATAGTTTGCGTTTGGAGCGAAATTGATGCGAAAATTATAATCGTTGGAATGCATTTGAATACCTTTTAAAAACTTATGTTCACGGATAGGCCGGAGACTGTTTACTCTGTGGATCGAAAGACCCGTTGTCACTATATTCGACGTCAAATCCGCCGAATAGGTGTCGTCAACCTTGCGTCCTCCTCCGACCAGTCCGTAGCGGTTTTCCAGTCCTTGTAAACCGGTGTAGCCGGCGCCGGCTATCTCGGTACACTTGAAGACACCGAATCCGGCCCAGCCGTGAGGTGTAGCAATAGGAGATGCGACATATCCGCTTCCCGCCAGTACCCATCCCCAGGAGGCCGAAGTTGCATAGCCCCGCGCGGTGGAATTTTAACCATGAAGCTGTTATAATCATTGGAATACTGCGCCAGTATCTGTCCGATATTGCGCAGATTCGACGCACAGCCGATGGAGCGGGCTTTGTCTCTTGCATTGCTTAGGGCCGGAAGCAACATCCCGGCGAGAATTGCGATGACGGCAATCACCACGAGCAATTCCACGTGCGAGAAATTCGTAGCACTCTACCACTTACCGCATCGCCGTCGCGAGCTTTTATCCGACAGCAGCCGGACGAAAATATGATCTGACAACCGTTTGACGCAACTGGACATTTTTCTTCTCCTTCTATCTGACCCTTTCCACCGTAAGATCGCGCAGGTACACTGTTCCTTCCCCGCCGGCAATCCCAAGCAGCAGGGTGATTTTATCGCACCCGACAGGGAGCGAGGTTTTGAAAGAGACATTCAGCCAATCGAAGGAACCCGTAAGCGCCTTGGCGGAGGGCCACTGAGCTTTATCATTTACATTGAAATAAGCTCCGACACGACTACCGCCGTTCGGTCGCGTTTCCTTGATGTTTTCTCCTTTCACCATGCAGGCAACAAGGATCATGCTGTTCTCTGGAACACTCAGCGTAATGCGGGCGCATTCGGCGCCGGGGTTGCTAAGTTTGAACACTTTTCGCCCGTCAAGCACGATCACTTCGATTTTTCCTTTAGTGCCTTCAAAACCCTTCTCCGAATCCAACGGGTTTTGAAAAATCACTTCCGTTTCGACAGCTCTCTTTTCCGCCCTGGGATTTGCGGAAGGAGCCAACGTTACCTGTGCCGCCTTTTCCAGGGTTTCCGCAGACAAGCGCAGTTTCTGATTTTCCTCCTTCAGTGCCAGCAGATTCTCTTTTGCCTGTTCGACTTTTTTCTGTGCTTCCTGAAAAGATACGAGTTCGTCCGCTCCCAGAGATATCCCGACCAGCGTGATGCCGATAATCAGATATTTTTTCATGATCAATCCTTTCGGTTTAATTCTTCAGTGGTACTATCGGTACTTTGTCCAGGCCGGGTGAGGATGCATAATCGCGCGGTCCGCTGAGATCAATCTTCTTCTTTCTTCCGGCCCACTCGAATTCGTAGATCCCTTTTCCATTCAAAATAAACCAGGCGAGTCCTTTTTCGTCAGCCCTGACCCCATAGCGGCGCCCGTCTGACAGCGTGGTATAGACGTCGACATTGGGCTCGGCGACCACGATCACTTCGGCGATCTGCGGATCGGCCAGCGGCGGCTGCGGGATCAGCGAATCGCGATAAGCGTCATTCACTGCGTTACGCACATGCGAGATATATTTCCCGCTGCTCCAATTGATGCCCATGTAGCCGAAACCGTAGATCTCGTTGCGTTGGTATTCGGGACGAATACCTCGGCCGGAAGCGGATGGCCAGTTTATCCTGATATAAGGATATTCATTTTCGGGCCTGCCGTTGTGCCAGTTTGCCGGACGTTCGGCGCGTTGTTTTTTAGGTACTTCGGTTACGCCCCAGGGGGAACCGCTGCCGTCGGCCTTGAGTTCGACGAATCCGTCCAGACTGAGTCCCATGTAGATTGCGGCGGGAATGCCCTGTTCACGGTAAAGCCGGACCGTTTCGCGGATCTGCTTCGCCTTCTTTTCCACCCGGGGGGATTCCGGGCCGGGCCAGTCGCCCCAGACATAGGAACAGTACAAGGTCTCGCCGAACAGCGCCGGACGATATTCGAACTTTCGCTGCCAGTCGTAGACGAACCAGTCTTTGTGGAATTCCGGGTAATGAACGTTGGCAGGGGTATCCGCTCTGAAGCGGTAGTGCCCGGAATCATAGGTACAGGAATCGCCGTCGCGGGTGACAATCAATTCCGGATCGAGTGATTTGACGAATTCGTAATAGGTGTCGGCGATGTCGTCCACGATCTTATTGCGTTTTTCTAGTCCACGCGAATCGCAGCCTGGCGTTACCAGTTCATTGTCGATCGACCAGATCAGGATGCTGGGGTGATTGCGCATGAGCCGATGCCAGTTGCGGTAGTTATTCAAATTCAGCTTATGGAAGGAACTCCTGCGGAAAGCGTCAGCGGAACCGAATTGTTTTATCAATGAAGAATCTTGCTTGCGGGAGAAATCCCCTTGAGGATAGAGCTGGGCGATCAGGAACATGCCGTAGCGGTCGGCCGCCTCGGCCACATCGGGGCGGGTGTGGCAGTAGGCGTCGTGCAGCCGCAGGATATTGATGTTGTCGTGACGGAGCAACGGGAAGATCACCTCGCGGGCTTTGCCCACGGCGAAAGTCCTCACTCCAAGGTCGCCTTGAAGCTGGAAACGTTTGCCGTTGTAAAAGAAATCCACCCCGTGAATCCAGAATTCGCGGAAACCGAAGCTGTCCACTTTACGGTCGACGAGTCTGTCGTCAATGTAGAGATCGCTCACCAGATCGTAGAGGCAGGGATTTTCCAGTGAATAGAGTTCCGGATCGCGCCATTTTGTCTCCTGGTCTACGGTGGTGACTTCATCGGGGGCAAGCCGGCCGGATTTTTCCGGGAAGCGGAATTTTACGTGGTCGTTGCGGACGGCATACTGAAGGAGTTTATAGGAGACCGGGGTCTTTTCCGGATTGAAGATCTCCGAGGTCAGCAGCAATGACGCTTTGCGCCACGATGGCCGAATCCAGACGTCGGCGACATGCACCGGGTTGCGATATTCCAGCCGCAGATCGCCGACGATCCCGTAACAACTGGCTTCCTGATCAGTGATGAGGGGGGTGACGGAATAGTCGATCCGAAGCGTATTTTTATCTTTTTTCAGATTCTTTAATTTCATTTCGACCAAGCCGACCGTGCCGGAATATTTGCCGCAACTGGCACCATTGCAGAACACTTCGGCGTTGCCGATAATGTTGTCGCAGACGAAATAGACATCGCCACCAGTGCCGTCAAAGGTGAAATCCTGTTCGAAGGTGACTTTTTTACTGCATATCAGTTCGTTGAACACGCAGTCCTTATAACCTGGAAGCGGACACATTTTGACGGAAAAACGGTTTTTCTGGTTCGAGTAGATGTCGTCTGGGTAGTTCCATAGACGATAGAAGGGGCCGTACATCTCAAGCGGCAATCGTAACGAGGAATCCAGTTTTCCCTGCTTTTCTCCCGCCCGCCAGACCCCATTCAGGAGGAGCGAGGAACGCAGTCCGGGCGCAGGTTTGAATCTTTCATCAATTGATGCGGCTGCATCCTTTTCGGCTTCTTTCCTGATCTTTGCATAATTATCCTCGGCGCTCTTTCGGGCAAGTTCAAGCTCCCGCTTCGCCTTGTTCAGACGATCGCGGTTAGCGGCGAGTTCAGACTGCAACGCCTCCTGCTGCCTTTTCAAAACTTCGGCCTCACGTTCCAGCTTGGCGCGTTGTTGCTTCAGGGTGGTGCGGGAATAAACTTGCAGTTGACGTGACAACTCGGCAACATCTTTGCCGCCGGCATCGAAAACGCGACAGCACAACTCGACGTTTCCAGCGCGGAGCGGCACTTCCAATTCCCAGGTTCCGTCGTTTGTCAGCGTCATCTGCTTTTCGCCGAGTTTGAGTGTGTATGGGTTTTGATCCGGCGCGAAGAAACGTATATTCAATTGCATTTTCTTGTCGGCGTCATACAAGGTTTTGGCAGGTACGTTGAAGTTGACGGCAAAACCGTTGTCGTAAGCCTCCGCGCCGAGCTTCCGAGCAGGAGAATCGGCATAGAGCTTCACATTATCGAGTACCGAACCGTCAGGCTTTTCCAGCGCCAGGCAGAAGCCGCAGTCAAAAATGCGATCGACCACCTTCAACAACAATAGATTCAGACCACGTTTCAGCTTAGCTTTGTAGACAAAACGCGGGGTGGCATCCTGACAGGTTGGAGCACGTCCAATCATCTCCCCGTTCAGATATAGCTTGTGATCGTCATCGCTGCCCAGCCTGATTCTTATCTCCTGTGCGCGGGGCGACTCGATATAGCAAGCAGCAAAAAAAACGAAATGATCCTTGATCGGCGGAAACACCTCGTCCATGAGAATTTTGCGTGGATTGGGAAAACTCATTTCCTTCCATTCGGAAGTAATGGTGCGGCTGTTGCGCACGCCCCATTCGTTTGTCACGTCGAGGGCCACGATCATCTTTGACTCGTCGGCCAGAAAGACGGTTTCGTATTTTTCCCCCGGCACCGGTCTTGCGTTCGCTTCTCCATTCAGAAAATCGGTATCCAGTCCGGTTTCGCCATCCTGGCCTTTGACCTCGTAGCTGGGAAAGGGACCGCAGATGAGCCAGCGGGAAATAAAACCATCATTGTCGCCCGCGCAGACGCCAAGGGCGCATATAGCAATCAGGCAGTTAACTATCAGCATTTTCATTTTCAAGATTTTTCCAATCCTTTTATTTATCAGCTCATTTGCATTTGATTTAATTTTACCGTATTATCAGGACAATCCTGCCGCTACCTCGAACTCCCATGATACTTGAAACTTGCCATCATCGAGGAATTTAACTGTTTTGATCGTTTTAACTTCAGACTTCACCCATGTATGGATGATTTCTTTAGCATTTTGTACTAAATCAGGCGTGCCGGACATTGGATCAGAGACGTTTTTCCAGTTTTCATCCATGATTGCTAAAGTGTCATCAACCAGTACCGGTGCGTTATTTTCGGTTATACGCAACTTGCCTTTATCGCTAAAACCGACCTTCAAATCACCGGAATACGCCGCTAAAATCAATAGCGACATTAACGTCATCAACAACATTTTTTTCATAAATATCCTTGATATCCAGCAATGGTGATTTTTTATTTTGAATTATCTATTTAGGAGCCGTAAAGAAATAACCTTTACATTTTCGCGCTTCTCCCGAATGCCTTTGTGTTTGCCGGTTCGTCACATACCTTCAGGTATGCGCCTTACCGGCAATTCCCAAAATCTCTTCGGGATATTTCGCGAGACTTGTCAAGTTTATTTCTTGACAGCTCCTTATCAAAGCAACTCTACATGTTTTTCCAGAAAATGGCGGCATTCCCAACCGTGGCTATGCTGCCGTTGATCGGGATATCAGCCCGGCGTTTAGCGGCAACATGCCCGTCA
>CAIPAT010000399.1 GCA_903863035.1 uncultured Lentisphaeria bacterium
TACATCTTCGCGCTTCTCCCGAATGCCTTTGTGTTTGCCGGTTCGTTACATACCTTCAGGTATGCGCCTTACCGGCAATTCCCAAAATCACTTCGGGATATTTCGCGGGACTTGTCAAGTTTATTTCTTGACAGCTCCTTAATGATATTATTTATTTTCCCACTATGATGAAATGGCTTATCTCAAGGGTATTAGTTCCCGCGCCGCTTGCCATTCCGACCGCGAGCTGCTTCCATATCGCAGGATTCAGCCGGGTATTCTGCATGCCCATGTGACCGGGACCGGGTTTCAAATCTTTGAACGGAACATACACCACATGCCATTCTCCGTCGGCGGGAAAAAGATCCCTCATCCGAACCAATTCTCAAAATCTTTGCAGTCTATTTTAAAATTTCAGCAGTGCAGCGTATATAAACGTTCGATGCCTCCGGCATCATCTATGCCGACAGTATCCCGTGACTATCACTGCTTCACGGAACCATTTTGTTGAGAACTGAAATTCATATGAAAATTCGGCATAACTGTTTGAATCCACATTATTCTATACTACAATATTGGCACGTTCCGACAGTGAAATGAAAAAGTTGATGTAGCACAGATTCATTAAACGCAGCGCCGCTGCTCAGGAAATAAATTATGGCCCTTGTCGAAAAAACAATTGAATTATTAGCCGGTGAAATGCATGGCGGCATATCACAGCTTGATTTTATTCTATCAACGTACAATCCTGAACATGAATCATTCGCCGGCGAGTGTGTTGATATTGTTCTGGACTATCTTGAAAAAGCGTCAGAGGACATGGCGGCGGAGACTTTAATTGAAGAATATAATACACTGGCGGACGATTCTGAATGCGGTCACATCGACTACTGGGACCGGGCTTGTCCGTCAATGGATCTGGAAATGTTCATTGAGGAAGTATTTGGAGAGATAAGTGCATGCAGTAAAGAATGAAGGCTTTCGCATGAACACTGAGAAATGGAATCAGTTCCCGAGCAGGAAGTCCTCAGGAAACTGGAATTAAAGAAATTGCGGAAACATTAATTTCGACTTGAAGTATTGCTTGAAATTACAGACCTCGATCTCTTAATATTAACATAAAAAAAGAGAGCGCTAAAATAGCAATAGGTGATGTAAAAAAAGTGATTTTTTTTAGCAACAAGAATTTCCGTTATTTGAATATCCAATATCCAGTCCCGCAAAGCGGGATCCACCGAGGCGGGAGAATATCCAATGTCCAAGTAAATGGTTATCCCTTGGTTTCTGGTTTATACGGTTGCTAAGTTTTGTCTTTCGTCAGGCAAGCCTGACTTTGGACTGCGGCGACCCTGCGCCGCTTTGGTTCTGCTCTAATTATTCCATCTCCTGTACTGGCTGAATATCCCTGACGTCATACCATATATCCAAGCAGCTTTGGGGAGGATGTCAACATTGCCGCAGGCGTCGATCACGACCCGGCAGATCACGCGGCGCGGTTTGTTCCATGTACCGACCGCGTAGTATCCGGATGCGAACACCCTGCATGGCGAACAAAGTCGGCGATATTTGAGTCTGACCAGCTTTTGAATTCATGGACATTTTTAATTCATTCCTTATAATAGTCTTTAAGTTGATTTTCTTGTGTTATATATTAATTCTAGACATTTCCTGCCGTGATCGTATCCATGGGCATCGGATAACTGCGTTCGGCTCTTGACAGTACGAAAACACAACCAGCCAGCATCAAGTTCACCACAACATGGGCGATGCCGAAGACTATCGCGCTGGTATCCTGTTGCAAATTGACGGTCATGAATATCTGCATTATCCAGATTACCAGTTCAGACAGATAGGTAACGGCTACAACCATCAGCACTCCGTGGTGCGGAATGCCGTGCAGCGGCGGCAGATTCTCGCGTGAGCGTTTCATGTCCCGCCGTATTTTGTTTTCCAGCCATTTCCAGAACAGCCAGACCACTACAGAGGCAGGCAATATAAGCCATCCATGCCAGAATAAAGCCCTCATTGTATGCTTATGATACATCCACCACATCATGAACGGGACAATGACAATTGACGACAGCATCAGTGCATCGAACGTCCGCAGCGCGATGTTAAGCCAGCGCGATTGCGGGCCTACCGTGGGAATGATCGGCATCTCCTCGAATTTGCTTTCAGTCCATGGAGCAGGCGGATGGTAATTGGCGTCACCGCCCAGTCGGTGCCAGCAGATATAGAGATAAACCGCGATCCCGGCCGCTATTGCGTTGAAGGGCAATGTCCAGGCAAACAGGAACCGGTAGGCGTAGTCTGTGCCATTGCAATAATACCTGACAATATCGATGAAAAAGCCTGCGGCCATTCCAGCAGGCAATCTGAACAAAGCGCTAACCAATGCATTTGCCGAGCAGAACTGTCCGAACCTGGACTGCGGGAACAACCGCATCAACATGGGAAAGCCGCAGGCACCGGCCAAAGCGCTCTGGAATGAGGTTATCAGGATGGTTGACAAACATAACCAGAAATAACAGTCGCCGGGAATGTTGATGAACGGCCATACCCAACCCAACGAACATGACACGAGACCAAAAACAGCGATATAGGTGTTTACCCGCATCGGCTGCCAGCGGTCCACAAAGATCGCGGTAAAATACATCGTGATCAGCGCCGCCACCGAACCGATCGCGCCAAGCTGCCCCAACTGTTTCAGCGAAAGGCCCATTTCCCTGCTGAAAAAAATATTGAAAACTCCAATACCTCCTGCCGCTGACTGGACGCCGGTTAACAGAAACACCAGCCAGTAGATCCTGGCGGAAAAACTCTCCTTGAAATAAGTTTTAACTGCGCCCAACCCTTTATTGTCTTTATCTGTTTCACTCTCCAGTGGCGGGTACTGGCCTTCCTTTACCCGGAGAGTCATTGCGCTGAATCCGATAAAATACACAATTGAAGCGCCGAGCAGGATTTCCCGCATGTTTGATTCCGCGTACTGGAAGATGAAATAACTGTACAACGCTCCGGCACAAGTGCCGGCAATACGGAATGCACCCAGGAAACGGGCGAGGAACTGCGGCGGCACGACGTCGTTGAAGAGATACCAGAAGACCGTGTTGACAAACATATTGAAAAACTGAAATACCGTTATGAAAATGCAGATGACGCCAATGGTAATTGTTGCGGGAGCGAACTGCTGAAGAAACGGCGTGTTCCGTTGAAGCACCACCGAGATGTCTTCGCTGAAACCAAGCAGACACAGGCTGATGCTCAAAAAAGGCAGCGTCCAGATGATGAACGGCAGCCGTCGGCCCCATTTACTGCGGTATCTGTCGCTTTTGAAACTCAGATATGGCGTGATGCCGATATTCAGGATGCCGGGCACCGTGGTCATTATCATCCCCAGCAGCCAGTTCGGACAGCCCAGCGCCTTCAATTTCAGCGGCATGATGCTCGGCACCACCGCCTCCATCAGCGTAAAGCAGAAATCCCCCCACAGCAGCCAGGCGAAAAGCGCAAAGAGCCCGAACTTCGTATAGGTCAAAGTACCGCAATGGTAGGTTTTGCTGACGAGTGAAGCTGAAACAAGAGGTGAAGCATGCATTTAGCGTAATTCTTTCTTAGTAGTAGTTTAGTCCTGAAAAGTTGTTTTCGCCAAAATGGTTTATTTAAAGAGGTAATTTCAAAAGTAAAAATTTTAGAATAAAGGAAAAAATCAAGAGCCTTTTGCGAAACGGGAGCATCGTCAGCCACACCGTCTCCGCGCACTCCATAATCCATTACATAAAAATGAGAAAGCATATAGTAAATCTCCAATTCTATATATTTCTGATTTTATTGTTGCTAAAAACGGTTATCCTTATCTAACCCTGTTATCCATATTAGTATTTTACATAGCCAAGAGAGGTAGAGTTCTGTTTGTTATCCAGAGACGGTGTACTGCCTGGCGCGACGAGAATAATTCGCGACAATGCGATAGTTTCGTCATCAAAACAAAGATTGGCCCATGTGTCATAACTGCCGATTACATCAACCCATAATTTTAATTTACCGCGAAAAAACTGAAGTCCGGTACTGGTTCCTTCAAACTTATATGTTCCCAGCTTATACCATTGCCAGCCACGTTTTATTTTACTGTCTTCCAATCTTCCGGTCACAATAGAATTCTCTTTATACTCCCACTGCGCCGCGCCCCAACGAGGTTTGTAACTCCATTCGAACGGCAAAGGAGAATTTTTTTGGCTCATTCGGCAGACGGATTTTCCTTCCTTGTCGAGTTCCAGAACTGCAGGTAAATTGGTTTCGTAGTAATATTTTCCGGCAGGATAATCAGCAACGGCTATAGTCGCAAAGCCATCCGGCAATTCTTTAAGTATTTCATTCATTGGATTTACTATCCATTTCTCGTTCCATTCTGTTCGTGGAACCGCTCTTCCGCACGCATTAATTTTTGCAATACTGGCAAACTGTTCCCTGGTTTTAGTCAATATGCTATTGTAGTCGAATGGGAAATCCTTGATTTGATGCCCGGCAAGACGCCATTCCCGCATCAGAACAGGATAACGATACAACAACGCCCTATACAGATTAAATCGCGAAGCCTTTACCCGGTCAAGGAATGGTTGCGCATTGCCAGCAAGAGACTCGGCCCGATCATATGCTGTCTGAGCAGCTTGAAAAAACTGTATGTCAAGATACTTGTAGTCGCACAAATCCGCATAGAACCAAATGTTCGATGGTCGCCGTTTGTCCGCGTCCGCAAGGCATTGAATATAGTCGCGCATCCCTTCCCGGGCTGGGCCAAAGTAACCTGACAGGAATGAGCGCAGGAGCGTTTCATTATCAAGAGATGTGTCGAAAAACACCTTTGTTAACATCCAATTCTTCAGACTCCATAAATCAGTAAATTCACCAGGAGGAATTTGTATGAAAACGCCATTGACCCCGATTTGTTTTAGAAGGCGATAATCGTCAGCATAATGAAGAAAGGATGGATTTAAAAAATCATAATATCCGCCGCCATGATATGAAGCACAGCTTTGGGCATAATCCCAAACAAATAAATTAGTGGTTATTTTTCCCCATTGCCGTAATTCTCTCAGCGTACGTTCATTGGACGCGTCAATGAGTGGTCGAGCCATATTTCTTTTCTCAAAACAATAGACTATCGCAAGATTGGCCGCTGGCACTACGCCAACGGGGGCATCCGCAGTATTCTGATACGCCAAGGTAGAAAGCAGAATGTCCGGATATTTGTCTTTGATCTTGATGGCCACGAGATTAAGAAATTGAATCAATAATCCGGAATAGCCTTTTTCTCTAATAGCAGCCGTGCAATTTTTGCATTGACACCATCCTGCGTTATCCCAGCGCCCCAGCGAATAGATGAATGGCGGCGGCATGTTATTGGCGTGGCTTTCGCGCTTGTCAAGTTCGATCTTACTCATGACGCGTTCTGCCAGCGCTTCGGCAGCTGCTGGACAAGAGTAGCAGATGTCTTTTGCCTCAGTTGAGCGCTTCCCTGCTATTTCCGCGAACCATTCCGGATGCTGACGGAAATCATCTTTGTTTTGGCAAAACGGCGTACCGTGTCCTTCCCGTTTCAGAAAATCAAACAGCTCCTTAAATGCAATGTCATTGAAATAATACGGAACGATATTGTGGCTCTCCGGCCTTGAGCGGTCGCGGTAATTGTTAAACTTTTCTATCGAACCATCAGCTTTCCGAATTTTGTTATAATCAAAACCAAAGGCATCAAGTGATTCCATATTCTGACTAGAACGCAAAATAAAATCTGGACTCTTACGGATAAAATAGTCAGGAAGCGTTAAGTCAGAACTGACAGGAATATACTTTTCACCTGGATTCCACCATCGCACACCAATACAATGCTCCATGAAATAATATACTGCGTTGACAAAACCGTCCCGCGTCCCGCCAGCTATAAAAATAGCATCAGGAGTTACTTTAATCAGGAGTTCCTGTTCTTTCAGAGGTAACTGTATGCCAAGCTTGTCCAAAGCCGCCTGCTGGCAGTAAATATGTGTCTTGCCAACCGATTCTTTCCCAACAGAAAATATTTTGAACTCATCGCCTGTAATGTCGCGCAACAACTTCGACATTTCCGCCACTGAAATTTGCTCACGCCAATTCAGCGGAGTAGAGGGAACAACTATTTCAGCCGTTGCTTTGCCATTTTCGGAAAGCCTGGCGGCCTCAACATTAAACATCATTGAGGCAGTAATGCATACAATCCACAGATATTTGATAAGCACGCGCATTTTCATGGGAATAATCCTTATTGTTTGCTTGCTGTCAATACAGCATTTCTAAACCATGCGCTTCCTGGATGTTTACGGAATAACAAATAATATTTAAGCGATTTAATTGGCTTATCCGGGGTATAAGAGTTTTTAGATTTTTCCCAATCGTGGGTTCCCGTTTTAAATATGCAGTTTACTCCATCTTTTTTAGAACCATCCGTATAAATTAAATTAATATATATTGAATAATAAACATCTGAATTGCCGGAGACACTTTCGGCTTTGCTCTCCGCCGAAAAGAAAATCGTTTTAATCTCTGTTTGATCAAGAATAACTGTTTGAGAAACAGAGTTTATGACATTAATCTCTTCGGCTGGACCAGATGCAATACCCTCCCATGATTTCAACAAATTCTCCGTGGTAACATTCTGCCCGTAAGATACTGCAGCGAATGAGAGAAAAAAGAAAGTCATTCCAATCACTTTTCTTCCGGTTGCAATCCTTTTTGCTAACAAATTCATTTGTTTAATTTCCTTAAAAGTTAGTTGTGGTAGAACTTTTTAACATTTTTGGTCTTTTTATAAATTAGTATACAATTTTTTTAGTTTTGTCTTATAATTTCGATCAAACAAGGTTCCAGCTTCTGAAGTTCAAAGATTTTATCTTGCGCCTCTTTAGCTTTTTTCGTAAGATATTGAAGTATATTCCTGTTTCCACGATAGGATTTTATAACGTTTGTGTAGTATTTTTTATACTGCTCTCCGACTTTTGCAAGCCATTCGTCAAGATACTTATCAGCAGTCGGAATGTCAGCAGGACTAATCTTGGCATCCCACAATATGCAGTTCACTTGAACAAGTCCGCGCAATGGGCGGTCAGCATCTGCTTTGGCGATTACCGCAAGCCTGATCTGAGCGCTTCTCTCCTGCCGGGGCGTCGTCAGCGGCGCGATGTTGACTCCTGACGCAAACTGTGTAGCACTGAAGCATCCAACTTCTTTCCCGTCGGTAAGCAGTCTGTAATCACCTGCCGGGAAATTTTTAACTTGAATTATTTCCTGATTCAAAGATTCCCATGGAATTATTTTATTGGCTTTGGAATATTCACTCGAAACCGGGAATGGCAAAGCCATTGGAGAGTATGTGAATTTGACTGAACCATCTTTGAACTTAAGGTTTTCTACAGAGCATTTTTCCGTTTTATCAACCGTCATTGCGGCACTGTCTATAACTATTTCAGACACCAGTTCCGGAACTTTTTGAGCCTGCAATATATAATAAGCTATAACCATATGCCCGGCTTGGTCGGGATGTACGCGGTCCATTCCGGCAAGTTTTAATTCTGTATTTTTAATCATCAGTTCCGTTATAGGCGTATGAATATCTGCGACAAGACATTTATTCTCAGCCGCGAGGGTACGAGCTATTTCTGAGCATTTAGCCAACCCGTCATTGCATGCAGTATAGTTTTCGGTATTGATATTCCGCCCATACTGGTCATATGGTGAGGGAGTCACAATTACCGGAACAGCGCCGGAATCCTTAATCTTTTTAATCGTTGTATCCATTGATGACTTATATATTTTCAGGCTTCCTGATCTGGCATCCATAATCTTCTGGTCAGTCTGTAATGTTCTATAATTATCTCGTCCGACATCATTCATACCAAACATGATATAAACCCAGTCAGGCTTGTGGACAATAACATCATTGTTAATTCTGCTAAGACTTCCAGTAGCGGTAGCTCCGGCCACGCCAGCGTTCTCAAATTGGATTTTTCTGTAAGGAAAGCGAGTTGCGTAAAACAGTTGAATGTAGTACTCATACCAACCCCCGTGAGTGATGCTGTCCCCGAAGAAAACTGCTTTTTCTCCATCCTTAAATTGACCTGGAACGTTTTGAGCATATATCGGCCCAAAATATTCTGAGAGAATTAGTAATCCCCCCGTTGCAATTATTTTCCAATTACGCATTTTTTTAATTTCCATTAATTTGGTTGACGTGTCAAGTTTTGTGATAAGGCGTTGCTATAAATTATTCTTTTGACACTTTTGCCCTGGCAAACCATTTTTTCCAGGCGTTCATTCGATATTTTATTGCTAATTACAGTTAACAATTCCAACTATTTCGGTAGTGGATAAGCACCTTTCTCAGGCCAACTCCAGCCGGAGTATATGCGGTCATATGCAGTTACATGACCATCGTAGAAACTTACATTGCTTTGTCCATGTCGTATTTCTCCATATTTACCCAATCCTAAATCCCGCTTGTCATAGATGTAATCTCCATTATCTGAACTTGCGTCTGGTACGTCAATGTATGAAGTAGAAGTACCTATTCTGGGATCATCCAACGGTCCGGAGGTACGACTGGGATACTTCATCCTTTTCATCGTAGGATAAGAATAGTCCTGAACCCCTATTCCTCCAGTGACAGAAAAGTAGCGCGGAATATTTCGCCATATGGAATAATTCATCGGCATGTCATTGAAACTGTAATTCGGCTTATCCGGACATTTGGTAATAATATTGGAAATCGCCCGGGCGCTGGCCGTTCCAGCTGCCGTGGCTCCGGTTATTACCGGAAATACATTATTGGGAAAGACCAAATATTTTCCGCGCTGAAGAAAATTTACAAAGGTCCAGGACTTTGAACCGTCAGTAAGAAAACCAGGCGGAACAATTCCGTCAAAGTCATTACTATATTGCAGCGTTGCCAGCATAATCTGTTTCAGATTACTGCCACAGCTTGCCCTTTTGGCAACGATCCTAGCTTTATTCAGCGCCGGCAGCAGCATTGAGGCCAAAATCGCGATGATCGCGATCACCACGAGGAGCTCTATGAGTGTGAATATATTGTATTGAAGTCGCTTCTGTACCTTCGAATATTGTTCTTTTTGTAACAGGGCAGTGCTTAAACGCTGAAATCTCGGGCTGCTTCTCATTTCTATTCTCCTTTTAGTTTCAATGGTTTTGGGTGAAAAAATACAAATCTTAAAATAAACTATTTCGAATTTACCCGGCAAAAACAGTTTCGCGTACATCGCGATAATACTTGTCGCTTTTCTTGCTCAAATTATTCTCTTGCAGTTGATGCCTGCTATCGCTGCTGCCACGAATTATCAGACGCTGACGGAAGACTAGACGCTCAGGAGGGGTATCCGGTTTCATGGTTTGCCGTTCCAGGCAATCCACTATTAACTTTCCCATCTGTTGAAAGTCCGGTGTGATGGTGGTCAGATTGTAAAACGGGTGTGCGCCGATTTCAATATTGCCACCAGCAGTTATGGCAATGTCATCAGGAACCTTGATCCCCAGTTCCTGAAAACGGTTGATCATACCGACCGCTACTTCATCTGAAATAACTACCAGTGCCTCTGGACGCTCTGGACACGCTGCAATGGCATCAGCAACCTGCTGAGCAAAGCGTTCCTCCGCATCATCCACATAGAATATATACTCCTCACGAAAATCCTGTCCTGCCTTTTCCAGTGCGCTACGGTAACCGTATATGCGTTCCATCGAGTCAAAGTTATTATATTGAGTAGTTACAAAACCGATGCGCTTGTAGCCGTTGTCAAGTAAATGCTTTACCGATAAAGCCGTTCCCTCAAAATGATCAAAAGTCATTGTGGATATGACGGACAATGGTCCTTGCGGGTAAAAAACTAACATTCCCGTCCCCGATGTCTTGACTTGCTCCAAAAAATTGATTTCATCCTTATCTGTAGACGCTGGAAAAAGTGCTATGCCGTCAACCTTGTTGTTATCGACCAAACCTGTAATCGTCTCGCGTTGGATATTCCTAGAGGCACGATGACCAGCGGAAATCAAATACCGGGAGAGCGTTCGACAATGTTCTTCGATACCGTGGATAATATTCCCATAAATTGGGCTGGATAAATTGGATACCAGGATGGCAAAATTGCCAGTTAGCGATTTGTTAAGTTTGGGAGACACAAAACTGCCAAGTCCCCGGCGCTGGTAAATCCATCCTTCTGCCGCCAGCTCATTGAGGGCCTTCACCGCCGTGTTGCGGTTAATGGAAAATTGTCGGCTCAACTCGCTCAGCGAAGGAACTTCGTTTCCAGGTTTTAATACACCGGAATGAATCTGCTGGCCAATGTATTCCTTGACCTGTACACATTTTGAAACACTCATGACGGCATCCTTGAAAATGAACTCTATAAATTTTATGTCCAACTCGATGTTCTAATATACTAGTATATCCAGGCAGGGACATTTTGTCAATACCCATTTTTGAAAAACCAGCAAAAAATAATGAAAATAAATTTAAAAGGTTCACGAATCCCGACACCCTTCGTGTCACCGGTTGCTCGATGAATAATCACCGGCGCGAGGTGCTCTCATGTTGCTGCGATTGTAAAGAGGCATTTCCGGTGAAAGATATTCTCTCACGCACACAAAGGCACGAAGCGAATGGCAGACTTTTCTGATGGAGCAACACCCTGCCAATACGGAGATTGGCGATCCCGGAGTCAGCCCGCCTTTCGGATTTCCCCCCGGGAACGCCGGTCTCCGTACCGGCTTTTGAACTTGGGGTCAAACATCCGCTTGCGGTACTCTTTTTAAACAAAGCCAGTCAGACGACAGGCGTTCCCGGGTTTAACTTCATTACCTTCATGTTCTTCATGGTGAAGCTGCCTTTTCTTATCCGTCCATCCCTGCAAAAACTTTTGGTTGCGGCTATGCCGCGCTAAGGTGTCTGTGCGGTTGTGTCCGTGGTTCCCATTGCGGCAGCTTAGGAGCCGTCAAGAAATAACCTTTACATCTTCGCGCTTCTCCCGAATGCCTTTGTGTTTGCCGGTTCGTTACATACCTTCAGGTATGCGCCTTACCGGCTATTCCAAAAATCATTTCGGGATATTTCGCGGGACTTGTCAAGTTTATTTCTTGACAGCTCCTTATCAAAGCAACTCTACATGTTTTTCCAGAAAATGGCGGCATTCCCAACCGTGGCTATGCTGCCGTTGATCGGGATATCAGCCCGGCGTTTAGCGGCAACATGCCCGTCA
>CAIPAT010000400.1 GCA_903863035.1 uncultured Lentisphaeria bacterium
AGGCTCGAATCATATCAATCCTTATATGTTTCGTTCCTACGGAACTCGAAATTTTAATTATCATTAATTCACCGGACTAAAGTCCGGCGCTACAATATGTATCGCTCCGCCGGAGCTTGTTTTGACTGTTTTGCGTTATTTTATCAGAGCGTTATGACAAAAAAGTGTCAACTCCCTTTTGAAACATAGCTTATTTTGAGACAGTTCCTTAGTCGTTTTTTGTATTTTGCCTTGCCTTCATCAGTTGGATATTCCTTGCTGGATATTGGATTCCATAAATCCTGATGAATGCCCATAAATCTATAGCCTCAGCAGATGCAGGATATAGTAGACGGAAATGAATTTCCTACAGCGATTCGATAAATTTCAAGATGTCAGCAAAAGCTTCCTTTTGCTGGCGTCTGGTCAAATCATAAAAGAAACCGTGTTCGGCGTTGGTGTAAATCTTGCATTCGCAGCGCCGTCCCAGCTTCTCCATCTTGGCCTTGAACTCCAGAATGTACCGCAACGGGAACATGTATTCGTCTTCGGCATGCAGGTGGAATACCGGACAACTGCCGGCATTGACATAATTCATGGGCGCAACTTTCTTGTAAATATCCGGATTCTCTGAATAAGGTACGCCGACCGCTTTTTCCATACTGTACCAGATTCCAGGAAAAATATCTTCCCACGGCTCAAATAATACAGGGGTCGCCTGCATGGCGGTGCCTGCCGGTCTGACCCACTCATTGCTGAGTTTTCTACCGTTATACTCCAGTTTTTCCCCGCATTGTCCCGGTTCGGCCAGACTTATCAGTGCGTTCAGATGCGCTCCTGCCGACCCGCCGTAGGTGACAATTTTCAGCGGACGGTTTAATTCTTTCAGCTTACTGGTGAAAATGTCGTAGCCATGCCGCAGATCGGTAAGCTGTTCCCACAGATGGATGCTGTCATTGTTCAGCCGGTAATCCGTGGAGGCGCAGATATAGCCTTCGGCATTGAAGCCGCGCATTATTTTGTGGAAACAGTCTCTGGAACCGGCCGCCCAGCCGCCGCCGTGAACGAAAAACAACGAAATATCGCGCGTGACCTTTTCCGGCATGAAAATATCCATCACCCGTCCGGTCTGGATCGGATTGTCGAAATAAATTGATTCGTATGAAAAACTCATAATGTCCCTTTCTGTATTAGTTTTTTTGTTCATCCGGTAAACATATATTGTTTATGCCGTCGAATCAAATCAGACATTTCAAAACATTTAATCTAATTCCGTAAAAAACTTCGCACTCCGCCGGACGGATACGTGCTCCGCCAGCGGAACGATGGGTTGTATTAGATATTAGATTCGAAATTACTGATAAATTATAAAAAAGGCTTGAAAATAATTTTAACGTATGTTATAATAGTTATACATGCGAAAAACGTAATTAAAAAGGATATTTATTATGAAAATCGGATTGCCTGCTGAAATTAAGAAAGAAGAGTACCGGGTTGGATTAACTCCATCCAGTGCCGGCGAGTATGTTAATTGCGGACATAGCGTAATGGTGGAAAGCGGGGCAGGGGGGGGCTCCGGGTTCTCCGATGCGGAATATCAGCAGCACGGCTGTACCATTGCCGGAAGCCGCCGTCAGTTGTTTGGCGGTGCGGATATGATTATCAAGGTCAAAGAACCCCTCCCGGAGGAATATGAGTTATTCCATGAAGGCCAAATTTTGTACACCTATCTGCATCTGGCCGCGGACAAATTATTGACTCAGGCCATGCTTGACCAGAAAATCTACGGGATCGCCTATGAAACAGTCACGGAACGCGACGGCTCGCTGCCGCTGCTGATTCCGATGTCGCAGATCGCCGGACGGATGGCGGTGCAGGAAGGCGCGAAATATCTGGAAAAAACTTTCGGCGGCAGAGGCATCATTCTCGGCGGCGTTCCCGGCATCAAGAAAGGCAAAGTGCTGATTCTTGGCGGCGGTATCGCCGGAACCAACGCCTGCAAGATCGCCGTCGGCATGGGCGCGGATGTAACCATTATGGACATCTCCGCCAAGCGGCTTTCCGAACTGGAGAATATTTTTGACAACTCCGTGAAAACGCTTTACTCCAACTCCTATAATATTGATGAAATGATCAGGGAAGCCGACCTGGTGATCGGCGCGGTGCTGATTCCCGGCGCAACCGCCCCGAAACTGGTTAAGCGCGAAGATTTGAAAAAGATGAAGCACGGCGCGGTGATGGTGGATATCGCCATTGACCAGGGCGGATGTTTTGAAACCTCCCGGCCGACTTATCACTCCGATCCGATTTTTATTATTGACGGCATCGTTCATTATTGCGTGGCCAACATGCCGGGCGCGGTCGGGCTCAGTTCCACCAGTGCCCTGACCAGCGTTACCAACCGTTACGGCCTGATTATTGCCAATGAAGGCATTGAAAACGCCATCGGCAAACATCAGACAATCCGTTCCGGTTTGAACTGCATGTTGGGAAAATTAACCAATAAAGCGGTTGCGGAAGCGCACGGCATGAGCTATTGTAACCTGTAATGCAGTTGAACTTGATTTTGTTCCGCAGTTGAATTATGCAGTGAAAATGCGTTTTTAAATTGCGGAGCCAATTTCAGAATTCACGCTTGGCAGGAATTGGCAGCCGGAATCCGGAATGAAATTTGAACTAGTATCCAGATTTATGTACTGCTGGACGTTAGTCTAGTCCCGCCCTGCGGGAACTCCTGAATTCTAATATTCGGTACAGGTTTATGGTATGATGGATGAGATAGATAAAAAAATCGTGCAAATGCTGAACGCCGACGGGCGGATTAACAGTATTGAAATGGCCAGGAAACTGGACATTTCCGAAGGCACTGTCAGGAACCGCATCAAGAAAATGATTGATGCGGACATCCTGAAAGTGACCGGACTGATTAATCCTGACCGGATGCCGGATAAGCAGCTGTTTCTGCTGGGGGTGAAAGTCGCCTCCAGCAAAGACCTGACCAAGATCGCCGAAGTGATTGCAACCCTCAAGGGTGTTCTTTCCGTATACATTACCACCGGCCGTTATGACCTGATAGTCGAAGTCTGGCTTCCAGTCAAACACGGCCTGATCGACTTCATCAGCGGCCCCATGGCCGCAATCGACGGCATAGTAGCCACCGAAAGTTTTCTAGCCATGAAATCCATAAAAAAATGGATCCCCGAAAGCGAGTAGATTTCCGGAAAGTAAAATCTTCCCATTTTACCATAACCGTAAAAGGCGTATTTTAAATTTGCTCGTAGGGGCAAATATAATTTTCATTGAATATTTTTACTCCTTTTAACCTGAGTTTTTCAAGCCAATCTTCAACTTCTTCGCTACCGTGTTTGAACTGATTTATAGCAGACTGTCTTAGTAACTTGAATTCATTTTGTAATGTTGTGGAGAAAATAGTTGGGTCATCTGTATTAATGCAGACTTCTACAGGCCCTTTTCTTAAGCCGAACCTGTTATATTTTCTCCCAGACTCTAGATCGCACTCTTTTATCGGATGCCATCTGAAAACAGGATGTTTGTAGTAGCGGTCAAGTTCACTGATATAGACATTGGACGAAGGATTGGCTTCAATTATGATTCCCTTCGATGAACATTGCTGTAGAATATAGTCTTGCACTGCATTCCAAAATCCAGCTTCCTTATCGGTAATTACATAAGATTGTTGGTTTAGCGTGTCATTGGAGTGGTGCTTAAAAAATTGGTCATGTCTTAAGACTAAAACTTCTTTTTCTCTGCCAGGCAATTCTTTATCATGCAAATATGTTGAATAAACTTTCCCTGCGGCAGAATCAAGGCGGGATGGTTTTTCTCCTATGAAGTCGGGAACATATTCTGCCATAATTTCTTTAATATTTTTTTCAATATATATAGGGTTATTGCGTCTTAATAGCCAAGCTTTGTAATAATCTGCCAGATTTGCATTAGTATTTTCTGCAGGATAAAGTTTTTGCCCTAATGATAGAGCTTCATGAGCATAATGATCAGTCCATAGATTGGCTGCCGGGTAAAGCGGAGTCATTTCTATCGACATTTTCCATAACCAGACAAAATTATCAAAAAGCTCATGGATCGGAATTAGTATTTCTGATTTATGCTGCAACCATTCAATGGGGTCAAGCCCGATAGCTAAAGCATGCCCAAGCCGATCCCCTTTTTCATAGCCCATGAATTTTATAGTTTCATCTATCCTACGCATCCCTGTAACAATGCGCTTATCCCCGAAAGCTGGACAACTTGCATAAGTGTAAAGAACTCCTAATTTAACAAATAAAACAAGGAGTCACGAAGAATGAAAAAGAACTATGACAGCAAATTTAAAAGCCGTGTGGCGCTGGAAGCCATTCAGGG
>CAIPAT010000401.1 GCA_903863035.1 uncultured Lentisphaeria bacterium
AGCCTGGATGACTGGTTATAAAAACCATAACAATGGAGTAAACTTCCTCTATGTCAGCGGACGGGTTACTTACAGACCTGTCAAGGGCCTTTACAGTCTGCCGCTGTGTAATACAGCTGAAGGCAAAACTTTCTGGCAGCCTGATGACAGGATATAATTTTATACAGAATGGAATAGATTGCGCAACATCCCCGTCCGGAATCAATCCCTGCGGTTTCAAACTGGAAACAGACCATGTGGTAGTAAAATACCGGAAGTTGTAATGGTTGAATATTTGACGCGCTAAAAACTTGAATTCATGCCAGTTTATACTAAAATATCAGCTTGCGGTTCTTACACTGAGAAAATTAACGGGAGGATTAAAATCATGTTTGAAGCGATTCCTGCGTATTTAAAGATACGGCAATACGTATTCAGTTGCATAGCAAATGCAAAACTTGAAGGCGGCACATCCAGGATTCACACTGAAGAAGAGCTTTGTGAGATTTTCGGAGTATGCCGGACAACTGTAAGAAAGGCGCTGAAACATTTCGTAGCAGAAGGATTACTTGTCAGAAAAACGCGGCTGGGTACTTTTATCCGCCCTGAAATTATTGATGCTCTGAACATCAGCTTTGAAAGAACATTGACTTTGGGACTGATTTATGGTGATGGAATGGCAACCTTCCTGGATGAATATTTCTTGAGTCAGACGGTGGAAGTGTTTCAAAGCATGGTCAGTGCCGGATGCCTGTGCCGGCAGATATATTTTGACGAAAACCCGGAAAGATCAGCTGCTCAGTTGAGCAAAAGCAAACTGGATGGCATAATCTGGATGTCCCCTGATAGAAGCCTTATTCCAATTTTTAAGTTATTCGAGTCCTTTAATATTCCGGTTGTAACTACTTTTCCGCTATTCTTGAGCGATAACTTAAACAGCATAGAACTGGATTATTATAAATGCGGATACACCGTCGCTGAATATCTGCTGAAACATGGACATAAAAAAATATTGTACATCAATAGAAACCCCCCGGATGTGAACGCGGTGAAGAAGGCCGGCTGCATGGCTGCGTTTGCAGACTGCAAAGTTAAATGGAATGAGCATCTTTGGAAATGCAGCAATAACTCTCTTTCGGAACAGCAGGTGCTCTCTATCATCGAACATGCCGGAGATTTTACAGCGGTAAATTGCTATGCTGCTTACGTCGGTACAGTTAAAAATGAACTTGCCGGCCGTAAAGGAATCCAGCTCATCCATAATACCTGCAGCGCCACCGTCGCTGCAAAAAGCGCATTGCCGGAAATACTGCTGCCCACAGCACAAGCAGGAAAGACTGCCGTTGAAATGCTGCTTAATATAATAAAAAAGAAGTCCTCTGTACCTGTTCATAAATTATTCCTTGAATCCAGAATTATTGAACCTGGAACAATATAGATTTAATAGATATTGCAATAAGTAAATCTTTAAAAGAGGATATAAAAGATGCGTGTTATGAAAAAAATGTATGTATTATTTATTGCTATGCTGCTTTTAACCACGACTGCCGGTGCTGCTTCAATTACCAGAGACGTGCCGGATTCAGGTAATGAAGCGGAATATTACACCCCCGGAATTATTAATCCGGCGGAAGGCACTATTGAGCTCACCGCGTTACCCTCGCGGCCAGGTTCGGAGTTTCAGAATGACTGGTATTTTGCTTTTGGCCTTACACCCGGTCAGCCCATCAAAGGGAATAATTTGCTGGCGCTTTATACGCCGTCCGGCGAACACGGGTTCTGCGGTATTTCAGCAGTCGCACGTATTGACGACAAAACATATATGGCAGTCAATAAAAATCAGGATTTTCTCAAACCCGGAGTTCCGGTCAATTTAGCATTGAGTTGGGGTAAGGCTGGAGTGTTGATTTATGTTGACGGTAAAATATATGCCAAAGGACCTTTTCCTAAAGACGGAGTACTCCGTCCGATGTCGGCATTCTTCAGAATAGGAACTGATTCTCCGTTCAATATTCAGGCAGCCAAAATCTCTACAATTCAATTGCCTCCAGATAAGTTCACTGCAAATCCGGTAAAAGACTTTGTCCAGACTTCAGATACCTCATTTCTGTTGCGCAAGGGTAAACATGCAGAATATTTCTCCACAAACTATGCCGGAAAATATTTCTCCGCGCTAATGCCTGCATGGCGGCTGACAACGGCAATGTCTCCCGCGGATGAGAAAAGTGAAATAACCTTGATCGGGCTCAATGTTTCTTCCAGTCCGGTAACATATAAAATCAAAATTGACGCAAAGAATCTTGAAGGCGCAGATGCCGGCTCGATAAGCAAAGACATAACGTTGTCCGCGACTAATAAATTTGCTGAACAGCAAGTGCAGTTACCGGTGAAAGCCCCCGGATTCTACAATCTCAATATCGCGATCACCAGTCCGGATGGACGTACGACTGGCTGGAAAAGCACTTATATGATTTATCCGGCCAATGAGAAAAATGTCAAAGACGGAAAATTCGCCGGTTATATCGGACATAACATGCTGGAAAATCCGGAAGTACTGAACAAACTGGGCATCCGCTGGGGACGCGCCTGGAACGAAGGGGCGGACTATTTTCTCTGGTACAATATCGAACCGCAGAAAGGTATTTTTGACTGGACATACGCTGACAAAGCAGTTGCAAAAGCGACAAAAAACGGAGTAAATATTCTCGGAGTCCTCGGGTATCCCCCGCTGTGGGTTGCGGTAAATCCGCAATACGCCAAAATTCCTCACGGACTGGCTTATATGTCCGGACGCTGGAAGCCGCGCAGCGTGGAGGAGTGGGAAAGCTACGTTTATCAGACCGTGTCCAGATACAAAGGACAGGTTAAATATTGGGAAATATATAATGAAGTGGACTTTCACCCGCCGGGCATGCCCGCCACGTTCTCCGGCTCCACCAGTGAATATTTCGAACTGCTCAAAGGGGCTTGGAATGCGGCTAAAAAAGCAGACCCGGAATGCAAAATCCTGATCAGCGGATTCAGTACCGTTTCAGTTTGTGACGTGAATATGCCATTCGACCTTTTAAAGATGGGCGCCGCAAAATATATAGATATCTTCAGCATACATTCCTATCAGGGTGTATTAGGCGTTGATAAACTGCGGCAGGCAATTAACGCTGCGTCTCCCGGCATGCCGTTCTGGCAGACCGAGCAAATGTGGCATGAAGCTACTCCCGCAAGACAGCCTGAACTTACTGCGGCAATTCAGTTCTGGTTTATCGAAAAACAATTTGAACGATATTTTAATTTCGGACTCAATTTCTTCTCAAGCCGCTATACTAACTCGCCGGAAGTGGTACTTCTGACATTGGCAGCGGTTCAAAATCACCTGCGGAAATGTGACTCATTCATCGGAACTATCTCTGATTCAAAAATACTGGAATTTGACGTAAAACACAGTTTTAAGCGTACTGACGGCAATTATTTTACCGCAATCGGCAAAAGTGATACAAAATCCGATTTGCAGTTGTCCGGCGATATTATCAGCGTTGAAGATATCTTTGGTCGTGAACTGCCAATTACCCGCAACGGCACAATTTCCATACTGCCGCAGTCTTCAATTGTGTATATCGTCAGCAAGACCCCGCTGAAAATAGTTGACGCCAAATATATTGCAAAGGGGCTGGTCGGGAATCCCGGCTTCGAAAATATCTATGGAGACGCTTTGGGCGGCTTGAAAGGCCTTGTCGTCAGCGACTGGAAACTCAACGCCCAGGGCGGTGAAATTATTCTTGATAACAACGCTCATTCAGGCAAATATGCGTTAAAATTATCATCAGTTGGCGTCAAAGGTGCTTCCGCTTCTATTGAAACCAGAGACCTTGCTTCCGGCAAATATGTACTTTCCGCATGGCTTAAGAGCGGCAAAGATAAATCTGGCAACGCATCATTTGCTATGCTGGATATAAACACGAAGCATTATGTATCCAAAAAGATCTCAGGCATTTCCACGGAGAAATATACTAAATATACGGTGGGGTTTGAACTGAAGACCCGTCCAGACGGCATAGTTAAATTTTATATCGGCGCAGACCCGGACTGCTCAATCCTCTGTGATGACGTCGATCTTGCAAAGTCGCCATGATTAATAAATTTCACAGATATTTTTAATGATAGATATTAAAAAGGAAATGTTATGAAGAAAATGTCCGGATTGCTTTTTGCCATGCTGTTTTTTATTGTGGCTGCTAATGCAGCGTCAATCACAGGCGACATGCCGGCTGGCGGCAACGATGAATACTATGCGCCGGGAATCATTAATCCGGCTGAAGGTACGGTTGAGCTTACTGCCGTGCCGTCGCGCTCCGGCTCTGAATTCCAGAATGAATGGTACTTCGCGTTTGGCATTACACCAGGCCAGAGCCTCAAACAAGGTAATAATACTTTGCTGGGGATATATACGCCTTCCGGCGAAAACAAGATGACCGGTTTTTCCGCAGTGGCCCGCATTGGTAATAACAGGTATTCCGCAGAAAATAAAAATTCAGATTTTCTTAAACCCGGAATTCCCGTAAATATCACCTTAAGCTGGGGGAAAGCCGGGTTGCTGCTTTATGTTGACGGCAAACTTTATGGCAGAGGGCCTTTCCCTAAAGACGGAGTGCTTAGCCCGATGCCGGCGCTGTTTAAATTAGGAACTGACTCGCCGTTCAATGTCCGGGCGGCAAAAATATCGGTGCGGCAATTGCCGCCGGATATGCTTACGGCAACACCTGCCAAAACTTTCGAGCAAACTGGCGATACTTCATTCCTCTGGGGAAAAGACAAACCAGCAGAATATTTTGTCACTGATTTCAGCCGCAAAACCAGTCCGGTACTGATGCCGGTATGGCGATTGGTTGATTCCATGGCACCCGCCGGGAAAAATGCAGGAATCATCCTGGCCGGGCTGAATCTTAGCGGAGCTCCGGCAACATATAAGATCAGCATTTCTGCAAAAACTTTCGAAGGTGCATCTGCGGGAACGGTAAATCAGGAAATAACTTTGCCGGCTGCGGCAAAATTCATCGAACAATCTGCGGCATTACCGGTAAAATCCGCCGGCTTTTACAATCTTGACATAAAAATCACCGGATCTGATGGACATTCCGCAGACTGGAAAAGTACTTATATGCTTTATCCGGCGGAAGACAAAACTGCTCGCGATGGGAAATTTGCTGATTACATGGGGCATCACATGCTGGAAAGCCCGGACGTACTTAACAAGCTGGGCATTCGCTGGAGCCGTTCATGGGATTCCGGCAGATACTTTCTCTGGCATGACGTTGAACCGCAGCGCGGCGTTTTTGACTGGAACAATGCCGATCAGGCGGTAGCCAGAGCTGCAAAGAATAAGATAAATATCCTCGGAGTGCTGGGGTATCCGCCGCTGTGGGCGGCTGAAAAGCCGGACAGCGGCAAAATGACGCATGAGCAGGCTTATATGTCCGGACGCTGGAAACCGCGCAGCGTTGAAGAATGGAGCAACTATGTTTATCAGACCGTATCACGATATAAAGGACAGGTAAAGTACTGGGAAATTTACAATGAAGTGGATTTTCATCCGCCGGGCATGCCGGCAACGTTTTCGGGCACAACCCAGGAATACTTTGAACTGGTAAAGGCCGCCTGGAACGCCGCGAAGAAGGCTGATCCTGAAGCTAAGATCCTGCTTGGCGGTTTTTCCACGATTCCGGTCTGCGACGTGAACATGCCGTATGATCTGCTGAAAATGGGGGCGGCGAAGTATTCAGACATTCTCAGCATGCACTCCTATCAGGGGGTAATTGGTGTGGATAAACTGCGGCAGGCCGTCAAGGCCGCGTCTTCCGATATGCAGCTCTGGCAGACGGAGCAGTCCTGGTTCCAGATTGAGGATCCCCGGAAGCAAGCTGAGTTAACGGCGGCCATCCAGTTCTGGTTCGTGGAAAAAGGCTTCGAAAAATATTTTAATTTTGGTACTTATGTGTTTACGAACCGGCATACCCGTTCGCCTGAACCTCTGCTCCAAACTTTGGCCGCCATCCAGAATCAGCTTCGCAAATGCGATACGTTTACCGGGGTGCTGTCGGATGCTGCGTTGCGGGATTTTGACGTAAAACATGGATTTAAACGCACTGACGGTAATTATTTTACCGCCATTGGCAAAGTGGATGCCAAAACTATCCTGCGTTTAGCCGGCGACATCATCAGCGCGGAAGATATGTTCGGGCGCGAATTGAAAGTTACTCGTGACGGCAGCGACTCCGTGCTGCCGCCGACAGATATAGCATTGATTGTCAGCAAAGCTCCGTTGCGGGTGCTTGGAGCAAAATACCAGATCAAGGCTCCGTGCTTGAATCCAGGATTTGAGGATATCTCCGGCGACATTACCGGAGGATTGAAAGGACTTGTTGTCAACAACTGGACATTCCGGAATAAAACCTATGACAAGGGTGGGGAAATCCTGCTCGACCAGCATGCACACACTGGCAAATATGCGCTGAAAATGTCCGCTTCCGGCCAGGGACGGGTCTATGCGTTTTTCGAAACTCTGGGGCTGGCTTCCGGCAAATATACGTTCTCAGCATGGCTGAAAAGCGCAACCGGCAAACCGGCAACCGCATATTTCTCCATGTTTGACACAGTCGCCAGGAATATTGAAACTAAAAAAATAGCCAACGTTTCCACTGCGGAATATACAAAATATACAGTTGAATTTGAATTGAAAAAGCGCCCTGAGGGTAACGTTATGTTTATCATCGGCACCGGTTTGGACAAAGAACAATGTTCAATCCTGTGTGACGATGTCGAGTTGGCGAAACAGCCAATCATGCGCCAGAATTTAACCGAAAACGCCAAAATCGACAATCCGAACGGACAATTGGTATTTAAGTCAGGCAAGCAGGAAGCCGATCTGCAAAACATGGTTTCGCGCGTCAGCGGCACACAGACTATTGGCGGGGTAACGGTAGAAGTCAGCCGTACTCCGGCAGTCTTGTCCGGCGGGGAATGGAACGGAACTGTCGGCAAAGTATTCCGAATTCCGCTTGCCGGACATTATTCGAAAATAGCTTTTCTAGTCGGAGCTATGTACGTTCCGGCTCAAGGAAGCGCAGTGTTCGGCACGATAAACATCACATACGGCGATGGTACTTCAGCCGTCTTTAATCTGGAAAATAACAAAAACATCCGCGACTGGTGGCTGGCGGCGGTTCCCGGCGGCATCCCGCCGGATTTAAGCTTCGCCGATGCCGCATTGCAGGAATTCGGCTTGTTTATGCCGGTATGGAGCAATCCGTTTCCTCAAAAAGCAATAACTTCTGTTGAAATGAAAGCTGATACCACCGGGCTTCTGTGCCTGGCCGCAGTAGTCGCAGAAAAAAAGTAGTACATGGAAAATGTTTGCATATGAAATCAAATAATAAATCCGAATCAATAGTTTTTATTGTGGCACATCCGGATGACGTGGCCCACGCCATGGGCGGTACAGCCTGGCTGCTGCACAATAAATACAACATTCACGTCTTTTGCGCCACCAGCGGACAACGGGGAATCGAGGACAAGACTTCCGGCGAGGCAGCAGGCATCCGCGAAAAAGAAGAAATGGCCGTATGTCGCAAATTGAACGCTAAATTGACCTTTTTATCCCAAATGGACGGCGAGGTTTATTCCAACCCGGAAGCCTGTAAAACCGTGGCTGGTGAATTAAAGCGACTGCAACCCAAAGCAATTTTTACGCTTTGGCCGATAAACCGGCATCCGGACCATGTCGCCGCTTATGATATCGCAATGCAGTCAATAAAATATTCCGGCATTTCGCCGGATACAGACGTGTATATGGCTGAAAACGACATTGGCGGTGTCACCCGGCAGTTTGAACCTGACATCCTCGTTGATATTTCCGATGTTATAGAGCAGAAAAAAACACTTGTCCGGCTGCATAAGTCGCAAAATCCGAATGAGGACGCGGTCAATCAAGTAATCGGACGCAATGTGTTCCGGGCAAAATTCACACATTGCGCTTATGCGGAAGCATTTAAAATGACATCCCCGGTAACCGCGTATAAGTCAGGTCATGTGGCGGGAGAAGTTCTGATCAACATAAGAAAAATTGTGGTGCTGTGAACATGAGCTCAATCTGTAGTAAAGGAACAATCGTGCTGTTCGCTCCTCATCCGGATGATGAGACGCTGGGTTGCGGAGGTTTTATTGCCAAAAGGATTGACGAAGGATATGAGGTTTTCGTTGTCGTGCTGACTATGGGTGAAAAACTTTTTTCTGTCATGCTGAATATTTTTGAAGATCCATCCCCGCTGGAAGTATGCGCCATTAGAAGAGATGAAACAAAGCGCGCGACGGCGATTCTAGGTCTTAAACCTGAGAATCTGCTGTTTCTGGATTTCGAAGATGCAATGCTGGAAAAGCAGCAAGACGCCGCCGTTGCAAAAATCATTAATATTTTACAGGAAAAGAAGCCGTCAGAGGTTATGTGCACCAGCCAATACGAGGGACATCCGGATCATACGGCCGCATACTGGATTGTCCGTAGCGCCTGTGAAAAAAATGGATTGAAAATTCCAATCCGCAGATATATCACTTCATTAAAAATGGGGATATCACCTGATCAGTTGCCGGAGGTCATTGAAACCGTCGATGTAAGTAAATATCTGCCGCTGAAAAAACAGGCGGTTGCGCAATTTCAGGCCCATCTGGGAATATTGAGTTCAAAACAGTCCCGACCCATTGCCGCAAATTTTGATGAATATCTTAAACCGGAAGAACAGTTTATTCTCCAGCACGGCTGAAAAGAAAAATCCCGCGGAAGAAAAATCTAACGCGGGATTAAGTTACGATAGCTTATTTGGCGTCACAATCATTGGGAGCAGGCTTGCAGCTTTCGCATTTACAGGCAGCTCCGTCTTTGCAGCAAGCACAGGCATCTTTGCCGTCTTTAGAACATGTGCAGGCCACCGCATCTTTGTTGCAGCATTTACAGATAACATTAGCAGCTTGGGGGGCGTTCTTGCAGCCTTCGCATTTACAGGCGGCACCGTCTTTGCAGCATACACAGGCGTTGTTTCCGTCTTTAGCACATTTGCATGTTGCCACTTTATCACAGCAGGTGCAAGTAGCCTTGGCTTTGCCGGACGAGAACGGGCACCAGGTTGGGCATGAGTTGCAGCCGGCCATACAGAACGCAAGAGCCATTCCCAGTACGCATACCATTAACATTTTTTTCATTTCTTTCTCCTGTTTTGCTTTGTGTTTCTTTAAAATAAACTGATATGACAATCTTACTTAAAATACCTTCTAAAAAATAAAAAGCAATATTTATAAAAATCCACCCACCCCATGCCATGCAAAGTCCATGAATTTTTTTAAGGCTTGCCTGGGACCGCCCGTCGGAACGGTATTTCAAATGTTTTTCCTCATTGGCCAATTCATTATCGAGATAGCTCATTGGTAATATCAGCTCGCCAGCAAACCCGGGCTTTTCTGCAGCGGATCATTGCCGGTAAACACTGCATTGGAACTGCCGGTCAATGAACTGGCTGCACTGAAAAGTTTAAGGCTGCCGGTTTTAAATGCCGACGGATCTATATTGAAATTCAGGCTGTAGTCAGTATTGTCTTTGCCTGCAAGCGTTGCCTTGACGTAATAAGTTCCTGCCGTCAGCGTCCTGGAAATGCTCTCATCGGTGTTGCCGGCCTTCGCGGATGCCGCCAGTTGTTTGTTTTTGCTGTCGTAAAGATACAAATTGACGTTGGAGGTTATGCCTGTCAGGTCGAGTGTCACCGCCGTGCCGGTTTGCAATTCGAACTTGTAATAATCATCCTTGTCACCAAACCCCAGCCACTCGTTGACCGGGCCGTTTTCAGCGACCTGTTGTGCTAAAGCAAAAGTGTTGCCAGCGGTATCTCCTGGGAAATAATCCACGGCATTGCTCAAAGTGTAAGACGCGTCGTTCACGCCGGATCCCGGGGTGACCTTAACATAATAATCGCCGCCGGTCAGTGCCAGATTGGAGATATTTTCATCTGCTGTTCCTCTCACGGAAGAGGATTTTAACATTTTACCGGCGGAATTCAACAGCGACAAATTGGCGTCCCCGCTCAACCCGGTCATATTAAGACTCAGTTTGCCGGCACTGTCGAGCGTCAGTTTATAGTAATCAGCCGTATCGCCGAAGCCAACCCACTCATTGGCGAGACCGTTGTTTTTCAGCAATCCAGCCGTAGCTAATATATTGCCAACTGTATCAACCGGAAAATAATCAACGGTATTGTTCAGTGTGTAAAATGCGTCAGTTACGCTGGTTCCAGTCGCGACTTTAACGTAATAACATCCGCCAGGCAATGCCAGGTTGGAAATATTTTCATCCGTGGTAGCTTTATTGCTTGATATTTTCAACTGTCTGCCCTTGGCATCGTACAGCGTCAGGTTCGCATCTCCGCTCAATCCGGTCATATTAAGACTCAGCTTTCCGGCACTGTCCAGCATCAGTTTATAGTAGTCCGCCACATCGCCGAAACCAACCCAGTTGTCCACGCCTTCGCTAATATCCTTTGCCGTCTGCCATGTGTTGGATGCGTTATCTTCCGGGAAATAATCTACCGTATTGTTCAGCGTATAGTTGGTATTAACCGTACCCTTGCCGCCGTCTGCGGGTGCTACTTTAACGAAATAATCACCGGCAAGCAGCGCCAGGTTAGTGATATTTTCATCCACGAGACCTTTAACAGAAGATGATTTCAAAGATTTACCCTTGCCATCATACAAGGTCAGGTTGGAATCGCCAGTGATGCCGGTCAGGTTCAGACTAAGTTTCCCGGCACGGTCCAAAATCAGTTTGTAATAGTCTGCCGGATCATCTAAGCCAACCCAGCCGGCTGCTGCTGACGGACTGGAAAGTAATAACGCGTCATTGATATTACCGCCCACATCGCTGACAAAGCTGGCCCCCCTTGTCCAGACGCTATAGTTGCCGGCATTGTCCAGAGTGCGAACACGCCAGTAAAAAGTTCCATCAGTCAGGCTGTTGATGACGGCGGTGCTGGGGGTGGTCGTAAAAGAATATTCCGGGCTGCTGAAACCAGAATGTTTATCAAGCTGAACTTCGTATTGTTTGAATCCGCTGGTAGCGTCTGTCGCATCAGCCCAGTCAAGAGCAACGCTGTTACCAGTGACAATTCTGGTCAAATTCGCCGGAATTGATGGCGCAGCAATATCCACCATAAAGCTGTTGATGGAACTCCATGAACTATAATTTCC
>CAIPAT010000402.1 GCA_903863035.1 uncultured Lentisphaeria bacterium
CTTATCGACCTGGATAAATCCGGCAGGATGTTTTCCGGCAAGTCCGTCTACGCCGCCAAAGTTACTGAGCATCCGGCAGGATGGAATTCTGAAATCATAATTCCATCAGCCACGTTTGATTGCAAAAGTCAAAAATCAGTGAGGCTGAATATCGTCAGGTTTGCGAATCTTACCGGCAACGCTGAGTTTTGCTGCTGGCCGGAAAGAAAATATTCAGTGGCTTACCGGCTTAATCTCGGTATGTACAATCCATCCGCCATGGGCAAGTTAATCCTTGAATTATAGTGCGCCTGTTCATTGATTATATTAAATCAGCATTTACGCCGCAGCTATAGATTTTACCGCGCAAATGGTTTTACATATGTGCCATAATGGCAAAATTTGAAGAGGAGTAATAGTGATGGCAGACAATATTTTATGGAACTATCTGGAGGAGTTGCCAAAGCAGGAAGCGGCCTGGCGGGAGTGGCTGATCGAAGACAAGCATACCCTGGTACACTGACCAGATGCAATAAACTTACATTGAGAAAAATAGTGGAAGAGAAGCGCCATATTATCTAAAAAAGGGCCAAATGAAGACTAAAAGAAATATCACCGGCTTGGGCTATTGCAGCATGGACTATTTATGTATCATCCCGAAAATTCCGATGGATGACAAAGTTCAGGCCAAAGCAACGCTGGAACAGGGCGGCTGCCCGGTTGCTACAGGCTGGCTCAGGGAATTATCTCGTGTTGAGTGAAAAACGGCAGTTATTCGTCCAATCTCGCAGGATTCACGATGTGCTGGCAAGCGTATATGAAAATATCAATCAAAAAGGGTGACTGAAATGGCTAAAATTGCATTAATCGGAGCAGGCGGAGTAATCTTTGCCCAAAACTTCATTAAAGATCTTTTGATCAGTGAGACTTTGCGCGACAGCGAAATCGTCCTCATGGACATTGATGCCGGGCGGCTTAAAAACGCAGAGATATTTGCGGAGAAGATCGGCGAAAAACTTAAGGTTGAACCGCAGATTAAAACCACGACTGACCTGCATCAGGCGGTGCAGGGCGCAGACTACGTGATCACGCTGTTCAGAGCCGGTACGCTGGAACATCAGCGGCTTGAACAGGAGATACCGCGCAAATACGGCGTCGATCAGGTGGTCGGCGACACCATGGGGCCGGGCGGCGTGTTCCGCGGGCTGCGCACACTGAAAGCGTTGTTTGAAGTAATCGACGCGATGGAAACGGGCTGCCCGGGCGCTTATCTGTTCAATTATGTCAATCCGATGTCGCTCAACACTATTGCGCTGAGCCGCCGGGCAAAAACGGTCAAGGTAATTGGGCTCTGCCACAGTGTTCCCCATACTGCGTCGCTGTTGGCCAGTTATATCGGAGAGGATAAGAGTAACGTCCGTTACCTGGTTGCAGGTGTTAACCATCAGGCTTTTTTCCTGAAATTTGAAGTTGATGGTCAGGATGCCTATCCGCGATTGCTTGAGGCGATGGCGAAAACGGAGACCTATAATCAAGACAAGGTCCGTTTCGAACTTTTCCGTCATTTCGGTTTTTTTCCTACTGAATCAAGTGGTCACGGCAGCGAGTATATTCCGTATATACGCAAACGGAAAGACCTGATTGACAAGTTTTGCAGCCTTGAGCCGGGTTCCGAAAAGGACTATGACATGAGCGTGGGAACTTCGGGGGCCTCATTGAAAGTGTGTGCCGAACTGCAACAGCGTAACGAACGCGAGATTGCCGCGCTGTTGAACGGAACCAAGGAATTCAATCTTGATACCAGCGGCGAATACGCTATCCAGATTATCAATGCCATCGAAACCAACGCGGCATTGTCGGCCAACCTCAATGTGATAAATCGCGGACTGATCGCCACCCTGCCGCCGGAATGTTGCGTCGAGGTACCATGTCTGATCAATGGTGGCGGTATTACGCCGTGCCGCATCGAAAATTATCCGGAACAACTGGCCGGACTTAACCGCGGTATGATCAACTTGCAGATAATGGCGGCGGAAGGCTCGCTCGAATGCAGCCGCAGAAAGATTTTCCAGGCGATTGCATTAGATCCGTTGACGGCGGCAGTGTGTTCGCTCGATGAAATTCAGGCAATGACCAATGAATTGTTCACGGAGTTGCGCGACCAGATTGATTCGCGCTTTTTCTGAACCCCTAAATTTTTTAGAGGAGGAGATAGCATGGCAGACAATATTTTATGGAACTATCTGGAGGAGCTGCCGGAGCAGGAAGCTGCGTGGAAAGAATGGCAGTCCGGTTTGATGGGCTGGCATTGTTTTAACACTTTCTACACACATTATCTCCTCGTGGAAAACAAACGTGCCAAGCTGTTGAATTGCCCTTCGCCATGCGAGCAGGGCTATCCGCGTCAGATTGTGGAAAATTCCCCCTCCGATATCACCGCAGTGTGCCCGCAGAGCCAAGCTGA
>CAIPAT010000403.1 GCA_903863035.1 uncultured Lentisphaeria bacterium
ATGCTCGCTCAAGATGCCTCCTTGCTTTGTATGTTATTATGATAGGGTGAATAAGAACATAAAGCAATCACAATTCATACATTACGAGAAAAATTACAGAGAAAGGGGATCAAAAGTCCCGGCGCAGCCGGTTAAGTTCATATCATTTTGCAAGCCATCAGATTATTTACTCAGTTGAATTGTAAGGCTATAATCTCATGCACATTTGTTATCGTCACGCATTTTTCCCTGATTAATCCATGTATTTCTATACGTTTACTTGACCCTGTATAGTCTGTATGCGATTTGTTTCCGGTTGATGTGCTCGTAAACTAATTCTGGTTTATTGATATATTTTTTCATCCAAAGATTACAGAAGTTTTCAGGAATTTGCTCGACGCAGAGCAGATAAATATGCGAGTACTGATTCTCTAATAGTTTGAGGTCTAGTATTCCATTTAAATTAGAAATTTGATATGCTGGCTCGGCGAATTTGTCATTAATATGCTGCTTGGGAAGGCAAATGATTTTTATATGTACTCCATTTATAATAATAAATGGATAGCCGATATTGGCGAGTGAATCGTTGATATTCTGCGTGGGAATATCAATAGCTTTGGGGGCGATGTCGAAGACCAAGTGCCCACCTAGATTGCCAAAAACCAGCACAACTGCCTTTTTGACATTGTTTTTATCACAGTTCTTCTGCAGTGCTTCCGGGATCTCCTGTAAATATGGTTTATGCTCCTGTTCCCGCATAGTCTTGGCGCTGCATGCCGCCAGTAAAATTACTATCATTGCGCGCACTATTGTAGTGGCGTATTTTACATTGAAATGCTTCAAAATACCAGGAAGAAGCATTATCACAAAAACGCTGAGTATAATTCCCGGAACTAAGGTTGGCATGGCATAACGCCGGTCAATCAATATTGGTATCCGCCAAAACGAGATGACTATCAGGATGATCACTATAAATAATAACGGATAATACCATTTCGCCGGCTTATCGTTTCTCAGGAAAAACAGCAGGAGACCAGCCAATACAATCAGCCCAAATGGCAGAAAGTTGACTAGAAAAAAACCGTTCAGTAATGTCATTTCAACTTGTTACCGGTAAACAGTGCGAAATAATCAATTGCTTTCTGACGGGCATTGCGCATGTAGGTATTGTTAAAATTAATTAACGCTCCAACGATTAAGGCAAACGTGAACAGGTAGATGGCAAGACTGTAAATGCATCTTCTGATATATTGCCATTTGTATTGCATAAAAATAACTGCGATGGCCAGCGGCAGGAATAAACTTATTTCAATGCCTTCATATCTGGTAAAAAAAACCAGCATGGTCAAACCTGCTAAAAGCAACGGATGCAAAGGATTTACCCCTTGACTCTTAATAAATCTCACTGCAATCCACAGGCTGAGCGTGAATATCAAAATATAAAGCGGTTCCCGCAAAATCTGGCTTGCCATTCGCACTGAATATGGGTTAAATGCCGCAAAAGCCATGCCCAGCAGCCCGGCTTTGTCATTGTCAAACACATCACGGCACAAAAAAAACATTACTAAAACCCACAATATTGCATATCCCATGTTAAGCGTATGCAATGCCGTTTCTGCTGAAATACCCAATTTGCAGGCATTGAAAGCCAGCCATGGCATTAATGGGGCCACATATCCACTTTTTTTAACCCAGTTATTATCTCTATTGTTGATATTTTCGACGGTTTGTATATAAAATTTTTCGTCACGCGGAGGGCGGTCGCGCATCATCCAATAACCGCAACGTAACCCCAGTCCGATAATCAACAATGCCACGACTGCGAAAAACACTTGATGCCGGGACAGTTTAAAGTCACGATCAAGGAACTCAAGCCAGTTTTTAAAGAATGCTTTCATGCTTTAATGCTTGCTCTTAATTTACGTGCAAGTTGTTCCAATACCACTCGGTTGCTGCGGCAATCCCTGAAGCGATGTTATACTCGGGGTTGTATCCCAGCAGTGTTCTGGCTTTTGAGATATCCGCAAGAGAGTGGGGAATATCGCCGGTACGGAATTGTCCATATTCAGGTTCAATGCTGCTAATTTCGGAGTCAAACCGAATCAGATTCTGCCGGATGAGATTGAACAGTTCAAGCAGTGTTGTACGTTCGCCAAAGGCGATATTATAAACGGTATTGATCGCTTCCGGTTTATTGGCGACTGCCGCCAGTTGATTGGCTTGAATGACATTATCAATGTAGGTGAAATCTCTGGAGTAAGAACCATCCCCGTTAATCACCGGCCGCTGATGTTTTATTAATGAGATAAAAAATTTCGGAATCACAGCGGCATATGCTCCAAACGGGTCCTGCTTTCGGCCAAAGACATTAAAATAGCGCAATCCAATGGTTTGAATTCCGTATAATCTGGAAAAGTTTTCAGCATATAGTTCATTAACATATTTTGTAATTGCATACGGCGACAACGGATTGCCGATAACATTTTCAACCTTCGGCAGGTTTTTACTATCGCCGTAAGTCGAACTGCTGGCGGCATAAACGAAACGTTTTACCTCCGCATCGCGCGCAGCCGTCAGCATATTCAAAAACCCCATAATATTAACTTCAGTGCTGCTGATCGGGTCTATAATGGAACGAGGCACAGAGCCCAGGGCTGCTTGATGCAATACATAGTCAATCCCGCTGCATGCAGTGCGGCATGTCGCCAGATCCCGAATATCACCTTCAATAAGTTTGAAATTACTGTTATCAAGGAATCCGGAAATATTTTTCCGTTTACCGGTCGCAAAATTGTCCAGGCAAATTACTTTATTATCCTGCGACAGCAATGTTTCAATAAGATTTGAACCGATAAAGCCGGCGCCGCCCGTGACTAGAATCCGGCTGTTTGTAAGTATAGGCTTCATATTCTCCTTTTAAGATTTAGAGCTTATCCGTAAATAACCCCTAATTTTCTGTATATTATCATGGATGCTGTCAAATGAAGCAGCGCCTCATAATTGGCGGACTTTTTCTCAAATCTCACCAGGACTTTCCTGAAACGATTGAACCATGAATGA
>CAIPAT010000404.1 GCA_903863035.1 uncultured Lentisphaeria bacterium
ATTTTGCTGTGAATTTGATTTTGCGTCACAAAATCAAACTCACAGCAAGAGCTTCTGTTTTATTAGTGCTAATTAGTGCCATTCGTGGATAAAAAGGATTTCTCTGTGCCGCTGTGGTTAAGTTTCAAAGGAGAATTCTGAGGAAGCGGGCAAAACCCGCTTCCATGTTTTACTTTCTCAGCGCGGCTGCAAGTCCGCGGATAAGTTCCAGACTCCTGCTGATACCAAGCTCCGGGCTTGCGGCTTCATTCATGATCTTCACCAGTGCGCTGCCGACCACGATGCCATCGGCGCAGGCGGCGGTTTTGGCCGCCATTTCCGGACTGGAAATACCGAATCCGGCGACTACCGGAACCGGACTGAATTTTCTCAGCTCATTCAAGCGTTCTTCCAGATTGAGCGAAAGCTGCTTCCTGGCTCCGGTTACCCCGGCGACAGTAATATAATAAACGAACCCTTTAGCGTCCTTGACAATCTTTCTGGCACGGTCTTCCGGAGTGGTCGGCGCGACCAGCGGAATCAGGCACAGGCCATGCTTGTCCAGACACGGGATGATTTCGCCGGATTCTTCAAACGGCACGTCAACCGTCAACCAGGCGTCAATTCCCGCGGCTTTGCAGTCGGCGGCGGCTTTTTCCACCCCGTAAGACAGAATCACATTATAGTATGAGAACAGTACCATCGGGATTGCGGAAACGTTACGGATGCGCGCCGCCATGGCGATGATGTCAACCAGAGTGGTACCGGACTGGAGCGCCCGCATACTGGCTTCCTGGATTACCGGACCGTCCGCCATCGGGTCGGAAAACGGCACGCCGAGTTCCACGATGTCGGCTCCGGATTCCGCCGCCTGGATAATCAATTTTTCAGTTGTGGCAAGATCGGGATTGCCTGCGGAAACGAATATTACCAGCGCCTTCCGGTTTTCATCGGCGCACTTTTTAAAAGTATGAGCGATGCGATTCATTTATTTTACCTCTTTTGCCATTTGTTGTTTGTATTCCAGAACGCTCTGCATGTCTTTGTCGCCGCGGCCGGACAGATTGGCAATGATGATCTTATCTTTGGACATTGACGGCGCCCGCCTGACCGCTTCCGCGATCGCGTGGGATGATTCCAGCGCGGGAATGATGCCTTCCAGCCTCGACAGCAGATCAAAGGCTTCAATCGCTTCCTTGTCATCGATTACCGTATATTCGGCTCTGCCGATGTCATTTAAATAAGAGTGTTCCGGTCCGACTCCCGGATAGTCCAGTCCGGCGGAAACCGAGTGTGTCGGATTAATCTGTCCGTTTTTGTCCTGCAGCAGATAACTTTTGCTGCCATGCAGCACACCGACTCTGCCGGCGTTGATACTGGCGGCATGATAAGCTGTATCGATGCCCTGTCCGCCGGCTTCCACTCCGATCAATTTTACGTCTTTGTCGGCGATAAATCCGGCGAAAATGCCCATGGCGTTGCTGCCGCCGCCGACGCAGGCGATAACTTCATCCGGCAGTCTGCCGGTTTTTTCGAGAATCTGCTCTCTGGCCTCTTTGCCTATAACTGACTGAAAATCCCGGACCATTACCGGGTAGGGGTGGGGCCCGGCAACGGTGCCGATAACGTAAAAGGTGTCTTCGACCGTGGATATCCAGTTGCGTAAAGCTTCATTCATCGCGTCTTTCAAAGTTGCCGAACCGGAATCCACCGGGGTGACTTTGGCCCCTAGTGTCAGCATCCGCTGGACATTCGGCGCCTGCCGCCGGATGTCTTCGCTGCCCATGAAGACTTCACACTCAAAACCGAACAGCGCCGCGACGGTGGCGGTTGCCACTCCATGCATACCCGCACCGGTTTCGGCGATCAGCCGTTTTTTGCCCATGAACTTGGCCAGCAGCGCTTGTCCGAGGGTGTTGTTGACCTTATGCGCGCCGGTGTGGTTGAGATCCTCACGTTTCAAATAAATTGCCGCGCCGCCGCAGTGTGCGGAAAGCCTCCTGGCAAGATACAGCGGTGACGCCCGTCCGATGTAGTCGATCAGGTATTCATTAAATTCCCGCTGGAATTCCGGGTCGCTTTTGCATTTGATATAAGCGGCTTCCAGTTCGGTCAGGGCCGGCATCAGCGTTTCCGCCACATACTGGCCGCCGTATATTCCGTAATGGCCTTTTTGATTCATTTTAAATATCCTTATTTTTTTATGCTTTTAAGCTTTGCTGCCAGTTCCAATATTTTCTGATGATCTTTGATCCCTTTGGATGCTTCGACGCCGCTGCAGACATCCACTGCGAACGGTTTTACCGCTTTCGCCGCTTCTGCAACATTTTCCGGATTGATGCCGCCTGCCAGAATGAGTTTCAGCTGTTTTGCGGCCTCAGCCGCCTGCTGCCAATCGCATTTTTTGCCGGTGCCGCCGCGGTGGACCGTTCCGATGGAGTCGGCCAGGATGGCTGCTGCCGGAAATGCCGCCGCCTGTTCAATGTCTTTCGCGGTATTTAAGGCCATAGCTTTCCACACTCTTTCCCTGCCGATTTCCAGCGCGTCCGCAGCAGATTCATCGCCATGAAGCTGGGCGATATTGAACCCGCAGAACTCCATGAGCTCGACAATCTGATTGGGCGGCGAGTTCACAAACACCCCGACGGTTTTGATTTTTCGCGGCACTTTTTTAATAAGTTCTCTGGCCTTTGCCGGACTGATGAAACGCGGCGACATCGGATACAGGATGAATCCGAGATAGTCGGCTCCGGCATCAATTGCCGCCTGGACGTCCGCCGCATTGGTTAATCCGCAAATTTTCAGTTTAACGTTCATTTGTTTGTCTCTTCTCCTGAATTCGCGGGTCGTTACCTAAATGAATAACCTTATAACGACCCAATCAATTTTAATATCCAATAGCCCGTCCCGCCCTGCTGGATCCCGCTTCGCGGGAGAATGTCCAATATCCAATATCCAACACGGAATATCCAATATCCAACATAACAGCCCAATTTCAATATCCAATAACCAACATAACAGCCCAATTTCAATATCCAATAACCAACATAACAGCCCAATTTCAATATCCAATAACCCGTCCCGCCCTGCGGGATCCCGCTTCGCGGGAGAATGTCCAATATCCAACATAACAGCCCAATTTCAATATCCAATAACCAACATAACAGCCCAATTTCAACATAACAGCCCAATTTCAATATCCAATAACCAACATAACAGCCCAATTTCAATATAACAGCCGATATTCAATATCCAATGATCAAGTTTAAAATGCCGTTATCGCTCCTGTTTTTTTCTGGCGGTATCTATGCTTTTGAATAAAATTGCAATTAGTTCATCGGTTTCCTGAAGCAGCGGCGAAATCTTGGTTGAAGGTTGAATCAATTCTGAGCGGATAATGATTTTCAGCCAAATTTCTGTCTCCCGCAACTCTTTTAGAGCAATCTTTAACTTATGAACAAAATCCGCCGGGGATTCAGCACTCTGAGCTTCTCCATAGTTGGGCGCCGGCGACGTTCCACTTCTTAATATCTGAGCACATATATGCTTTCCGGCTCTTGTGTCCGGGAGAATTTCTGAGATTTTAATAATTCTAATGGCGTAACTTATAAAACGGTCTTGCAGATCAAAATCTCTATTATTGTCTTTTGTATTTGGTTTTTCCTTCATCAGTTGGACATTTCCTTATTGACTATTAGTATTATTTGTCCTGGTTGAACATTCTCCCGCCCTGCGGGATCTCGCGAAGCGGGACGGGATATTGGCTATTGACTATTCGCATTTCTTGTCTTTCCTTCATCAGCCCTCAAGCATTTTCTTCAGTTCAGCGCCGGGCGAGGCTGCCCGCATTAAAGTTTCCCCGATTAAAAAAGCGTCTGCTCCAAGTCCGCTCAGCCGGATTATGTCATGGTGATTTTTGATGCCGCTTTCGGCTACTTTGATCCGGTTGTCCGGGATGGCTGCCAGCAGTTCTTCCGTAGCTTTAAGGTCGGTTTGGAAAGTTTTCAGGTTGCGGCAGTTGATGCCGATAATTTTTGCTCCGGAACGTACTGTAAGTTCCAGTTCCTCCCGGTTGTGAATTTCCGCCAGTACATGCAGCCCGGCATTTCTGGCGGTTTGATAAAGGCTGTTGAAAGTCTTTTCATCGAGCGCGGCGGCAATCAGCAGTACGGCATCCGCGCCAAGCGCTCTGGCCTCGTAAATCTGGTAATTGTCGAAAATGAAATCTTTGCGCAAAACAGGTATTTCTACCAGGCTGGCGACTTTTCTAAGATATGCCGGTGAGCCGAGAAAGAAAAATTCTTCAGTAAGAACTGACAATGCCGCCGCACCGTTTTTTTCCAGTTCCAGACAAAGTGTTTCAGGAACGAAGTTTTCACGGATCAGGCCTTTTGACGGTGATGCCTTTTTCAGTTCGGCGATGATATTGAACCGGTCTTTCCGGCTTATTGCCGCGGAGAAATTTTTGACCGGCGGCATTGCCGCAGCTTGTTCAATAAGCAGTTCCTCCGGTATGGCTTTTTTGCGCAGTTCCAGCGCTTCGCGGTTTCTGTCAATTATTTTGTCAAGAATGTTCATTTTATGCTGGCCTCTATCATTGTTTCAAATTTCTCCAGCGCCGCGCCGGAATCTATGGATTTCTCTGCGAGTTTCAGTCCTTCTTCCATTGTGTCGGCTTTACAGCCGGCAATGATGGCGGCGGCGGCATTGAGCAGCGTTACCGCCCTTGGTCCGCCTGACAGCCTGCCGGCAAGAATATCCAGCAGGATTTTTGCGTTCTGTTCCGGCCCGCCGCCTTTGAGCGATTCCGCACTGAACGTTTCGCCGATCAGCATATCCGGGAATAATTCATAGGTTTTAATTACGCCGTTGCGCAATTCGGTTACACGGGTGGAATCAGTGCAGGTGATTTCGTCCAGGCCGTCCTGTCCGTGCACCACCATGGCGCGTTTCAACCCGAGCAACTGTAGAACATGGGCGAACATTTCGGTCAAAACCGGAGCATACACGCCGAGTATCTGACCGGTGGCCCCGGCCGGATTGGTCAACGGCCCGAGCATGTTGAATATCGTCCTGACCCCGAGTTCCTTGCGGATGGGAACGACGTTGCGCATGGCGGGATGGACTTTCGGTGCAAACAGGAAACCGATGCCGTTTTCCTGGATGCACTGTTCCATCACTTCCGGTTCCACCTCCAGGTTGAAGCCGGCGGCGGCCAGCACATCAGCCGAACCGCATTTGCTGGAAACGCTGCGGTTACCGTGTTTGGCAATCGTGACCCCGGCCCCGGCCGCGACAAAGGCGGCGGTTGTCGAGATATTAAAGGTATGCGCTTTATCCCCGCCGGTGCCGCAGGTGTCCACGACATTTTCAGCTCCGGTATTGATGAATGAAGCGTGTTTGCGCATGGACATGGCGGCACCGGTGACCTCATCTATGGTTTCGCCTTTCATGCGCAGTGCAACGAGGAATCCGGCAGTTTGTGCCGGCGTGAGGGCGCCTGACATCATCGCGTTCATGACTTCGCTCATTTCCTGTATGGTCAGATTTTGCCGGGCAAGCAGCTTTTCAATCATTCCGGTAATCATATTAAATTTCCTTGAATTAGTATCTTAACTTTAGCTTTCAACTTTATTACCCTTGATACACCCTCTAGTGTTATTCAGGAAGTCAGGAGTCAGAAGTCAGGAGTCAGAATGAAAATCCACATCAAATCCTGAAAACATTCGATCTTTACACTCATTTTATTCCGCATCCTCTTTTCCTGTTCTATTCTTCATCCGTCTTCTGTCTTCTGGCTGCTTCACTTGGACATTGGATATTCCTTGTTGGATATTGGTTATTGAATACTGGTCTCTGGTTTTAAGTTTTATTCTGACTCCTGACTTCTGACTCCTGACTTCTGATTTCTGACTGCTTCAATGAAATTCGCTAGCTGCCGTTTGCCGGTCGGAGTCAGGATTGATTCCGGATGATACTGAATGCCTTCAATCATATGTTCTCTGTGCCTGACGCCCATGATTTCATTGTCCTGGGTTCTGGCGGTGATTTCCAGGCATGCCGGAATGGTTGCCTCGTCGATTGCCAGCGAATGATACCGCACGGCTTTCAGCGGCGAAGAAAGCCCTTTATAGAGGCCTTTGCCGTCGTGAACTATTTCCGAAACCTTGCCGTGCATGATGGCTTTGGCATGGATGATATTGCCGCCGAAAGCTTCGCCGACGGCCTGATGTCCCAGGCAGATGCCGAGCAGCGGAATTTTTCCGGCACAGGCTTTTATCAGCGGAATGATGATGCCGGCGTCGGCCGGGCGGCCGGGACCGGGCGAGATCACAATGAATTCAGGATTCATGGCGATTGCTTCCTCAACGGTTATTTCATCATTTCTTTTGACTACGACATCCTGTTCCAGCATGTAGAAATACTGCACCAGATTATAGGTGAACGAATCGTAATTGTCTATCATTAATATCATTTTTTATCTCCTTGTCACATTTCCAGGTTGGCGGCGGCCAGCGCGATTGCCTTGAACATGCCGCGGGCTTTATGCCGGGTTTCCATATATTCGGTTTCCGGATCGGAGTCATAGACGATTCCGGCCCCCGCCTGTACGGAAACCTTGTCACCGTCAATTTCCAGCGTGCGGATGGTGATACAGGTATCCATGTTGCCGTTAAAGCCGAAATAACCTACAGCACCGCCGTAAATTTCCCTGGAATCCGGTTCCAGTTCATGAATGATTTCCAGCGCCCGGATTTTCGGCGCGCCGCTGAGCGTGCCGGCCGGGAACGTGGCTTTGATCAGGTCGAATGCGTCTTTATCATCACGCAGCTGAGCTTCGATATTTGAGACCAGATGCATGACATGGGAGTAACGCTCCACGGTCATGAAATCCCTGACCTGGACGCTGGCCGGCGTGGCGACACGGCCCAGATCGTTTCTGCCCAGGTCCACCAGCATCAGGTGTTCAGCGCGCTCCTTGACGTCTTTCAGCAGTTCGTCCGCCAGTTCGTGGTCCTGCTGTTCATTTTTGCCGCGCGGCCGGGTTCCCGCGATCGGCCGGAGTTCGGCGGTGCGGTTGTTCAGCCGCACCATGACTTCCGGCGATGATCCGACCAGTATCTGATTATCGTCAAATTTCAGGAAGAACGTGTAGGGGGAGGGGTTGATCAGGCGCAGCGCGCGGTATAACTGGATTGGTTTTACTGTAAGCCTGGTCGAGAAACGCTGGGAGAGTACGACCTGGATGATATCGCCGTCTTCAATATATTTTTTGGCTTTCCGCACCATGTCGCAATAGTCTTCCTTAGTCATGTTCGAACTCATCGAGTTCTCATCAAAAACTGCCGGTTCCACTGAGGCCGGCGACGGGGCCGGCGAGCGCAGCACTTTTTCAATCTCGGCAATTCTGGCGCAGGCGGTGTCGTAGGCTTCTTTCGGGTTCGGATGTTCATCCAGCCTGGCGCAGGCTACGATTTTAATGGTGTGCCGGACGTTATCAAAAATGATTACCTGGTCGGTCAGAATGAAATGCGCGGTCGGCTGTTTCAATACTTTTTTGGGGGCAGGGAGCCGTTCAAACTCGTTGACCGTGTGATGTCCGATATAGCCGATAGCCCCGGCGAAGAAACGCGGCAGCCCCGGCATTTCCACCGGTTTGTACTGCGCAATGACTTTGCGCAAAGCCATCAGCGGTCCTTCCGGCGTTTCCAGAACTTCGTCCTGCCCGTTCCGGCGGAGTATTGCTTTCCCGTCCTGCACTTTGAACAGCGCAAAAGGGTTTACCCCGAGAAACGAATACCGGCCCCAGCGTTCGCCGCCCTCAACGCTCTCCAGCAGGAAAACGTGTTTGTTATCGGCGAAACGGTTTAATACTGATACCGGGGTGTCCATATCGGCCAGGTATTCCCGGAATACCGGGACGATATTGCCTTTTGAACAGTAACTTTTAAATTCCTCAAAGTCCGGCTTATACATTTTCTTTCTTTGTCCTTCTATATTCTATGTTTTAATTTATTCTGCTATTAATATTTCGCTCCTCTGGAGCTGTCTTATTCTGACTACTGACTTCTGAAACTTAACTACAGAGGCACAGAGAAATCCATGATTTCCGGTTTCACGGTTTTACGGTTTTACGGTAATACCGTTAAGCTGTAATGCCGTAATACCGCTTCATTCTGACTCCTGACTCCTGACTCCTGACTCCTGACTCCTGACTCCTGACTCCTGACTCCTGACTCCTGACTCCTGACTCCTGACTCCTGACTTCCGGCTGTTCCTTCAATGTAAAAAAAAACTGCGGATTGAATAATTGTTCAATCCGCAGTTGTAATTCATTAATCAGAGCACAACAGAAGCTACGGATTGAACCGCGTGTTACGCCACCAACCAACAAAGTTGTATGAGCTTCTGTTTATCATGATCGTATATAACTTTCTAAATAATTTTTAATCGCTAGTATTAAAAAAGCGTCTCATTCAATAAAAGTCAAGAGCGGAAATAAAAATAATAACTTTTTTGATTTGAAACATGAACCATAACAGCACCGCCCAAAGTCTGGAATTCTAATTATTGATGCTTAGCGCGGCATAGCCGCAACCAAAAGAAACAACTAAATACACTTTAACCACGAAAGGCATCCCGCAGTCGCGGGACTAACCCGAGAGTTAGCGAGGCACGAAAAAGAACAAATACACTTCATCCCGCAGGCGCTGGAGCATGAAGTGAATGAAGTTAAACCCGGAACGCCGCTCTCCGCAGCGGCTTTATGTCTTTCG
>CAIPAT010000405.1 GCA_903863035.1 uncultured Lentisphaeria bacterium
GAAATATCGTTTGAAATAAATGCGATAACCTTAGTTTTGCCGCTGCGCATATTGGTGGCAACGGCGTTGCGGCTGTATCCCATTCTGGCGGCAATATCTTTGATCCTTTCGCGAGTTTCTTTCCCGATACTGCCTGGTTTGCTTCTTTCACCCAGCACAATCGAAACTGCGGAGTAACTGACATTCGCTTCTTTTGCTATATCTTTTATTGTGACCATTATAATCAAGTCCTATAAGAACATACATAATCACCTAGTATAACGTTGTACTAATATTATACAAGCATATCCCTGAAAAAGCAATAGGTGGAAATAAAAAAGCAGCAAAAAAGAATGAAACTAAAATTTAAAAATTGAAGAAGTCCAACAGCCGTCGTGTCACCAGTTGCTCGATGAATAGTCACCGGCGCGCGGCGCTTTCCTTATTTTTCGATTGTAACGGGGGATATGGCTGACCAACTGCGGAACGGGTGAATTATGAAACCTGATCTGAATATTGCCGATGGCACCTGGCACGGTCGCCATTTATGCAAATTCATACTGTTCAGCCGGGGACGGGAAGCCGGCCATCACGCAGTCGCCCATCAGCGGCTTTTGGTCATAATCCACAATGAAATGCTCCATGCTGGCTGCTGGCAAACATTCTCGCAGGTCTCGCGTTTAAAAGGGATCAGCGGAATTTTTATTGGATATTGTTATGGTTGGGGATATTGCACCGGCATCCGATGTTATTGCAACCGGTACAGAAGGTTTTTTGGGGCATAGCCTGGCCGCTGTCAACTGGCTGGAGATTCTTTCCTGGTCAAGCTTGTTAAGAAATTCAACCGCATTGCCAGTCCCGATTCCGCGGCGCAGTCCCGCAACAGCTATATTTATGTCAGCACCCCGCTCTATTAATAGCATTGCAACATCATGGTGTCCAAACCATGCCGCCGCGCTTAAAGCGGTCCACCCCATATTGCCTGATTCCAAATTCACATCGGCCCCTCTGTCAAGCAGAAGTTTTACTATTTCGACCCGACCCGCTGAACTTGCGGCTTTCAGGGCAGTGCCGCCATGCAAAGCATTTTTCTCGTTGACATCCGCGCCTTTATCAAGAAGCTCTTTTACGGCATTTATATCGCTTCGCGAGGCGGCTATAGACAACGGCGACTGACACCCGGCGCAAAGCAAAACCAGCAAAGAGGCAATTACTGATATCGTTATTTTCATCTCATTCCTTTTTCGGCTTTGAGTATTCCCCGATTTATTCTCTGCCCCCGGTTAATCCCCGCAGATTCTGGACGTGTCCAGCTGCAAGACCCGTCTTTTTAAGGTTTTTCCGGATCTGAACCGGACACCGGCTCTGGCTGGTATGGCAACAGTCTCTTCCGGATGCTTTGGGTTGCGGCCGACCCGGGCTTTGTGGCTAACCACTTCAAACACCCCGAAGTCGCGCAGCTCGACAGTGCGGCCGGCGGCCATTTCATCCGCCAGGGTGTCCAGTAACAGTTGCACCGCGACAGCCACATCCTGCTGGAGCAGGCCGGTCGCCCTGGCTATCTTTTCCACAAAATCGCGTTTGGTCATTGACATGGTATTAGCCTCATATGGTTTCGTTTTTTCCTCTCTGCAGTCGGGAATTTGTGCCGCTGGAGTTTTTCTTTATGCACAGTCTACACAAGCAGAATACTGTTCTAAAGCAGAATAAAATAGCCGATAGAATTGCTCCTGCCGACTATTAACGCTTGGATATTACTTGAAATTTAGTAGCTTCTGCGATTGCCGCCGCCACTGCAACTGCCTGACGTTGGTAATCGAGGGTTGGTGGATGGAGTTTTATTGTTTGCCGTCTGGCTCCGGCAGGCGCCCGGATTTCTGTTCTAGTTTCTTTTCTTCCGTTTTCACTCGGCGTTCCAGCTTCTTGATGTCTTCCTCCGGCGGCAGCGCTTCGGGCTTAATTCCTCGTTGTCCCAACATTTTACGGACACTGGTGTTGTTCTGGACGTGCTCGTTAGTGATCGCCGGCTCGCCCTGGATGTCGGACTGCTGCACATTGTGGTTCGTCATCTCAGTCGCCAGATTCTTGGCGGCGATGGTCAGCGTAGGCAGGAAATCCGCCAAAGGCCTGGTTTGGGTAATCCCGAACTTGTCCTTCATCGCCTGAGTGGTGTGACCGCCAAACAGGGCAGCATCGCCTTTGGAACGGATGCGCCCAAACCCGGCATCGTCCACACCGCGCTCGAAAATATTGTCTGATAGTGTTTTTTCGGAGGCTCTAAGCTTCTCCCGTGCTTCCAGTCGTCCCAGGAGTTTCATCCGTTCTTCGATCAGCTCCTGCTTGCGCGTCTGGACGGCAAAATAGCTCTGGGCAAACGCAATCGGTTCCTTCCGCGGATCGCCATTTTGGGCTATGAGGTAACAGGCGTAGCGCGTGAGCATAAAGTCATCGATAGGGCGCTGGCCGCCTTTGCCGTGGGTTATCAATTTCGTGACGCCACGAAAATGATCCGCCGCCCGGTATCCCGTGGTTTCACAAGATTCGATGGCACGCTGGATTGCTGTGATAAAGTTCTCCCAGCGGACGTAGCCCAGTGGTTCCTGCAAGTCCCGGGCAAACCAGAATTCAATACTTTCATCATCAGGCATTGACTGGGCGAGCGCGTCAAAGTTGCTCTGCATGCGCTGTATTAATTCCGTGTTCATAAGCCCCTCCATTTTTTCCGGCCATGCTGGCTGGGGATGGATGATGATGTGGCAATGGTGGCGTTAGCAATGATCTCTTTCACATTTACGTCTCCGCCGGCGTTCATATTTTTCTCCTAAATGGTGATATCCAGTTTCTACACATCCACATCCCTGATGCTGGATTTTATATTAGTACCGTTGTGATTCATGCGTTCCATATAATAATGATGATAATATGATACATCCGGAACTTCATTCAAGAAGTTTTTTGCATAAAGGAAACTTTTTAATAGCACGACCGCGCCAATGAGTTCCGGCAACGGTGGAGCGCTGCTGCCGGCGTGGGGGGAGAGAAGGATTCCGCCGGACCGGCGCACTACTGGTGAATCACTGTCAACCCGAGTCGGCTGCTTTTCGTAACGGGTCTCCACCGCCGGGTGGTCGGCACTCTAAAAAAGGGATAATCTGATGATTAAATTACATGATAAATATGCCGAAAACGCTATTTCGTACACATTTTTCCCTGTTTTTCATGGTGTATTTTGCGAAGTCATAATATGGAATATATTGCTTATTAGTAATTTAAAGCAAATACACCAAAAAGTTTTTTCAGTCGTTTCGAATGATTGAATATTTATTACAACTCAAACCGGGTTTTTTTCTTTTCTTCGGTCCGTTTATGGCGCTGGGCGGTCTCACGTTCTTTGTTCCCGGGGATGCTCCGCCATTTTCTCATGTTCCGCGACTGCTTGATCCGATAGCGTTTGCTATTTTGATATCTTTCCCGGGCTTTGCGTCGAATATCACTGTTCCGTTCAAGTAACCTTAGTTTCTTTAACATTAACGGCACCGTATATAAATCAGCTCTTAGTGTGAGGGTATTAAGAAAAGCCCCTCCGCTCAAATAAATTGCATCCACCATTTTTTTACGATCTTTTTCGGGGAGTTCTGTGACCCATTTGGCTTTTAGTGTGTCATTGATAATTTGTGTAAGGATACACTGGTGGGCGGTTTTCATTTCCTGATAATAGATGTTATTTCTTCTCGACATTTTCTCTGTTAATTTTCCTAGATCGTTTTTCATAATTTTTCCTGTTTAAGGCGGGCAGCCGATTAGGACTGCGCCGCCTTGGGTTAATGGTTATTTTACTTTAGAAAGTTGCAGACAAAGAGCTTTTGCTGAAGGTATCTTAGCCAGAGCCCTGATTAGTCGTTGACCTTTTGCCGTTACTCTAAGGGTTGATGAATTGGTTAAGTTCCAAAAATATTCTTCGTCGAGTGGAACGCGCGTTATGAATAGCCTCATTCGTGAAAAGGGCGAATAAACAAAGATTGAACTAATATCGTCTCCCTTTTCTGATTCGCCTTTTTTCCGACAATGGTAAAGTACCCTTTCGCCATGCAGCCGCCGATATAGCGCCAATGTGGTCATGTTCAGTTCTTTCGCAAACTCGCTCAAACTAGGCAATTTTTCGTACTTTTCATATTCTTTAAGCTGCCACAGTTTAAGTGCTTTGGCGATGTCATCGGGCAGCGCTGGCGGCTGCACCGCGTGATCATCGTCTATATCGATATTGCTCATAAATGGCCAATACTTTTCGTTGTCCATTTTGGGCGCGGGAGCACGTTTTGAACCTAATTTGTTTGGCCTTGTTGCCGACGTTTCATAAATATACTTCTTCATATTAAAAGCTCCTTTTGGCTGGATTTTTAAATCCAAGCCGATTAAGACAATTTTAAACCTTTATTGCGCGATGTCACTCACAGGAATTCACCCCTGTTACCGGTGCCGCCACACTGCCATGGATGGAAAATGTGTCAGTGATGGTTGTTAATATTCATATAAATTCCTTCTGTTATTGGTTGTTATTGAAATCAAGTACCAGCGAGCTCATCGCTGCCGGTAATTTTCATCATTTCGGCCAGATTCCTGCCGACTTTAACCTCGACGGCGAGCTGGAATCCCGGCAGCCAGGCCGGCGGCGTACACCATGCCGTTTGCAGCATCTGCCTGCACGTGTCAATCTCCAGCTCAGGGACACAGCATACGATTTCGTCATGGATATGATAAACCAAATTGTATTCGACAGATGAGAGCGCGTTGACCAGCAGATCGCGGGCTACCCCCTGTATGAGATTCTGCGCCAGCTTGCTGCTGTACAGCTTTTTCGTTTCGCCTCCGGCCGACACGTATGTGATTACCCCGTCCGCGCCAATGGCAAACCCGTAATAACTCAGCTGCCGGCCGGATGGCAGCATGATCACCATGGTGCCGCCCGCATAGAAAGTGACCTTGAGCGTTTCGAACATTGCAGTCCCGCTGGCGTATGCGTTCCGCACTGCATCTTCGAGCGTCCGGCCATATTCGGTCAGTCGCGGATAATCGGCTTTCAGTTGTCCGAGCAGTCTGGCGCAACTGTCGAAGGTGATGATGCCACGCTCAACCATTGCCCTGAGTTCTGGTTCATCCGTCAGTCCTTCGTAAAGGGTGTCCGCTCCGATGCCGTAGCAGAAGCCCAGGAAGGCCCGCTTGGCGATCTGGCGCAGCGTGCCGGCTGCAATGCCGCTATTGCCGAATACTGCCCCGGCCAGCTTGGAGTAAATATCTATGCCTCCGATCAAATCGGCATATAGCTGTTCCTCTCCGGCTAGAAACGCAAACACTCGCGGTTCGATGGCCTGCGCGTCAGCTGTGACGAAACAATACCCAGGCGGTGAATGGATCGCAGACAAAATGGCAGTAACCACGGAGTAGGCAGGATCAGTTGCCGCCGGTTGCCGGGGAATACCGTGGATCACACACCTTTTCGCAACCGAGAAGCGTCCGGTGCCGGCCTTGTTATAGTCAAGCCACATATGTAGACGGCCGTTGGAATCTGTATAGCTTAGGACGCGCTCAATGAAACTGTAAAGGTGCGGATACTGTTTCTTTAGCGCCGGTTGCAGCAACTGCTTCAGCGCTACAACGTCAACTAGAATGATGGCCGACTGGGCAATAGCGGCGGTATGCCGGATCGCGGCCAGCTCCTGGGCCGGCAGGCATTTAAATAGTTGACCAGCGATATAGCAGAGCGCTCGTACTGTTGACAAGACGAAAGTCTCCGCTCCAACAGTCTCAGCAGATGGTAACGGCATACCTCCACAGCGGGTGTACAACTCTGACAACGACTCATACGGGCGAATGCTGAATACATAACGACCCAGCCAGCGGACGTCAGTAAGCATGGGCTGTCTGATCCCGCAGGCAGCCAGTATTGCTCCGGCATGCAGAGCGTTCCAGACTACCACCTCCGCCTGCTCAAGCTGCTGGCCGTAACGCACCTGCAGTTCGGCAATGGCTGACTGCCAGTCACGACGGTAGTGGGGTGGGGCTCCGTGTATTAGTATGGCCACGCCTTCCACGTTGACACGGGGCTTTGGGCCACACGCATGGCTGGTGTCTGGGACGGCCGTTTCTACGAAGTTTAGATATATCGGATTCATCATCATTTTTTCCTTTCTTACTGTTGCTGTGCAGGGTGTGCAGGGGGGTACATCCTACTATACATAACCTAAACATTTAGGTTTCTCTATGGGGGGTTAAGTGCCCTGCACACCCTGCACACGTTATCATTTCAACCTCAAACCCAGCCAGGAGAACACCTGACTGCCACCGTTATCCCGCACCCGCTGCTTCCGGACTCCCGTGTACAAAGACTGAACCCGAGCTGCCAATTCCGCCATTGACTGTGACTTCAGGCCATGGGAGAAACAGTAGTCCATGTAATGGTTATACAGGACGGCCGTCGGTATTGTATTGTCAGGCGCAGCCTCCGCCATCTCCACCAGGAAAGCCCGGGCGGAATCAGCGTGGTTGCGTTTCTCCGCCTTGACGGCCACTGCATTGGCGCTCTCCGGGAAGCGTGGCAGTGACCGCAGCCACACCAGACCGCGTAACGCCCAGTTCAATACGCCGGGTAGTTCGTGGTCAATGATCTTAGACTCCAGGAATGGTATTTCTGCGGTGGTATCCCGGAAGCTCTGGCTGAAATATATAACCCGCATTCTGTCCCACAGGCCGGTAGATGTATCTGAAAAACGCGGGAAGTGGTTGCCGGTGAATATGCAGCGGGCGGTTGCGGGACGAGTTTCCACGTCAATGCCTTTCCGCTCCACTTTCAGGCTGCCGCCGCCGGTGATGTCCTTCAGCAGGGCTTCGGCCATCGGCGAAGTGCTCTCCGACTGATCGCCGACCAGATTCAGTGATTTTAAGGTCAGCGGGTACAGGGCGAAGCGCTCCCCTATCTGGGACAACGGCACCGCACAGCAGTTGTCTGCACCGACCAGATGGCGAAGCGTTTCCACCGCTACACTCTTCCCGTTGCCACCGGTACCCCACAACAGGAAGAAAACGTTGAACCGGGTGTCATGAACCAGTGCCAGACCGAACAGCGCCTGAAGCATACACTGGTCCTCCGGACACGGCAGGGCTGACTTGACATATGCTTCCCACCGTGGGCAGGCGGCGAACGGATCATAAGCATACGGCAGTCCGGATGTCGCGAATAACAGCGGTGACGGTTTGCTGAAGATATCGTGATGGTCCATCAGCTTGCCGGCAAGTGCGTCTATCAAACGGTCTATGCGGATGATGGCATTGGATGTCAGCAGCAACTGCTCGCAAGCACGTTCGTCTATCCAGCAAGGGGGACAGGCCGTTGAACTGACACCGCAAAGATCTGATGCTGCCAGATTGGCGAGTATTGACCGCAGCATGTTAGGAGTCGCATAATCCGGTTGATACTCCCGCAGCCAGCCCATGATTTGCGATTCAACGTCTGATTGCGGCAGCTCACGGTATACAGCACCGTTATATTTCCACCAACTCCCACGATAACTGCGCAACGTTAACATGCCGGACTTATCCCGCAATGAATCAGCACAGGCGTCGGCGATAGTTTTGACCACAGGAGGACGTCCGCCATTGCCGCCGTTCGCGGTGCTGGTAAGTTTTCGCAGATCCGGAGAGACGACACCTGCTGTGGCAATCAGTCCAGAGATAGAGTGGAGAAAATGATCACCGCAGGCCACAGCAAAGTCGTCGAGCCCGGTCTTGCCAGAGTGCCGGTCTGCGTTTATTGGAAGATTGTTTTGCGGTGCCATATCAACTTCTCCTCAAATTCTGACATGTTGCTGGATTGCGTGTTGCGGCAGAATTAACAGTCGTAACTGAACGCCATAAGCATCCAGCGCCTTGGCCAGCCGCACGGCCGCCTGCTGGAAGTCGTGACGCTTCTCCGGCAGTACGGCGTCCGAATCAAAGATCAAAGTCCAGGTCGTGCCGGCTTTGGCATAGCGCGACAGCTCCGGCAGCAAACGGTCATGACTAACCCCAGCGCCGGCGGCAGTATCACGCCAGCCCCAGATGCCGGTTAAGCCGATTACCGGCAGGCCCCGCTCCGTGGCACAAATGCACTTTTTTTCGCCTTCAGTCAGCACGACGGGGGCTCCGGTCAATATAGCCTGATGTACGCTGGGTAGAATGTAGGCGTGCTGCCCGGCTTGCATCGGAGACAGATATTTCGCCGAACTGCCTGACATCACAGCCTGGTTACGAAGCTTCACCCGGATAAACGGACGGCATCCCTCCAGACACAGCATCTGGTTGCCTGTGACCGGATCGAAGAATGGTATGGAATAGCCGTTTACTGGCTTGCCGTTCTGATCAACTGTCCGGAAGCCGAGAATATCATGTACTTCTTTTTCATTGACACACGTGATCCCAAGCTGCCGGGCGGTTTCAGGCATTATCCCGGATTTCGCCATATCCTGTATAGCCCAGTCTTCAAGGCTTTGCTGGTCGGTCTCTGGTAAAAGGTCAGGGGCGAACTTCTCCGGTTTGACTTCAGAAGCGGCCAGCAGTATAGTATCATTAGTTTTCTGTTCCAGATCAGGCCGGGAATTCCCCAATTGACCGGCCTGGTCACATTCAAATTTACTCATTGGCTACCTCCCTGCTTCTCACCGACTGTGCGTTAACTATAAAGGCTTTGATGTCTGTAGCCAAAAACATAATTCGTCGGTTAATTCTGTAGAAGCGGAGACCCCTCTTTGTCCAATGATAAATTGTTGTTCTTGAAGCATTTCCAGCAAATTTCTTTGCTGCGCTCAAGTCTAAGAAACTTTCCGGCTGCGCAGCTGCCGTTGTTTGACCAGCCCCCGACAAACAACTTATGGCGGCTTTCAATTGGGGAGGCCCATAATGTGGATCCCATGCTAATTTTGACAATTCAGCCCGCGATTGATCTTCTTCAACATTTTTTTTCATCTCTCGTTTTCCTTTCATTTGCTGTTCGTTTCAGTACATTTTAAATTGTTCTGGGACGAACGTTATTTTGCTTCAATAATCATAGTTTAACACAGAAGCTAAATGGTTGCAATACCCTCATAGAAAGTAACATACAAATATAATTAGGACGAAATAATATAGTTAGGAAAGGCATGAAATATAATTAGGAAGCGCATGTTTACTTATCTGAAAAAGGCTACAATTATACATACTGATTATTGAGATAGGGATAACTTATTAGGCGGGGAACGCAATAGTTTTGAGACAAGCAATGCTGCCACATAAAGCGATCTTTCTGAAAGCAGTATCGAAAGATATTAAATGGCAGAGGCCATGAGGTGTCAAAATCTGCTCCTATTACAGCGCTGGCGTTGGTATCGTGGCGTAGGCCTTTATGATAAAATCTAAGACGGTTTTGCGGTCGGACAATTCATTTAATGACAAATTGACTAACGCCGCTTTGAACTCAGCAGAAAGCGTTATGTCAAATATTATATGCTTTCTGAGTTTTACGTTATTCAGCAATTCACCATTATGTTTTATTGTTGGGTAATGTGCTTCTTTTTCAAATATTTGGTCAGCCAATTTTTCTTGTTTGAATTTCTGAATTAGATTATAGTTATCCTCGGGCATATCCATTCCATCGCTGAACGCAAGAAATGGGCTACACATTTCTGGAAGCGCACTGGTTATGCTTTTAACAAAAGAATTACCGTCAGGCTTAAACAACATGGCTAGGTCTATAACTTTAGTCCCTTCGGTCGGCTGTTCTGCAGGAATGTCTTTTATCAGCAAAACGCTTTTGGGGTTTTTTCTGCCTTTCGCGTCTTTAAAGGCAAAGCAATATCCTTGTCTGTCGCCTGCAAGAAAAGCAAGAAAACGCAGTGGTCCTTTTTTTAAATTAAGACGCGGTTTTTTAAATTCTCCATTAACTTTATATGTAACCAACATTTTGTCGCATGCTTCAAATGAAATCTTGATTACTTGTTTATTATTATCCGTCGTTGAATGTTCTTCTATGCCACCTACCGGATTAGATGAAGCAACAGTTTTGCTCGCCTTTTTTTTGTAATAATTTTCAGTTTCATCAGCACTGCACAGTGTAGTCATAAGTTCTTTTTCACCGTGGGGCCATACCGCTATCCAACTTTTATCAGTAATTTTATATGCAAACGAGTGAAGATTGCCCATGCCGTCTCGAATATAATCGCCTTCACTTTCGGCTTTGCCGTTTTGAATCCTTTTTCTGATCGCTATATCTGTGGGATATAAATCTCCTCCCGGGTCTTCTTCATAGGAAGGGTCCTGCTCTTTTTTTGGGCTTGTTTCGCCAGACCAAAAGGGTGCATCTGGTTGAAATTTAACAGACCAATAGAACGTCCATACCGGCACCTGTAATTTTGATGAATTCTCTGACGCTCCGATAATAAATGGTATCGGAAGCTCATCTGGAGATTCGTTGATAATTATCTGTGCCCTAGGTAGCTCTGCTTGGCCAACCACGAAATCGGAAAGACTCTGATCCGTGTCACAATCATCACTGCCATGGTGCTGCAAATAACTTACCGCACCTAAAAAACATTGGCAAAATCTAAGTAACTTAAAATTTTCTATCGACAAAACAAATACTACCGAATGATTGCCTCTGAGCACTTTTTTTAAAAGCTCTTTGTAGATATCAGATTTATATAAAAAACTGATTTCGGCATATGGATGGAAGACATGCTGCAAGCTATAGAATTTATAGTTCCCTTTGGCCTGACTATTATTAAAGAAATAGTTGCTAAAGAAGCTTTCAAAAATCTTGGCTGTATAATCTGAATTAATTATAGTCACCTTATGTTTTTCCCACAAAGACTTCTCTAATTGATCTTCGTTAGAAACATCATAGATTAATTCAGACATTTTTCAAAGCCTCCCGGATTGCCAGTATTTCGTCGTCGCCGATATTAGCCGACTCAATCCGGCGGGTACGTTTTATTTCATATTTCTTTAACCACTTCCGGACTGCCGCTTCACTAATATTGTAGACCTTGCCGGTGGTCACATTAGAATATTTTTCGACCAACTCCCGCAACGCTTTTTCTGAGGGGTTAAGCTCCTTCGGGATCTCCGGCTCTGGCACGACATATTTTAATGCGGTAATTTCCTTTACCAACTTCAACGCCCGCTTGTCGGAATCGCCTCGCGCCGCCTCCAGCATCCGTTCATACACCTTGATCATTTCCGGGCTTTCCCATCCCATAATATGCATGGCATCCCGCGTTGATACATCCTTGGAAGCCAGCAGACTCATGAAGGTTGTTCTCAAACTATGGAATGAACAAACACTGATATTCCTTTGGCGGTGTTTGTCTTTTTCTGCCGCTACTATGGTCGCTGCTTTGCCAAGCGCATCTTCAAAAATCTGCTTGCTCTTCTTCGATATATAATAGACGTTCCGCAGATATTGTTCAGCAATGCCTGGTAGCACATACTCACTCTTGTTCCCATCTGCCAGTCGAGTGTCAAGCAGTTTGCGCAAGGTAGGTGAAACCGGAATCCTAGCGGTATTACCAGACTTCTTGGTCTTATGCGGATTGATCTCGATGAATTGCCCAGACAGCGATTTCCAATTTAACAAAGCCGCATCTTTCAGCCGCATTCCAGTCTGACTGCCGAGAATGAACAGGTCACGAAAATCCCTGCCTGCTTTTGCTGCCTGGTTGATTACGGCCTGGAGAGCCTGCGGTTCGAGAGCATGGTGTCCTTCTGTAAGTATTTCGTTGCGCCCCACTCGAGCAATCTTCCGGTGATGGAATGGATCACGGTTTGGTAACGGTGCCACTGCATCCAGTGCGCTGAATACCCGGGACAGGTGCTTGAGGTGGCCGTTGTAGGCTTTAACGCCAAGCCCGCTTGCCCATATGGATTTGGAATAACGCATTGCTGCCGAATGATCAATGTCTTCAACATTCTCAATGTCTTCTGCTTTACACCAAGCGGCAAAACGATTAAAAATAGTGTGGTAATAGGTTCTGGTCCTGGCGGCAACGTCGTTATATTTTGTAAAATGGTCAATCCATATCTGATGAGCGTCACAAATAGAAGTCCTGATAATTTTTTTACTTGTGATGCTTTCCACATAACTATCTGCTAAGCGCGGGGCCGATTTTTCAATATGGCTCAAAGCCTCTACCGAAAGCTCTGCTTTGATATGTTTAGTAGCGATCTCTTTGGCCTCTTCAATGTCAACTGCTTTGGTATTTGTCCAGCAGTCCTTGCCGTCAACCATACGTCGAAAGTAATAGAAGCCTTTCTTGCCGCGTTTGAAAAGTTTAGGCAAAAGAATTTTTACTTTTTTATCAGCCATGATCCTGGCTCCGCATTAATGCATTAATGAACACAGAAAAACCATCTGAAATAATAATAGCTGATTATCGCGTCAAAAGCAAGAATATCAGAGCATTTTTTGTAGCAAAGGCTAAATATGCACTTATTGAAGATCTGGGATTTATGGTGTAAGTCGTTGGCATTAAAGGCAAAAAAATGGCTCCGACAGCTGGATTCGAACCAGCGACCAAGTGGTTAACAGCCACCTACTCTACCGCTGAGCTATGTCGGAGCGTATTTCAGGATATTTTCCTGAAGTGAGCCAATATATTAACACGGAACTGAAAAAAAACAAATATTTATATCTGTTTTTTTTCATTTTTCTTCAAAGTTTATATTCTGCCTCTTTAACATAAATGGCACCGCTGTTACTTAACTGGCTGGAATATAGCGAGAAAGCGCTAACATTGAAATCAGATAGGCCGAGCGAGGAAAATTTTGTGCGGAGCGAAGTAATCAGTTCATCATTCGGGCGCGATTTAAAACGCAGAAGCGTTACATGCGGAACGAAGCCTCGGTTTTCCGGCGCCAGACCGATGGCAGACTTGAGTACCGTATCAACTTTCTGCTTTAGCTCAAGCAGTCCAGCGGATTCCTGGAGCCCGAACCAGAAGATTGACGGTTTGACTGCATCCGGAAAGAATCCAGTACCATCAGGACGCAATGTAAACGACAGCGCCGAAACATCATTCAGACATTCAGTGACCCGGCCGAACTGGTCAACATCCACTTCGCCGATAAAACGCATCGTCAAGTGAATTTGCCTGGCCGAAGTCCACGGCAGTCCGGGAAATGCTTTTTGTGCCTTGAGCAGTGCGGTTTTGTGTTCTTCCGGAATGTCAACCGCTACAAAGAGTCTGAGTTCATTGCTTTCTGCAATCATAACAAATGTCCTGTTGATTTTTTATAATCTACTTGCAAAACTCTGGTTAAGGATGTAAATCAAAACAAACCTATTTAGGAACAACGATATGGATAAAATAATCATAAAATGTTTAAAAGTAAAGTCCATAATTGGAACTTTACCCGAAGAACGCACAAAAAGACAGGAAATTGAGTTCAACATTGAATTGGATTGTAATCTCGCCGCCGCTGGCAACAGTGATGATCTGAATGATACGGTAAACTATCAGGCGGTGGAAAATGATATTCTGGCGATGGCGGAAGCTTCTTCTTTTCTGCTGCTTGAACGCCTGGCGGCGGAAGCTGCAAAAGTTTGTTTGAAATACGAGCTGGTTAAGGCCGTGAGGATAACTATTGACAAGCCCGGGGCATTGAAACACTCACGCAGTGTTGCTGTCTGCATCAATCGCAGGAAATAGAAATCAGAAATTCAGCGCGGAGGCTGAAGCACCGGCGCCATACTTCAGGGCAGACCATGAAAACCCTTTCGTAAACTCAATGACAATGATACCGCCCGGCGGAAGAGAGCCGATGGATTCCGATGCCAGGTTATTTGCCAGATGCTGGAATGCGGGGTTATGGCCGACTATCATCAATACATTGCACGAATCGTTGATATGTTGAATCATATGCAGCACATCATCTTCGTCCGCCGTATAAAGTTCGCGGTCGTAAACTATTGATTCTTCCGGAAAATCCAGTTTATGAGCGACTTTTTCCGCTGTTTGCACAGCCCGCGCGGCGGAGCTGGAAATAATCATATCGGGTAAAATATCATTTTTTTTAAGGAGTTTACCTGCATGGGAGGCTTCTTCCAGTCCGTCTTCGGTCAGACTGCGTTTGAAATCAGCGGTGCCGTCGTGAACTGCGTGCGCATGACGCACGATGATAAGTTTTTTCATAATTCATCACTCCTGAAATAAGCTGAAATTATCATGTCAGGCAATATGGTTCCTGTATTGGAATTTTTCAAGTGTCTGGCAGCATATTCAAAATATCATTAGAATATATTCGGATATAATGAATCATCCATGGACAGTTCTCCGCAATTCATTTGACGATTCGTTTCCCTTCCAGGAATACGCTAACGAATCCTGGCCGATAACATACTGGTAGATTTGTTATATCTATGTAGAAGGTGCACTGGATATGTGAGCAATGGAAATTATGAACTGACTAGAACGCAGACCGAAAATTACAGGGAGTTCAGAAAATAGTGCATGGAACTTGTTGACTTGTCATTGGAACAGGTTAAATTAACCGACAAGTACAAGGCGGTTCTTGATAGCAAGGAACTCTGCTCTATCAATTCAAGAGATAAAGAAGCATTAAAAATGCTGAAGCGTGGGAAAAAGAAAATTTTGGCTCCGCATACTCATCGAGTAAGAGAACTACTTGAAAAAATAGGTGGCTGATGAATGAATAAAGAGCAATTACCAACAGTATCTGTTGGGATCCCTGTTTATAACAATTCAGAATTTTTAGGTAAAACAATTGAAAGTATATTAAATCAAACTTTCAAGGATATTGAGATAATTGTTGTAGATGATGGTTCTCCATGTCCGGAAGTTTTTAAAATAATTTCATCATTCGGGCATCCTGTTAAAGCTTTCAGGCAAGAAAACAAAGGACCGGCTGCAGCAAGAAATCTCTGCATTGAAAAAGCAACCGGCAAATACATTGCGTTCTGTGACAGTGATGATTTATGGATGGCAAATAAACTTGAAAAACAATTAGAAATACTAGAGAATAATCCAATCTATTCCTATATCTTCAGTTCCATGAAATGCTTTGATAATAAAACAGGGGCAACACTAGGTTTTGTGCCTAAAGAAGTTCCTAAATATGATTTTTTCACTTCCCAGCTGATCAGAGGCATTATATGTCCTCCTGCTGTTATTATTAGAAGAGAAGTTTTTGACCAAATAGAGTGGTTTGACACAAGTTTACGATTTATGGAAGATTTAGAATTTTTTTTAAGGCTGGCATTTAATTTCAATGGATACTATATAGATGAACCATTAGCGCTAGCAAGAAAACATGATTCAAATACAACCCTGAACAGAAAAATGTTCTACGAGCCTGAATTAATAATTCATACAAGGTGGTATGAAGGCGGGAAACTAAATCCACTACAGACAAAACTAGTTAAAAAGAAAATAGCTAAAGCATATTTTGACAAAGCAAATTGGATGCAAAATGATTTTAGGTTGAAAACTAAAACAAAAAATATTTCTCCGGATTATATCAATTTCATGAAGATGGCCATCAAGTTTGACCCCAAAAAATTCAGGTATCTGCAACGATTAGCCAAGGCCTATTTTTACAAATTAGTTTCTATATAAAATAATATAATTCAGCTTCTTTCAAAATAATTTTTGTTTTTCGTAATAACGACCATGTAATGCCGCCATTGAAACATTCGGGGATTACATAATGCAAATCCGTTTTTTCGCGGCTATCGTTTTCTCAATAATATCTGCTGCTGCTATGTGCCTGCTATAGAAATCATTTTGCCTGACGAATTTTATGCCTTTTTCGCCGATGGCCGGCAGATTGTCGCTGAGCATTGCCAATAGCGCCTGATTAAGAACCGGCTGTAAAAATGGCTCAGGGATTACCCGTCCGGCTCCGGATTTTTCAATATATGGATAATAGCCGCAGGCAGCGGTGCATAATACGGGAAGCCCGGCAGTCATGGCTTCCAGCAGAGCATTTCCGGCTGCCTCGTTGACAGCCGGATGTATCATCAGGTCGGCCCCGGCCAAAAGTGCCGGAACATCGCTGCGTCCGCCCATAAAAATTACTCGAGAATCAATGCCCAGATGCTTCGCTAATTTCATGAATTTTCGCGGGTTGTCTTTACCGGCAATCCACAATCTGGTTTTTCCGCGAACATTATGCGGCAAAGCTGCAACAGCACGAATTGAACGGTCAACTCCTTTAGTGATAAAACCGGAGCCGATTTGAAGCAGGACGTACTCATCTGCTTTAACGCCCTCCAGTTTTCTCAAATTTTCACGGGTCTCATCTGATTCAGGAGAACGCTGCCTGTCTTCGGGGATTCCCGGGGGCAGCAAATGAAAACGCTGCTCCGGAGTTGCATAGTATTTGATATAGCCGACTTTCTGGGGTTCCGCGATATATAAAATCTCAGTTTGGGAAGATGGGGCGAAGACTGCTTTTTCCATATATGAATGGATTTTGTACCGCGGGTTGAACGTCCGGTAGAAAAAGCGTTTCTCCGCTTTTTCCGCTAGACAATTGTCTCCGGCAAAATAGACATCAAGTCCCGGCATCCGGTTAAAGCCGATTATTCCAGCCGGACGACTGAACTCAAGTTCATGCTGAAGCTGCTTGTAAAAAGCAATTGCCTTCCCGTGATTGGTCATTGCACCGGCATTTATCAGCCGAATATCCAGCCCTTCAGGAACGGCGCCATCCCAGGAACGGGTATAAACAATCACCTCATGACCGCGTCTAAGGCATTCAACCGCAATGCGGAGGAAATCCCCCTGCAATCCGCCAAATGGAAAATACTTAAAAATACAAAAAGCCAATTTCATACTGAAACGCCTCAGGAAACATAAATTACACTATTTTACTGATAAATGGACTTAATAATATATTCAGCTCGTTTTTCATGAGTATGATCTGCCGCACAGCGTTTTCTGCCTGCCATGCCTATCTGCCGGGCGGCGGCAATATCTTTGCTATATTTTTTGGCCAATTCCTTAAATTCATCCTCATTGCGGAAAGTCAATAATTCCTTGCCCGGCTCAAACATCTCTTCCAATTCCTCAACCCATTCTGTAAGCAAACATGTTCCTGATGCCGGCACTATAAAAACCTGTAAACTCATTATTGTCGGAGGATCATTTAAGGGTTCCCGTAAAATATTTACAGAGAGTCCTGACGCGTTGTAGATTTTAACGGCATTTCTCCGATTATGTCTTTTTTAACACGATTGCATCGCCATAAAACCGGATTATCGCATTCTTTCTGGCGGCTCCAGCGCCTTCCCCATACAGTCAGACCTAAATCGGCGATTCCACTCAACATGCGAACTCTTCGCGGCGTAGGGCGGCCAACGAATGAAACCGGAGATCCGTAATATTTTATTTCGGCTGGAGACAAATTATTCGGACCATAATAATTTACATCAACCCCATCGGCCAGATATACAGCTTCAATTTGCTGTTTTTGTAAATCGCGCAGCGAAATTTTAGATGCGGTAAAAAGCATATCAATATCTTTTATCCACGTCAGAGTCTTATAGCATTTCCAACCGGGACCATCCATATCATAAACCGCCATTTTTCCTTTATAATACTCACGGATCATTGGAAAATTAAATTTCAGGTTAGCGATAATAAAGAATACGATGTCCGGCTTGAATTCGTCAATAACTTTTTTCAATTGGCGATGCAGACGTTCATTCCTTGCCTTCTCCGAGCGGCATAGGGGAAACCAATGACTTTCTAATTTACCATAATCACAAATCATTGTTTGATGTCCCAGCCGGTTAAATCCGGCGGCAAATTGCGTTAAGTGCAAGCCCATCCAGCCTGTATCATGCCCAATAAAAAGAATTTTCACTTTTTCACCCTTTGACTTACTAACTTGAACTGAGCCGCTATCGCGGCAGTAATATATTATTAATCCTCATGCAAAATGAACTTTGTATCATTCCAAAAGAACTGCATTATAGGCAAGAAAGTACACCGCCATCCGTTGAGAGTCAACCTGAAACTGCAAAACGTGCAAAAATCAATCTTGAAATTTAGTGTAAACAAAAAAAAACAATCCACGTCTTAATGTTTAATCCTCTTACCGGAACAAGTCGCCTTGTTCAAGTTTTCTATCTTCTTTTTCCTGGTCTTGTATGTATTCCCTGATTTTTTTCATCACGACCAACAGTCGAAACATAGCAGCCTCTCGCCTAAAAATTCTGACATCCGTAGTTTTTGCGATGGCTCATAAAATTTTGTGCCACATAAATAATTAACTTAAAAAACTTGCACACGGCGTTATTTTGTTGTATTTTATACGTCATCTTTGTTTTGCCAGCGGTTTCTTACACTATTTTTCGAGTCGTAATATACTGCTGATAAACTTATTTACAGATTTAGAGCTTATCCGTAAATAACCCCTAATTTTCTGTATATTATCATGGATGCTGTCAAATGAAGCAGCGCCTCATAATTGGCGGACTTTTTCTCAAATCTCACCAGGACTTTCCTGAAACGATTGAACCATGAATGA
>CAIPAT010000406.1 GCA_903863035.1 uncultured Lentisphaeria bacterium
GGTATCCAAAGTATCGGAGTGGAGTTAGCAGGCGGAGTTTTAAGTAGGCCAGTTTCGCCGAAACTGGCTCATGAGGCGGTTTTGGCAAAACCGCCCTACTTTGATGACTCCTCCTGCATAAGGACTGTCTCCCGCGACTGCGGGAGAGAAAAGGGGCCAAGTGGAAAGTATGAAACCATAAAATACCTCCCAGACCTCCCAGTCTTCACAGTACTCCCAAACACATTGTGCAGGACTGGTGTCTCCCGCGGATGCGGGAGAGAAAAATGGTAAAGGCAGTTTGCCGGTGCAGTCCATGGTGTCCATATTGTCCATAAAGTCTATAGTCCGGCGGCCGGAAAACCGGAATGTGGCCAGAGTATGGGAAGTATTGGAAGTGTAAAAATGATAAGCTCGGAAGGTGTCCAGAATGTGCGGGAGCGGTGTCCAAAATAAACCAGTATGCCAGTTTTGCCAAAACTGGCAGAAGAAGGCGTTTTGGGCAAAAATGCCATACAACGGCCAAACTGGCCTGCACAGGAGGTGTCTCCCGCGAATGCGGGATCCAGAATATCCAGGTCCATAAAGTCCATGCGGTATGTGATACAGGTGTAATATCAGTCTAAAACTTATGTTTCAGTACTTTGCTTTTACCGGATTTGTATTACATTTATAGCTTGATTAATTAACCTTACAGGAAAATAAGACAGTAATGAGTAAAGAGAAACTGTTGATGTCAGGCAATGAAGCAGTTGCCAGAGGAGCCTGGGAGGCCGGAGTAAAAGCCGGAACCGGTTATCCTGGAACTCCTTCTACTGAAATATTGGAAAATCTCCACAAATACGCCGGCGTGGAATGCGAATGGAGCGTGAACGAAAAGGTGGCGCTGGAAGTCGGTCTTGGCGCGAGTTATGCCGGAGCCAGAACGCTGGTTACGATGAAACATGTCGGGGTTAATGTTGCGGCGGACCCGCTGTTTACCGCCGTCTATACCGGGGTGAAAGGCGGGCTGGTTATTGTTACCGCCGATGATCCGGAGATGCACTCTTCGCAGAATGAGCAGGATAACCGCAATTATGCAAGGTCGGCAAAGCTGCCGATGCTGGAGCCGGCTGATTCGCAGGAAGTCAAAGAATATACCATAAAGGCTTTTGAAATCAGCGAAGAGTTCGATACGCCGGTTTTTTTACGCCTGGTAACCCGTATCGCTCATTCCATGACAGTGGTCGAACCGGGCGAACGCCGCGAAACTGAAGTTTCCGGTTTCACCAGGAATCTGCGGAAATATGTAATGGTTCCGGGATTTGCCAGGGAACGCCATAAAGTTGTTGAAAAACGGTTGATTGACATTGAGAAAAGCGCCGGCAGGCTTGATATGCACCGGATTGACAATCTTCCTGAAGACCATGCCCAAACAGGTATTGTCACCGCCGGTATCTGTTATGCTTATGTAAAAGAAGTATTTCCGGATATGCCGGTTTTCAAACTCGGCATGGTGTATCCGCTGCCCGCAAAAGAACTGCTGAAATTTTGCGCTAAATTCGAAGAAGTGCTTGTAATTGAAGAGCTTGACCCGTTCATTGAGGATTATTTAAAAGCCCGGGGCGTTAAAACTCGGGGGAAAGACATATTGCCGGTTACCGGGGAATATACTCCGGACATGTTACGCAAGGCATTTGGCGGAGAGAAGCCGAATGCCGCGCCGGTATTGCCTTTTGCATTGCCGTCCCGTCCGCCGAGCCTTTGTACCGGCTGTCCTCACCGGACTATTTATGAAATTCTCAGCAAGCTGGGGGCAACCGTTTCCGGCGACATCGGCTGCTATGCGCTTGGCGCGCTGCCGCCGTTCCACGCCATGGACACTTGCGTGGACATGGGGGCAAGCATTACCGTGGCTCAAGGCATGGAAATTGCCATGGGCAGAGAGAAAACCGCAAAGACAGTGGCGGTAATCGGCGATTCCACTTTTGCCCATTCCGGCGTGACCGGGCTGATAAACGCTTCCTATAACCAGCGTAATACATTGACTATCGTGCTGGACAACGGCACGACCGCCATGACCGGCATGCAGCCGAATCCGCTTTCAGGCGAAACCATCCGCGGCGCGCCGACGTGGTCGCTTGACTACCGGAAACTGGCCGAAGCTGTCGGGCTGAAAGATGAGAATATCAAAATTGTAAATGCATACAAGAAAACGGAAGTGGAAGACGCGTTGAACGAGCTGATTGCACGCAACGAGCTTTCCCTGCTGGTGATTAAAGGTCCATGCATGATTAATCAGCGTAAAAAGAAAAAAGCGGCAACAGCTTGAGAAGGATTATATAATGAAAGATAAGATAACGAATATATTAATGATCGGCGTTGGCGGGCAGGGGACTGTGCTGTCAAGCAATATCCTGTCGCTTGCTGCAATGTTTGACGGGCATGATGTGAAGAAGAATGAAATTCACGGGATGAGCCAGCGCGGCGGTTCTGTGTTCAGTCATATCCGCTTCGGCAAAAAAGTCTATTCCCCGGTCATTCCGGAAGGCGAGGCCGATGTGCTTTTCTCGCTGGAGGAAGTCGAAACATTGCGCTGGCTTCAATTTCTGAAACCGGCAGGTTCCATAATCTGTCTTGATGAAAAAATCCTGCCGTCAAACCAGACGTCATATCCCGAAGGCACGCTGGAGTTTTTGAAGCAGAACTACAAAAATCTTTACATAGTTGATCCGCAACTGTTGAAAAAAGAACTTAATAACGTCAAAGTGCTGAATGTGGCATTATTAGGCGCGCTGTCAAAAATGATTGAGATCAGTGACAATTCATGGATTAAAGCTATCCGTGAACTTGTTCCCGCGGGTACAGAAGAATTGAACATTAAGGCCTTTGAAGCCGGAAAGCAATTATTGTCATACTGAAGGAGTGAAACATTATGTGGGATCCGGAAAAAGAGCAGATGCCTGCTTCGCAACTCCGCAAGGAGCAGAGCGGGAACCTTAAAGCGTTGATACGGCGCGTGTATGACCGGGTTCCGTTCTATCGCGAGAAGATGAACCTGCACGGCATAACGCCGGACGACATTAACTGCATCGAAGATATTTCCAGGCTGCCGTTTACCAGTAAACACGAAATGCGCAATGTTTATCCTTACGGTCTGCTGGCAGTGGACCGTAAAGAGATAGTCGAAGTGCACACTTCTTCCGGGACCACCGGCAAACCGGTAGTTGACGCCTATACCCGCAATGACATCGAGCTCTGGGCGGAGGTTATGGCCCGGACTTTGGGAATGGGCAATGTTAACAGCACTGACACCGTGCAGAATGCTTTCGGCTACGGTATGTTTACCGGCGGGCTGGGTGTGCATTACGGCGCACATCGTATCGGCGCCACGGTGCTGCCGGCGTCAAGCGGCAATTCAAAAAAACAATTACAGTTGATGCAGGATTTCGGAACGACTGTTATCACCTGCACCCCGTCATACTGTCTGTACCTGGCCGAGTTCGCCAAAGATCAGGGCATTGATATCAGCAAGCTGGGGTTGAAGACCGGTTTCTTCGGCGCCGAGCCATGGAGCGATAAGATGCGCCTGGACATCCAGCATAAACTTGGCATCAAAGCATTTGATATCTACGGATTGACTGAAATAATCGGTCCCGGTGTTGCCGCGGAATGCTGCGAAGCTGACGGTTTGCACTTTTTCGAAGATCATTTCTTTCCGGAAATCATTGATCCGGAAACCGGGGCGGCGCTGCCGGATGGCGAGAAAGGCGAACTTGTCATTACCACGCTCACCAAAGAGGGCAGCCCGGTCATTCGTTACCGTACACGGGACATTACTTACCTTATCCCGGAAAAATGCCATTGCGGCAGGACTATGCGCCGCATCCACCGGCTGTTCGGCAGGAATGACGATATGATGATTATTCGCGGGGTCAACGTTTTCCCGTCTCAAATTGAAGAACTTCTGCTTTGCATAGAAGGCGTCGAGCCGCACTATCAGATCGTGGTTGACCGCAAAGGCATGCTTGACACCATGGAAGTACACGTTGAAGTCAATGAAACAATCTTTTCAGATGAAATCCGCAAACTGGAGCATTTGGAGAAAACCATCGCCTCCGAAATACATAACGCATTGGGAATTCATGTCCTGATAAAACTGGTCGAACCCCGAAGCATCGCCCGGTCGGAAGGCAAAGCCAAACGAGTTATAGACAACCGCAATCTTATAATAGAGGCTCGAAAATGATTATTAAACAACTTTCTATTTTTCTCGAAAACAGAACCGGCAGAATCCGGGAAATCGCGGACCTGCTCGCCCGTGCCAATATAAACATCCGGGCATTGACCCTGGCTGACTCATCAGACTTCGGCATAATGCGACTCATCGTTGACAAGCTTGATATGGCGTTGAAATGTTTGAAAGACAATAACATTTCCACCGCACTGACTTCCGTGGTCGCGGTGGAAGTACCGGATAACCCGGGCGGCCTGGCTGAAGTAATGAATATTATCAGCGCCTCCGGTATTGATATTGTTTACATGTATTCTCTGCCCGAGAAAATGCATAATAACGCAATAATGATTATGCGTTTCAATAATACCGAGGAAGCTGCTGAAACTTTAAAGAAACAGGGACTTCGCATTCTAAAGCAGGAACAAGTTCTATCTCTATAACCTTTGCCGGGCTGTTTTGCGCCGTTTGAAGAAACGGAAAGTTTCTCCCGCCCATAGGACAATAGAGGTGGCAAGCGTAATCCATACCCAGTCGGAGAACGTTAGCGGGATTGCCCGGAATACCTTGCCGCCGAATTGAACAACCAGTAC
>CAIPAT010000407.1 GCA_903863035.1 uncultured Lentisphaeria bacterium
ATTAACGGTTCCACGCGACCCCAAAACGCATCAGAAACTTCCCATGATTTGATCTTTGCCATTATGTACTTCCTTTTAGAAGAATAAAATGACACAAATTTTTAATATTTCAACTGTTATTTACGGATAAGCTCTTAATCTCCGCGCTTTTCCCAGCTTCAAGATCAAAGCTGACTCCCTTGTCATCCTTGAGATAAATAAAGTTCGCCGCCGTCTTTACGCCGTTGATAAAAACTTCAACATTCCAGGCCGCTTCAGGCAGCGGAATCTGCAGCGTGACGGCTCCGGCCGCCTTAGCTTTATTTTCAGGCAGCAGCGTCACCAGCAATCCGGCGTCACCCTTGCTGACCAGCGACACTTTAAAATTCTTGCGCGATTCAACATATTGCTGAATCTTTTCCGGCTCAGACTCCCATAGGACGCAATCCATTTTTTGCAGCCATCCGGCATGCGCTGCCGGAATGTTCTGCAACGATTTATGATCAGGATACACTTCATTTATCCAGCCATGTCCGGCAATGGCGGCTTCAATTTCTTTGCGGATAGCGTCTTCCGCTTTACCGGAAACAACAATATTCACCACATTCGCGGATTTGACCGGAGCAATTGACGCTGACCAGGCGGCCTGCTTCATGCCTTGCCACTTCGCGATACACTCGACTGGAGTGTCTGGCGGAATAAATAAACTTTTTATGCTGATGATTCTTTTACGTACTTCGTTCTTCTGTTGCAGCGCCTCAATATTGATGCCCGCGGCTTTACCTTCGAACAACATGAACCAGGTCTTTGCGTTATTGTCTTCGCCTCTGACTGAAAATGTTTGAGGCTGTCCGTAATTAAGATATGCCGGAGCGATTTCCAGGTACATTATCCCGAGCAGGTCGTCGTTTTCATCCACTCGCAGCGGATGGAAAGTAACCGTGCAGTCGTGATCCCGCCAGACGATTTTTTCGCCATACGGCGTATTGAAGCGCAGAACTTTTTTACCGTTCACGGAGAATTCATGCCAGCCGTCAGCGCCCTTGCTGGCGCCGATCCCCGCCTCGACAGCGAACATCACAGGCTTGCCGCGGAGGGCGGATGGTACAGACTGGGAAGTCCAGGTTACGGCAAGACTGCCGTCATGCGGATATTCCCACAAACTGGGATTCTGCTTTTTCTCGTAATTTATATATTTGTCGATGTAAGCAGCTGTTTTTGGCGCACCCGGATCGAAGCCTTCCAGGCAGACAGATTTTTCTTCAGCGCGGGCGACCGGATTCAGAGCGGAAAACAGCATCACGGCCGCAATAAGAAAGTGCGTTTTTTTCATTAGATAAAACCTATAAAGAAATATTTCTTTTTTTGATCACTTCCCGCAGGCAGATATCCGCTTTCTTCTTTCTGGACAACTGCAGCAGCAATTCCTCGATATCGCGGCTCTGCAATGTCAGCCGGCTCTTATATTCATCGATAACCACGGCGGAATCAACGGCGCTTGCGGCAATGTCCTTTTTAGGTGTATGAACAATCTTAGTCTGGCCGGCGTTGATGACCGACACCGAGCCGTTTGCAGCCTTGAATCTGACATTCCCGTCTTTCACTTCCATAAAACAGAGTTCCGGCGTTTCGACAAGAATAAAACTGGATTTCTGCGTCATAAACACACCACGGGCGGTTGCCACAGCAAATGCATCCCCGTCCTTCAGCCCGGAAATATCCGCCTGGATTACGCCGTCTTTCAACGTGATGCCGGTGCCGGACAACTTCTGCCGCTTATCGGCGGCAACCGTATGTATATCGTTAAATTGTATAACGCTGCCCGAGCCGATTTCCATTGACGCACGCCACGAGAATTGAACAAAGGCGGATTTGGATTTGAAGATGTGTACGGTATCATCCACTTTCAGGTTCATGCCGTTGACAATCGCCGCTTCTTTATTGCCGGATTTAATCAGCCCGCCGGGCGAACAGACCAGAATGCACGGCATTTTATCTTTATCGTCAACCGTTCCGGAAAATATTCTGCTGTTGAACATAAAGATTACGACGGAAACTACTGCCAGCGCCGCCGCCAGCGAGGCAACGATGCGGAACATGGTGAAAAAGTGATGCGGCTGTACCGGCGGAACGTCATCGGCTTTGCGAACCGCCGCCATGACTTCGCGCAGGAAATCACTGTCATTCCCGGTTCCGTTGCGCCCCATTTCCAGCAGCAGACCGTCAACCGCCTGCAAGCCCGGATCAGGTTTTTCTTCGTTTGTATCCATATTGTTGTATTTTCCCTCCATATTTTCCTCTATGTCTTACCGGGCCGCCGCCAGATTTTTATCAATGCAAACCTTGAGCATGGAACGGACTCTTTCCAGCCGTTTGCGGACCGTGGTTTCATTCAAATTTTCCGACAGGGCTATTTCGCCGGTTTTCTGCCGCTGATAATAAAATTTTTCCATCAATGTTCTCTGTTCATCGTTAAGTTTGCCGACGCATTCATTTAGAACCTGAAATAAAGTTTCCCTTGCCGGGGCATGGTTTGCCGCGGCATCCCACCGCGCGTAATTGGAGTCTATCAGTTCAATAAGCTCATCGCTCAACGGGATTTCGCGATTGTGCCTGAAATGCTCCAGATACTTCATCCGGACAATCCCGCGGACCCATTTACCGAAATCCCGTGACTCATCGTATTCTTCCAGCTTCTTAAAGGCGGTGATCATCGCTTCCTGAGCGATATCCCTGGCTTTGTGAACATCTGAAACCAAAGAAAAAGAAAAAGCCAGGATCTTTTTGTGATCGCGATTAAGCAGCACCTCAAATTTTGTCAGCTTTGCTTCTTGGTCATTCATTAAATATTCTTCTTTATGCATAGTATTGACAGAAATTAAGTAAATGTGACACCGTTTTGAATAAAAGAAAGCAGAATAATCCAAAAATAATCCAGTCTGACGGATAACTCTTGAATTTCAATGAAAAGAAACTATTTATAATAAATAAAATAAAGGATTTTTACTATGAGAAAAGATGGGAATACTGAGAATATTGGGAGTTCTGGGAGTCAGGAGAAAACTTTTTCAAATAATTCATCCCAGTCTTCCCAGTCTTCCCAGTCTTCCCAGTCTTCCCAGTCTTGCCAGTCTTCCCAGTCTTCCCAGTTTTCCCAGTCTTCCCAGTTTTCCCAGTTTTCCCAGTCATCCCAGTTTTCTGATCGCATAATCCGGCCTCGCGGAGATTACCAGACCTTGCTGTCCTACCAGAAATCCGATGTGATCTACCAGATCACCTGGCGTTTCTGCGAAAAATACCTGACCAAAGGCGACCGCACGATTGACCAGATGGTTCAGGCCGCCCGCTCCGGCAAGCAGAACATCATCGAGGGCAGCAAAGCCGCCCCCACATCAAAAGAAATGGAAATCAAACTCACCAATGTCGCCCGTGCGAGTCTGGAGGAACTGCTGGAGGACTACCGGGATTTTCTGCGGGTTCGCGACCTTGCCGTTTGGGACAAGCAAGGCAGCGAGGCCCGGTACGTCCGGAAACTGGGCATGACCGCTCCGCTGACTTTTGAGATTTTCCGTAAATTTGTGGAGACTCGTTCCGCCGAAGTCGTGGCCAATATCGCCATCTGCCTGATCCACCAGGCAACCTATTTGCTCGACCACCAGCTCGACGGCCTGGAGAAGGTCTTTATCCAGAACGGCGGACTCCGCGAGCGCATGACCCGAGTCCGCATTCAAACGAGAAATCAACAAGAAAATAAATCATGAATCATTCTCTGCGGTTCCGCGTGAACCGAACCCCATTTTTCAAAAATTTAAAGTAAAACCCGGGAACGCTGCTCTCCGCAGCGGCTTTGTTTTAAATAGTACAGCAAGCATTCCCGCAGTCGCGGGATCCCGCTGCCGCAGGACGCGATTCTCTTTCTCAAGCTGGAAGCTTGAGGTACTCTAAATTCCGGCGGTGCGACATTGCTCCCGGTATTCAAGCAGCGAAAACACGGAAACTCATGTTTGACCCCGATGCTCGACTAAATTCCGGCGGCGCGACATTGCTCCCGGTATTCAAGTAGCGAAAACACGGAAACTCATGTTTGACCCCGCTGCCCAGTCCGGGTTTCCCACGCAAACAAATTATTGTTTCCAGTTACTCGCCACCGGCGGCCCGCCGGGCGTGATCCAACGGTCCCGCAGTCGCGGGATTGGTCGCCAAAGGCGAAATCTTTTTGGTTGCGGCTATGCCGCGCTAAGAGTTTCGTGAGTTTCGTGTTTTTCGTGGTAAAAGTGTATTCTCCGCTTCTCCGTGCCTTCGTGAGACCTGTTTTTGTTCTGCCGCCAGAGGCGGGTAAAATCTTGCAAAAAATGACCCATTCAAACGTTTTACTTTAAACGATTTACATTACTATTAATTGACAAATCTACTATATGTATACGCGCGATGCGACAGGGTGGCCACGCAAAAATCAAAGAAGGATACTGGTATCATGGCTAAATCAAAATATGATGAAAGCTTGCCGGAAAGAGCGGGTGAATACGCGGCTGTCCACCCGTTGCATCCGGGTTTTGTAACCGCATGGGCGCGGGCGGTTGCCCGTCTGGTAACGGATATTCTTTTGCGTTTTTGCATCTATCTTGTTTAATATAAGTGATATAAGTCACTTTTTTTCTTAAAAACGTAGCCAGTAATATATTA
>CAIPAT010000408.1 GCA_903863035.1 uncultured Lentisphaeria bacterium
ATGGTTTGGACGAGAGAAAAGTGGAAAGCGGACGGTATTCTCCTGGGAGCGCCGGTCGTCTGACCGGCTTTATGGATTTATTCGATCAAAGCAAAAACAGCCGAAAGCCGGTCTGACGACCGGCGCTCCCAGGGATGGGCAATTTAAAATTTGCAAAACAGGTGTCTCCCGCGACTGCGGGATCCAAAATGTTGTTTGAAAATTTTATAAAACTTGAAACACGTTACGTTCAACGACTATCTAAAGTCTCCGGATGACTGTCCAAAATGGTTTTGTTATAGCGTCGTCCGTGCCGGACTGTCTTGGTCAGAGATGTCCAAGATGTCCAAAATGTTGTTTGAAAATCTTATAGAGTATAAATGAAAGCATCCTGCTCGACGGGTCTCCAAAGTATCGGAATGGGGGGCAAGAGAGAAGTCAGGAGACAGGCGTCAGCAGTCAGAATGGGAACCGGGAAATGCAGAGCGGATGTCCGGAATGTCGATATGGTATATGCTCAGGGACACTCCAAAGTCGGAATGCTGGACCGTCTTCAATATTTTTCTGCTCAAGCCATGTCCAGAATGTGTAAAAAGCGGCCTGCCGGAAAGGGGGGCTTTCCGGCAGGCCAGGGAGTAGGGATACAGGGAAATCAATATTTATCCTATCGCCAGGTTTCCAGTTTCCTGGGTCCTGATGCGGATACATTCATTCATGTCCATGATGAAGATCTTGCCGTCGCCGATCTCGCCAGTCTGCGCACCGCCAATGATGGCCTCAACCGCCGGAGTCACGTAATCGTCGTTGACGGCGATTTCCAGCTTGGTTTTCTTTAAAAGGCTGCCTGCTTCCTTATGGCTTCGATAGATTGCCGGAATGCCTTTCTGTCTGCCGCGCCCCATGACGCTGGAAACGGTGACGAGATGAATCTCCTTCTCTTCGAGTTTTTGTAACACGTCGTCCAGTCTGTCCGGTTGAATTACCGCAATGATGTATTTCATGATAAACCTCCGTTATTCAAGTATTGTATATGCTGTTTCGCGATGTTCGCTCAGATCCAGTCCGATGCGTTCTTCGTGGTCGGAAACCCGCAGTCCCATCACTGCGTCTACCACTTTCAGCAGGATAAATGACGCGACAAAAGAGAACACGATAGTAATCACCGCGGCTTTGCACTGGATCCAGAACTGTGCCGGATTACCGTAGAACAAGCCGTTTGCGGCAGCGCCGTTGACGCTGGTCGTTGCATAAAGTCCGGTTGCAATCACTCCCCAGATGCCGCCGATGCCGTGAACTCCGAATACGTCCAGGGAATCATCATAGTTGAATCTTGGTTTAAGGAAAGCCACTACCGGGTAACACAGCACTCCGGCTCCGAGGCCGATGCCGATGGCGCCGCGCAAATTGACAAACCCGCATGCCGGGGTGATCGCCACCAGTCCCGCAACCGCACCGGTGATAATCCCCAGCACCGTCGGTCGTTTGTTATATATGCAGTCCATAATCGCCCATGCCAGTGCGGCGGTAGCCCCCGCGATATGAGTGGTCACAAATGCGTTTGCGGCCAGGCTGTTTGCCGCCAGCGCGCTGCCGGCATTGAACCCGAACCAGCCGAACCACAGAAGTCCGGCGCCGAGCACCGCGAACGGCAGATTATGCGGCGGCGATATTTTGTCCGGATAACCTTTTCTTTTACCGATAATAATGGCTGCGGCCAGCGACGCCATGCCGGAATTGATCTCAATCACGGTGCCTCCCGCGAAGTCCAGAACTCCCATTCCTCCGGCAGTGCTGAGGAATCCGCCATCAGACCAGACCCAGTGGGCCAGCGGGTCGTAGACCAGTGTCGCCCACAGCAGAATGAATACGCAAAGACTGGAAAACTTTATTCTTTCAGCAAAAGCGCCGATAATCAGTGCGGGGGTGATTACCGCGAACATACACTGAAAGATCATAAAGACCTGGTGCGGTATCGTTGTTGCATAAAAATTATGCGGTTCCAGCCCGACACCTTCAAGAAACGCCCATTCTATTCCCCCGATCAGGCCCTTGCCGCCGAGGTCAGGCCCGAACGCCAGGCTGTAACCGATTATGACCCAGTGCAGACTGAGAATGCACATTATGGTAAAACACTGCATCAGAATGGACAATACGTTCTTCTTTCTCACGAGCCCGCAATAGAAGAATGCCAGGCCGGGCACGGTCATCAGCATCACCATTGCAGTCGCAACCAGCACCCAGGCGGTATCCCCTGAGTTTATTTTAGAAACCGGAGCCGCGGCAGCGGTTTCCGCCTGAACCGCCACCGGGTGGATTGCCATGGCGCCGGATGCCGCAACGGACCGGGCCGCCGCTGGAATTTGAATCGACGCGACAGTCATCGTTGTTGAAGTTGACGCATCTCTCGCGAAAATCAGAAATGCGCCTAATATAAACAGTACAGCCGGGATCAGCATCTTGTATTCAATGATTACTTTTTTCATCTTAAAAACCTATGATTTACCAAGTGGTCATTGTTGAAATTGCAGTTCCTGCCCGCCGCCTGATTTCCCAATGGCGTAAATTAATCGTTTTGTTCTGAAAAAAGCTCTTTCTCTGTACATTTTCAAGCCCCCCTTAATATATTTTTTGATGAACGGAGTAATATTCCCGGCCGTTTCCTTAGCAGACCGGGAATATGCATATTTTAATTATCCTATTGCAGGATTACCTGTTTCCTGAGTTCGGATGCGAATACATTCGTCCAGGTCAATGATGAAGATCTTGCCGTCACCGATCTCGCCGGTCTGCGCACCGCCAATGATGGCCTCAACCGCCGGAGTCACGTAATCGTCGTTAACGGCGATCTCCAGCTTGGTTTTCTTCAGGAGGCTGCCGGCCTCCTTATGGCTGCGGTAAACTGCGGGAATACCCTTCTGCCTGCCGCGTCCCATGACACTGGAGACGGTGACAAGATGAATCTCTTTCTCTTCGAGCTTCTGTAATACGTCGTCCAGCCTGTCCGGCTGAATGACCGCAATGATATATTTCATGATAAACCTCCGTTATTCAAGAATTGTGTAAGCTGCTTCGCGATGTTCGCTCAAGTCCAGCCCGATGCGTTCTTCATGGTCGGAAACCCGCAGTCCCATCACCTTGTCCACCAGTTTCAGCAGGATAAATGATCCTGCGAAAGAGAAGATCATGGTAATGATAACTACTTTAATCTGGATCCAGAGCAGGCCGGGGTTGCCATAGAGCAGGCCGTTCGCGCCGCCGCTGTTAACGCTGGTTGTCGCGAAAATCCCGGTGGCGATTGCGCCCCAGATGCCGCCGATGCCGTGAACACCGAAAGCATCCAGCGAATCATCATAATGGAATCTGGGTTTGAGGAATGCCACTGAAAGGTAACAGATTACGCCTGCGCCGATGCCTACTCCGAAAGCGCCTGCCAGATTCACGAACCCCGAGGCCGGGGTAATTGCAACCAGTCCCGCGACCGCTCCGGTGATAATCCCCAGCACTGTCGGACGCTTATTGAATATGTAGTCCATCGCCGCCCAGGTGACCCCGGCGATTGCAGCTCCGATATGGGTTACGACAAATGCACTTGCGGCCAGGCCGTTTGCCGCCAGCGCGCTCCCGGCATTGAACCCGAACCAGCCGAACCACAGAAGTCCGGCCCCGAGCACCGCAAACGGCAGATTATGGGGGGGAGAAATCTTCTCCGGAAACCCTTTTCTTTTTCCAAGGATCAAGACTGCAGCCAACGCCGCCATCCCGGCGTTAATATGTACTACGGTGCCGCCCGCAAAGTCCAGGGCGCCCATGCCTCCTGCCGTTCCGAGGATACCGCCGTTGGCCCATACCCAATGCGCCAGCGGATCATAAACAAAGGTTGTCCACAGCAAAGTGAATACGCAGAAACTGGAAAATTTCAAGCGTTCGGCAAAAGCGCCGATGATCAGCGCCGGCGTAATTGCGGCAAACATGCACTGGAAGATCATAAACGCCTGATGCGGGATGGTCGTAGCATAAAAATCATGCGGTTCCAGTCCGACGCCATTAAGAAACGCCCAGCTTAAGTTTCCGATCAGCCCCTTGCCGCCAACGTCAGGTCCGAACGACAAACTGTAGCCGATTACGACCCAGTGTATACTTATGAGGCACATAATGGCAAAGCACTGCATCAGAATTGACAACACGTTTTTCTTCCTTACCAGCCCGCCATAAAAGAAGGCCAGTCCGGGGACCGTCATTAACATTACCAGCGCCGCGGAAGCCAGCACCCATGCGGTATCTCCGGCATTGACTTTCGATACCGGAGCAATCGTTGCCGCCGCAGGCGCGGCGGCGGGCTGTACTACAGCCGCCGTTGTCACGGCTGGAGTAGCATCTGCCGCAAATAATACCACGCCGCCCGCCATAAGCAGCAGCGCAGTCAGCAAGACTTTGTAGTTTTTTATTTTCATTAATCGTTTCATAATATTGAATTCCTGAATATTTTTCAAAAAAATTTAAATGTTATTGAGACATAGCTTATTCTACCAGGGATTATCTCTTCAGGCGAATTAAAAAAGACTGCCGCAAAAGAGGACGCCGAATAATCAACCTGCAAACAAACTTTGTTGTCGCTGTTGTCGCCGACCCCGGCTTCTTGCATAAAACCGTCCATCACTGGATGCATTTACTAGTTCCGGCTTGATTAGAGCCTCGATCTTTTTCATTTCCTTTTCGTTCCTTCTTTTGAAGTTTATATTTTACGAACGTTGTGATTATATTTAGCAAATGTCATGCCAACAATCTGTAAATATATATAAGATGTTTATAAAAAACATCTTACAATATTAATCCATTTTTGTAACATTTGCAAAAACCACAAAAATGTATTGCCGGTAGTCAATAATTACATTTTTGTAACTACAGAAAGGTTATTTTTACAAAATCGGAGACTGCACTGCCCTCGCGGGATTAGTCGCTTTTGATAACATATCTATTTCCACTCAAACCTAATCCTCCAGCTTTGCTTTTCATAGCAAACTGGTATATATTAAATACTTGAAATTAATTTTTAGCGGATCTGAAAGGAATCAGAATGAAAATTTATATTTTTGCCGACATGGAAGGCATCAGTGGCATCAGCGGTAGTTCTTTTGTGCTTGAGAATGGTGCAAATTACCAGCTGGGACAGAAGCTGCTGACTCAGGACATCAATGCCTGCATCAAGGGGTGTTTCAAAGCAGGAGCTGCTGAAGTAATCGTCTGTGACGGTCATAGCGCCGGAACCAATATTCTCTGGGAAGAACTGGATTCCAGAGCTGAACTGATTCAAGGCAGCGGTTACCGGGAACGCTTTCCCGGGATTGCTGGTTCCGCCGGCTTGGTCCTGCTTGGCTACCATGCCATGGCCGGAACTTTTGAAGGTCTGCTGGAACATTCTTATTCTTCCCGTGAAATTCAAAATCTTTGGATTAACGGCAAAAAAGTCGGGGAGTTTGGCCTTGATGCGTTGATTGCCGCTGATAAGGGCATACCTGTAATTATGACCTCCGGCGACGACAAACTCTGTGAGGAGGCCGTGCTTTTCCATTCGGACGTTGTTTGCTGTCAGGTAAAGAAAGGGCTGGGCTGCCAGGCCGCCAGAATGCTTTCTGCGGCCAAAGCTCATGAACTGATTGAAAAAAAGACGGTTGAGGCGATCAAGAAAATCAAGACCGTTAAACCGCCGAAAGCCAAGTTCCCGGTTACGCTCAGGATCGAAAAAACTGAACGCGGCACAGTTCCGAGCCGCGACAACATAAAGCTGGTTGACGGCAGAACTTATGAAGCCGTCGGGCGGACTTCCGTGGAAGACGCTTTCAGAAAGCTGTTCCGTTGAAGAGATGACGTTAATATAGAAAATATAATATAAGGGCTTTTAAAAAATGAAATTTAATCTGCTGGATCTGCTGCTTCCGCGCGAAACCAAATTTTTCGATTACCTGGACCAAATGAGTGACCTCATCTTGAACAGCAGTAATGCTTTAAGCGATCTGGTCGTCCATATTGAAAGTCTGTCCGAAGAAGAAATCAAGAAACGTCTTTATGCAATCAGGGATTACGAACAAAAAGGTGACAGCATAGAGGAAACAATTATTGAAGAACTGGGACATACTTTTATTACGCCGCTTGACCGCGAGGACATTCATACTCTGGCCATGAATATGGACCTGGCGCTGGATATTTTGAAAGGGGTTTCACGTAAAATAGAATTTTACAATATTCGCAAAATGCCGTTGAATATTTGCAAGTTTGCTGAAATTATCTCCTCCAGCGCGAAACTGCAATCCGATCTGGTGCATGAACTACGGACCAGAAAACAGGTGCGGAAAAAAGTTGATGCGTTACACCATCTGGAAAGACAGGCGGATGATCTGTTCCATAATTGTATGGCTGATTTGTTCGGCAGGGATGATAATTTCCAGACCATTGAAATGACTAAGCTGAAAGAGCTCTACGAGCTGCTGGAGGAAGTGGTTGACAGTATCGATTACATCGGCAAGCTGATCCGTGGCATTAAAATGAAACACGGTTGAAAAACAATATCCTCTGGAGCATAAATGATTACCCTGTCGGTATTAGTAATAGTTGTGGTTGTATTGGCATTGCTGTTCGATTTTCTGAACGGTTTTCATGATGCCGCAAATTCAATAGCTACGGTCGTGGTTACGCGGACGCTTACACCTTTTCAGGCGGTGCTGCTGGCGGGGCTGGCAAACTTTGTCGGTTTTTTTGCTTTCAGTCATGCGATTGCCAAAATGGTAAGCTCCGGAATCATCAATCTCGATTCAATGCCAAGTCCGGAATCCAAAATGCTGCTGCTGCTGGGCGCTTTGATTGGTGCTATTTTATGGAATATAATTACCTGGTTGTACGGGTTGCCTTCTTCAAGCAGTCATGCGCTGGTCGGCGGATTGATCGGCGCCGGAATGGCTGCTGCCGGGCCGAAAGTAATTATCCTTGGCAGCGTGGCTTTTAAAGCTGGTCATTTGAGTGTTACCGGAATTCTCCCGATTATTGCTTTTATTGTAATTGCTCCGTTGCTGGGCATGCTGGGCGGCACGATTTTTACTTTGATAATTTTGAACGCTTTCAGGAAACTTCCATATCATAAATCCAGTAAGGTTTTTAAATACCTGCAATTGGTTTCAGCGGCATGGTACAGCCTCGGTCATGGTACAAACGATGCCCAGAAGATGATGGGGGTGATTTCGCTGGCGCTGGTTTGCGGCGGCATGGCGGGATCTCTGGAGATTCAGCCATGGGTCGCGTTTTCATGTTATGCCATGATCGGGCTGGGTACGATGTTCGGCGGATGGCGAATCGTTAAAACGATGGGAACCGGAATAACCAAAATTCGCGCGACCGAGGGCTTCTGTGCGGAAACCTCTGCAGCAATAGTACTGATGGGAACCGCTCATTTCGGTATTCCCGTATCCACCACGCATGTTATTGCCGGTTCAATTCTTGGCGTCGGCACTGCCGAACGGGCGAAAACCGTGCGCTGGGTGACTGCCAGACGGATTATGTGGGCATGGATATTGACTATTCCGCTGACCGCGATTTGCTCGGCAATATCATACTGGATCATCTGTCTGATATACAAAGGCTCTATATAAAGAGTGTCAGCGGCGCAATGAGTAGATTTTTCCGGGGCTTTGCAGAACCTGCTTTTTGATCTCCATTTTCATCAGCGTTCCAAGCAGGGTGCCGGCGGCAATGCCGGTTTCTGACGACAGCGCGTCGAAAGACTTGTTTTCCAGTGCCAGCGCCCGGATGATCTTCTGCTCCTCTTCGGACAGGCCGGACGTATCGGGCATGGGAAGAGTTGCATCATCTTCGCCGGATTCATCCATATACTCATGCGGCTGTTCCTTCACCGCGCCGAATCCCGGCAGGAATTCAAAATCCTGTATAATATCTTCAAAATCCTCGGTCAGTTTCGCCCCTTCCTTGATCAGCTTGTGACAACCGCGCGCCTGCGGGTTATCAACCATGCCGGGAACGGCAAATACCGAACGTCCTTGTTCCAGGGCGGTTGCGGCGGTTATCAGTGCGCCGCTGTCCAATCCGGCCTCCACTACCAGCACGGCGCGGCTCAGACCGGATACAATCCGGTTGCGGCGCGGGAAGGACTGGCGGCTGACCGGAAACCGCATCGGATATTCGCTGATCAGCGCGCCATTATGTTCCACAATGCTTCTGGCCAGCGGCACATGATCCTGCGGATGCACCCGCGCCAGTCCGCCGCCGAGCACCGCAACCGTGACGCCTTTCAAATCTACCGCCACCTGATGGGCTACCGCATCAACGCCGTAAGCCAGGCCGGAGATGATCTTCCATCCGGCATAAACTGCGGCTTCGGTCAGATGGGTCGTCATCTTTCTGCCGTAAGCGGTCATCCGTCTGGAGCCGACTACCGCCAGGGTGTCGGTGCTGAAATCCGGCAGTGTACCCCTGACGTAAAGGCAGATTGGCGGATCATAAATTTCCTTGAGTATAGCCGGATATTCACTGTCCACCACCGTAATGATTTTTGCGCCGCCTTTTTCCGCCATTTCCAGTTCGCCGTAGAGGTCAATCTCATTGCGCCAGCCGGCGATTTTCTCCGCCAGTTCCTGACTGATGCCTTTTACTCCGGCGATACCGGCTGAAGACTGTTCAAAAATGTTGGCAGGGGTCTCAAAACGGTTCAGCAGCGCCTGCATTCTCGCGGAGCCGATTCCGGAGACCATATTTAAAACAATGCAGGCTTCCCGGTCATTCACAGCAGCACCTGATGGCATTGATGATGGCGGCAGGCTCAAAACCGCTTTTAATTTCAACTTTTCCAATCTCCAGCGGAACGATCAGGTTCAAGTTGCCGCCTACTTTTTTCTTATCTTTCAGCATCCCGGCATAAATCTTTTCCGGATCGGCGCCTGGAGGCAAAGTACACGGCAGCACGATTTTTTCCAGCAGTTTGCGCTGTCTGACGGCTACGGCCAGGTCCAGCAATCCGGCTTGAACAGCAAGCTCCGCCGCCATGTTCATGCCGATAGCTACACCCTCGCCGTGGGCGAGGGTGAAATTTGAAACCAGCTCGACCGCATGACCAAACGTATGTCCATAATTTAAGATCGCGCGAAGCCCGCCTTCGCGTTCGTCCGCCGCGACCACCTTGGCTTTCAATTCACAGCACCGGGCGATTATTTCGGCATAAAATTGCAGATCAACGGCGTTTAACTTATCAATGTTCTGCTCAAGTTTCGCAAAAAGCGGGGCATCCATGATCACGCCGTATTTGACGACTTCCGCCAGGCCGCAGCGGATTTCTTTAAACGGCAGTGTTGTCAGCACTTCCGGGTCCATCAATACCAGTTTCGGCTGCCAGAACGCGCCGATCAGGTTCTTGCCCTCGGGCAGGTCCGCCCCGGTTTTGCCGCCGACGCTTGAATCCACCGCCGCCAGCAGTGTAGTCGGAATCTGGATGAAGTTGATGCCGCGCATATAAATCGCCGCCGCAAACCCGGCAATATCGCCGCAGACGCCGCCGCCGAGCGCGACAATCAGCGACGAACGGTCGAGCCCGTGTTTTACGGCATAGCTGCAGATGCTGCCGACAGTTTTCAGCGTCTTATGCTCTTCGCCCGCCGGGAACGAGAAAATAAACGCTTCCGAGCCGGCAGCCGTAAGCATTTGATGAACCTTTTTCGCGTAAATTGGCCCGACGTTGGAATCCGTCAGCAACAGACATTTGCGTCCTTTTACAAATGGCGAGAGATATTCAGCGGCATTACCGAGAATTCCCTGTCCGGCGATAATATCGTAGGAACGCTCGCCCAGCCCGACCGGTATTTTAATAATCTTGTTCAATTCATACTCCATTGCCTTTGTGATTTAGGCCTTAAAAATATTGCCAAAAACCATATACTGCAAACGGTATTAATGATTCCAGTAAAAGTTTTTTCAGTAAAATTTGGTATCCATCCGCCGCAACAGATATTCTGGACACCCCTGCGCAGCAGAACAAGCCGGACCGGCACCCGCATTTTGGACATCCTAAACATGGCTTGAGCAGAAAAATATTGAAGACCGTCCGGCATTCCGACTTTAGAGAGCAATTGAGCACAATGATTTTTAATATTTTCAAACAACTTTTTGGCCGCGATGTCCAAAACCGTCCGGCACAAACAAAACGATAACAAATCCAGTCAGCAACCGCGGAAATACCCGCCGGTTCCAGATTTTCCAGCACTATCGCATTATAGAATTCTTTAAAACTTTATCCTATTAGAACTCCATACCTTTAGAACTTCCCGACTCCTTCTCTTTACATATATAGTAAAAGTGTCAATCCAAACGGAGAAATTACGATCACGTAAAGCAATAATTCCAGATTTTTAAAAAAGAAAAGTCTTTGAGAAATTCTTTTTTTTTGCTGATTTTTTAAAAAAACTGTTGACAGCGCTTAAAGCTGGAACTATAATATGAAAAGATGTGGTACTATTATTGAGCCCATTAAAACAAGGTCTGTAAATGGCTAATATTCCGGAATATATGCGGGTACGGCAATATGTGGTAGATTTGGTGATGTCGCATCCCAATATCGACGAGCGGATTATGTCGGAGCGCGAACTGTGCAGCCAGTTGAATGTGGCTCGCATTACGGCGCGACGGGCATTGAAAGGCCTGATTGACGACGGCTGGCTCTACGTCAAACCGGGCAAAGGCATGTTCATTCATTCCGGCAGATATCGCAACTATGCTACTTCTATGCGCAAATTTTACAAAATAATGATTATTCTTGGCGATGGTAAAAATGTCCACCTTGACGGCTTCTGCATGTATATTATGGAACAGCTTTGCGCCCGCTTCAGGCAGTTGCCGGTGTTATTGCAGACCACCAACCTGATTGGAGAAAACGGTCAAACGATTGATGAGTTGTCCATGTACCGTCCCGACGGCATTATCTGGCTGCGTCCGCCGCAGACAATGACTCCGACAATTACTGCCATGCGACAGAAAATTCCGGTCTGCGTAGTCGGCAATACTCCGAGCGGAGATGAGTTTGCCGCAACCATGGATTACCATGCGGCTGGCAGGCTGGCGGCGGCGTGGTTTCTGGACCGGAATTACCGCTGCACGGCTTTTGCCGGCCATAGTCCTGGTTCAGAAGTCATTTCATCAGTCATGGACGGCTGGCTGGAAGAATATGCGGAACGTAAAATTCCGCTTGACCGGAGTCTGATTATTAGTGATGATGAAGATATCGACGCCAGAGCCGGAATGTTGTTGAAGAATGGTCTTGATGGACTTTTTGTTTTCGGAGCCGATTTTCTTGCCATCGACTCCGCAATAACCAGTTCCGGCAAAACTTGTCCGGTGGTAATGGACGAAAATTATTGCGGGGACTACGGGGCGAAGACGAAGGCGGCCGCCAAACTGCTGATGTTCCCGCCTGAAATCGCGGCGGCGGCGGCAACGGCAATGTTCAAGCGCCTGTCCGAACCGGACTATTCAGTATCAGAAGTTATCTTTAAGCCGGAAATTATTTAAGCATTACAACATAAACCATTAAGGGAGACGTAGTATTAATTATAATGTGGCAATTTGTCCGACAGCAATAGAATTAACTCTCAGAAGCAAAAAAACACGGAGGATTAAAATGAAACGACAAAATATATCAGTTTTCACGCTCATAGAATTGCTCGTGGTGATCGCTATTATCGCGATCCTCGCATCAATGTTGCTGCCGGCCTTGAATAAAGCTAGGGGCAAGGCGCGGACAAGTATGTGCTCCAACAACCTGAAGCAGCTCGGAACGGCGGAAATAGCCTATACCATTGACAATCAGGACTATTTAACCCCGGGCTATGCAGATACTCCTACCGGCGCTGCCAGGATTAGCTGGGATGACATGCTCGGGGCAGGATATGACGGACGCAAGCTGACTTATGCTCAGCAGAACGCGACAGGTTTTGATGCCAGCAAGTTCAAGGCAAAAATGTATGCCTGTCCGGAGGATACATTTGAGAGTGTGTATCTGCTGCGCTCCTACGGCATGAACCGCGGCGGCAGCGCCGGATCTGTGCCGGGTTCCGCAAATACTCCCAATGGTAAATATGGAGTCGTTGATAATTACTGGGCGGCAAAGATTAACCAGTTGAAAAAAACGAGTGAGATTATAATGATTACGGAGCGGTTTAATGGCAACCTGCTTGGCGGCAGTTCATGTTATAATATTGACCGGCCGATTGATCAACCTTTTAACGGCCAGATGCCGCATTCCACCCGCGCCAATTATCTGATGGTTGACGGGCATGTGATGTTGCTGAGCATGACCGAAACAGTTTCCAAAATCAAGCACCCTTTGGGTTCAGTTCCGACCGTAAACTGTCCGATGGGCATCTGGACGGTTTATCCCAATGATTGACATATTTTAGCGCTTGATGAGTAAAGAGGTAATTGCAAAAGGAGTCAGCGTTTGACTGCGGTATCTGCAGTTTTATCAAATAAGAAACGAAAGTAAAAAGACAAAAGTAAAAATCTATAAAAAGTTTTCTTTGTGTCTTGCTAACTATCGGGTTAGTCCCGCGACTGCGGAATACCCTTGTGGTTAAGTTTCAAACGAGAAATCAGAATAAATACGGATTTTAATTCGACTTTCATTCTTAATTCTAGATTCTGAATTCATGCAAAACTTGAGTTTTTGCAATTTGCTCAAGAGTTTTGAAAAAAAATAAGACAACTGGCATTGAATCGTCAACGTGCAGGAGCGTTTTTATGATTATTAAGTATGCTTTATTATTGTTCTTTGCAGCCAGTATTCCGGTTTTTGCGGAAATAGTAGCTCTGAAATGGGATTTTGAGTCGGGCAATGAAGCCTGGCGGTCCTGGGGTATGGACGCCAAATCCCAGGTGAGCCCTGAGCAGAGAAAAGAGCTGGTGACGGTATCCGAAGACGCTCCGTATGAAGGGCGCAAATGCCTGCTGCTCAAGGATAACCTTGAAAATATGAATCTGTATCTGGCGCTCGGCAAGCCAATTGCTGTAGACCCGAATAAGAAATACTACTTTCGAGGTTATATAAAATCCGGCGACAAGACTCCGTCTCCGGCGGCTGTCTCCATCACTGTTGAATCCAACGGCAAATTCATAAAAAGATTCTACTCGAAGGTGGATATCGGCGGCGAATGGCAGGATTTCAGCATCCTGGCTGAAAATCTGCCGGCCGGGATGACCCATCTGCGTCCGTGCGTCCATATTTTCGGCGATAATATTCCCCCGGCCGGCAAGGGTTCAGTATATCTTGATAATCTCAGCCTTACCGAATGCTCATTTGTGAAACTTGATCTGTCGAAGGCGGTTAACCGCGCGTTTATGGATGAAAAAGCCGGAGACGGCATTGGCGGCTGGACGGATCAGGGCGATAATGACCTGCGCAATATGAAGGGCGGTGAGAAGGTCGTCGGCAACATTCCTTTTGATATAATCAATCAGGGGAAGGCGACAGACAACGCGGTGATCGGGCTAAGAAAGGATGGCGGTTTTGCAAAAAGCGCCGAATTGAGCGTGCCGGACGCCGGATGCGACTGGATATACATTTTAAGCACTGCCGCCTGGGCGTCCGGCAAAGCCGGAGATGTTATCATAAATTATGCTGACGGTTCGGCCGACACCGTTGCGGTGAACTGTGGCGAGACTGTCGGAGACTGGTGGACCGGCGTTGCCAAAAACGCGGCGTCAGTTCCGCTGAATGACGTCTGCCTGAAAAAGAATCCTGTCTATCTTTTTGCCGGAGCGATAAAAAACAAGTATCCGGAGAAAGCGATCAAATCGCTGAAGTTCAGCGCCGGCCCGGGAGACGCCGTCTGGCTGATTCTCGGCGTCACGCTTGGCCGCGGCGACAATATGCTGCAGGCGGCAGTGACCGCACAACGCGACGATGCGAAATGGTTTGCATTTAAACTTAAAAACCAGAAGTCGCCGAATGCGTTGGTGAATCTTTCATTTCTGCTTGACGCTCCCGCTGGCAAGCACGGATTTCTGAGAAACAAAGCCGGCAGGTTCGTATTTGAAGACGGCACCCCGGGACGTTTCATCGGCACTAATATACATTCATGTTATGCATTATTTCCTACCAGAGAGCAGGCGGAGGCGGTCACTGACACCCTCGCCAGATACGGGATAAATCTGGTGAGGCTCCATCTTTCAGAATTCTCCCTGATTGACGAGTCTTTTGCCGACCGTCAGCATTTCATCAGCGAGCCCGAGAAGCTTGACCGCTTTGACTATTTCATAAAATGTTTCAAAGACAGAGGCATATACATTCTGCTTGATTCGGTCAGCGGACTTTCCGCCAGGAAATTCACCGCCGCTGACGGCATTGCCGGGTACAAAGAATACACGATGCACAGGCCATGGGCATATTATGATCCCGTTCTGATTGAAATCGGTAAAAAATATATGAAGGATTACCTGACTCATGTCAACAAATACACCGGCAAGGCGCTGATCAACGAGCCGGGCGTGGCCATGATGATGATTATCAACGAAGAATCAGTCTTTTTCGACCGGTATAAACGGAACGGCACACCTGACTATTACAACAAACTGCTCGCGAAGTTATACAGTCAGTGGCTGCTGAAAACCTACGGCGGCAGGGACGCGCTGGCCAGGGCGTGGAGCGGTAGTGATGGCGTTTCCGCGCTGCGCGAAGGCGAAGATCCGGCCAAAGACAACATTGCGCCGGTGTACTGTGAAACTCTCGCGGCCGACTCGGCGGCAGGAAACTCCGCCGCTTCCGGACCGAGAGCAATGGATTCGGTCAGATTTTACATAGACCTTCAGACAGCGTACTATTCCGATATGAAGGAATACCTCAACTCCCTGGGTTGCAAAGTTCCGGTTTCCGTAACCAATATGATCTGGTACGTTGCGCAGCTGAGAAGTCATCTGCACATGGATTACACCTCGCAGAATATGTATTTCGATGAAACGGCGCTCGGCGCCAAAGGCGCGCTGACCGCGAAAAATATTCCCATGGTCAAAGTCAATCCTGTCACGGGTGACCTTACACTGGTCGAACCGACCATTGCCGCGGTGAAACTCGACAAACTGCCGGTCACCAGCACGGAGACCGACGCGATGTGGCCGCATGAGTGGCGGTCATCCCACATGATTTCGCTGTCAACGACTTCCGCGTTTCAGGACTGGGATGCCGTGCTGCAGTACAGCTATATGGGCGGCTACGGCTACAACTGGGATAAGTCCGAGAAGTTTGAACAGATCGCGAATCCCACCGTGGAGTTCAACGATCCGGCGATATTCGGCTCATACCCCGCCGCCGCCCTGATTTATCACCGGCGCGACGTGGCGACGTCGAAAAATCTTGTTCAGCTGGTTTACACTGAAAAAGACCGCCTGGACATGTCTAACCGGCTGAACGAACTACAGTTTCCGTTCAATTATCTCACCTATGTGTCAAGAGTGGAGAGCTGCTTCGGACAGCCATCCGCTGATGCCGCAATGCTGCTCTCCACGGAAAAAATGCAGGGCGGAAAACCGTTCATGCAGTATTCCAGAGCTTACGATTCTCTGAAAAGAAGCGCGCTGGCGGCGGAACTGGACAAGGAGCTTAAAAAGAACGGGATTATTGCGGCGGACCACGGCTTGCAGGACGGCAGGCTGGTCAGCGATAACGGCGAGCTCGTAAGAGACTGGAAAAACGGCTTGATTCTGGTGAATACCGCAAGGTCGCAGGGATTTACCGGATTCCCCGGCGTCAAAGAAATAAAGTTTAAAGACATATCCGTAAAATCTTCCAATCTCTTCGCGACAATACTCTTAAGTTCGCTCGACGGGCGCGATCTGGCGGAAAGCGCGAACATTTTTCTGACAACTGTCGCCAGGGCCGAAAACAGCAAGGATAAAGTTACTTACGGCAGGATTGTCAAAGACTATTCAGGCGTGAGCCGCGGCGAAGGCATAAACCTGGAGAAAGGAAAAGACGGCAAAGTGCTCGCGGAAACGGTATATGCGAAAATAAAGATTAGGGCGGCGGCCGCAAAGCTTACCCCGCTGGCTCCGGATATGTCAGCGGCGGCGGAGCCCAGGGAGTTCAAGGCGGTCAACGGCATCGTAACCGTGGTTACCGGCGAAGGCACGCCCAGCATCTGGTATTTACTGGAAATTGCCAGATAAGGCTGAACGCCGGATATAATAATTCATGCAAAATGGTAATGCCTCAGTCTTTACGGTGGCCATAAAAGTAAGTTTTTCTTTGTGATTAGGCTGCGCGCTTATCCGGCTTTTCTTTTGCCGCAAGTCCGAATAACGGAGCAATATCGGCGGCAGGATCACTGCAAAGCATGTTAAGC
>CAIPAT010000409.1 GCA_903863035.1 uncultured Lentisphaeria bacterium
CGGCATCCGCACCGTTTACAGTTACACTCCGGCAGGGATGGTTTCGGAAATCAAGCGTTTCGCCTCGCTGGATGAAAAGGAACTGCTCTCCTCCCTCAAGATCAGCTATGATGCCGACGGCCGCGCCGTTGCCTATACCGACAATCAGGGCCGCGTGAAGAAGCTTGAACATGACAGCATGGGCCGCGTGATTGCGGAGTATTTCCCCGACAATACCGCCGTCAAATATTCCTATTCGGTGCTGGGACAACTGCATAAGGTCACCGACCAGAATAAAAACCCGATAGAGTTTGAATGGACTAAATTCGGCAGCCTCGGCGAAAAGAAGACCGCTGAAAACCAGGCCACCGACTATAACTACGACAAGTACGGCCTGCTCCAGTCTGTCATCAGTAAACTGAAAAACAGCAAGTCCGCCGACCGTGAAATCAAGTATGCCTACGATGCTTTTGACCGCGTAACTTCAATCAATTATGGTAATGGCCAAATCAAAACATTCAAATATGATTCCTGGGGTAAGGTACTGCAAACCACCCAGACCGAAGACCAGAAAGTTTCCACTGCCGACTTCCAGTACGATCAGTTCGACCGTTTGGTTAAAAAGACCGTCACAACTAACTCCGGCGCAATCGTCAATAAAACTGGTTTTGAATACGCTTATGACCGCTACGGCAAACGCACTGAGCGCTTAATTACTTTCAATGACGGGCAGAAGCGTAAATCCGGATGGGTTTACGACAAATATGGGCGCTTGACCGCAATGAACGATGAAGGTAAGGCTGTAACTTATACCTATGACAGTCAGTCGCGCATTTCAGTGCGCAAAGCCGACAACATCCCGGTTTACTACACTTATACCAGATTCGGACAGCTTGAAACCAAGTCGCTCGGCTCGCCGTTCCCGCTTTCCGGTAGCAGTCAGACTGTCCCGATTGCCTATATTAAGTACTTTTATGGCAACGATGGACAGATTACCGCCCGTGATGTTAACGGCAATAAGCAGGACTACAAATACGACCTGAAAGGCCAGTTGCTGGCAGTGGTTGACGCTACCGGCAAAGCCGTCGAACAGTACGTTTACGATGCCGCAGGCAACATCCTGTCCAAAACCATTGATGGTAAAGTAACGACTTTTAAGTACGACAAGGCTAATCAGTTGGTTTCCAGCACAGACGCAACCGGCAAAGTTACAAATTACGACTATGACGCTGCCGGGCGTTTGACTAAAGAAGGTGATAAATCCTACGCTTACGGTTGGCTGGATAAAGTGATGAATGTTTCCGAGAACGGCAAGTTATCCGCAAGTTTTGAGTATGGAGTGGATAACCAGTTGTCTTCCCGTACCGATGCAACAGGCAAGTCTGAATCTTTTACTTGGGACGGTCTGGCATTAATCAAGCATGATTCCACGAACTTTGTAAATGAATCCGCAGTTACTGGCGGGAATCCGATACTGGCATTCGGCAAGGACTCCAGTAAGGTATTGTTTGAGGATATGCTGGGGAATACCATCGGTTCAGTTGAAAGCGGCAAGTTCAATGCCATCAATCGTTCAGCATTTGGCGAAAGCAATGTTGATAGCGAATTGAATTTCTTCACAGGGAAGCCGCAAGTTGAAGGATTAGGCTATGCGTTCCTGTTTCGTAACTATCGTTCAGAACAAGGCAAATGGCAGACTGCCGACCCGATGGGATACCCCGACGGCTGGAATAATCTGGCGTATGTGAATAATCATGTCATATCTTCTATTGACTGGCAAGGAACTACAGAAGTTTCAGGGTCGAAATACATAGCAGAGAAAGTTACATCTAAAAACAGATACCTATCCGACTGGCTTGCGTATGGCGACCCAATAACAACTCCAGGCGGACATACTGTTCAAGAGTATATCAGAAGTGTCCAAACATATGACTATGTAGAGGAGTACGAAGTAACACCATATTATGATTCCACTTGGAAGGCAATCACTGATGTAGAAAGAATCGCATTGGGAGCTGCTGCTGGAGCAACTGCGACTGGTTTATCAACTAAAACTACAGTCGGAGGCGTAATAGGAGCTATTATCGGTGGTACAGTTGCTTATTTTGTTTGTACTTGGTGTAGCACCGCTCCTACCAGAGAAGTATGGGGAACTTCTCCAATCAATACGTTTGAACGTAACTCAAGATTTGATTATGCTACAAAATATGTAATAATCGAGTGACAAAATGGAAGAAATAATAATACACCGCGTGAAGCAATTTGAACTGGGATATTTATTTGATCTAGAAGTTTTTGTAGATGGCAATAAAATTGCTTTAATCAAATCAGGAGAGACCCAAAAAATTTGTGTCAAGCCCGGGGTGCACTCTGTGCATGTTGAGCAAGGCCACAGCGTCTCGAATAGTGTTGTTGTTGATACCCGATATTCGGAGAGTAGCGAAATCGAGGTCGGCACATGGTTGTGTGGCTGGAAAACGATGTTCACTCTATTCTTTATATTAACCATGGGCAATTTATATTACGCAAGGCTTGTTGTCGCCCCAAAAGAAAATGTCGAATAATTTCGACCGCGAATTGTTTTCCCCGGTAAGCTGCGAGTTGCCGGGGAAAAAGGATATCGGAAAACTTTAGTGTTTGTGTTTTGCACTTGAATTTACGAGGCAGAGCGTTTCCAAACTTAAAAAGCGAAGGATTGTAAATAATGGTTTCAGACGGTAAGCAAAACCATAAATACTATAGAGCCAGTCAACAGGTTTGTGAAAATGGCAGGACTTGTAAGCAGGGATGCCAATGCAAGTCCAAATCCGCCATTGCAAAGAAGCCATCCAATGATTTAACGCGCTGGAATAGGTTCATTACTGGCATTGACATTGACCCATATAAGAGGACGCACATTTGAGCATATTATTGCAAAACCGGATAAGAGGAAATTGCCGTAACCGTTACGGCAAACGTACTGAACGGCTTATTACGTTCAACGACGGACAAAAACGCAAATCCGGATGGGTTTACGATAAATACGGACGTCTGACCGCAATGAATGATGAAGGTAAGGCTGTAACTTATACCTATGACAGCCAGTCCAGAATCTCGGTGCGCAAAGCCGACAACATCCCGGTTTACTACACCTACACCAGACTCGGACAGCTTGAAACCAAGTCTCTCGGCTCTCCGTTCTCCGGCATGTGCGGCAACGTGCCGCTTCGATCTTCCCGGACAGAGTCCGGCCCGGCACAGCCGGGAACTAACGCTGACAGTCGTACTGTCCCGATCGCTTATATCAAATACTTCTACAGTATTTATACCGCAGACCACTGACTTTTTAAAATGCATTTTTCCGCGTTTTTTAGCCTGTTTTCACCGTTTCTGTTGACAGAATCACTAATAGTAAAAAGACAAGAGAGTCAGGTGTTACGTGTTACGTGTTACGTGTTTGTTGTAGAGCCGTACGTGCCGGACGGTTTTGGACAAAGTGTCCAAAATATTATTTGAAAATCTTATAGAACCATGAAACGCGGTGTGCTTAACAGGTCTCTAAAGTCTCTGGATGTTGGAAAGTCCCCGGTGATCTTGTGTTCAGGCAGTGTTTCCCGCGACTGCTGGATCCAAAATGATCCCGCAGGCGCGGGATTATTTGTTAACGAGAAACTTAACTGGACAATTGTACCCGCAGGAAAAATAGTCCAGCAGGCGTAGTGTCCAAAATGAATTAAAACGATGATCCAAAATGAGGCTGGCAGGTGTCCAGAATGATTTAGTGTAGTGCCGGACGGGTGATCGGAACACCTCTCGCAGAGCGGAGTGCTACATCGGAAAAGTTCTGCACAGCAGTGTCCAGAATCTCGGAGTGGAGTTAGCAGGCGGAGTTTTAAGTAGGCCAGTTTCGCCGAAACTGGCTCACAAGGCGGTTTTGGCAAAACCGCCCTACTTTGAGACACCTCCTATAAGGGCTGTCTCCCGCGAATGCGGGAAGGGAGAAAGCTGTCCAAAATGGGGGGGGTAATCATTGAAAATGGAAAACACAAAACGTTACGTTCAACGACTATCTAAAGTCTCCGGATGACTGTCCAAAATGTGTGCGCCAAGCAAAGCTAATGTAAACAAGCCGGCTAATCCGGCACGAACAAAGCCTAACCAGCAGTTCGGAACTAAACCAAGCGCATGATGAGGCAACAAATCGTGCGAGGCCTTGGCAAAGGAGTCTGTCAGCCGCAACGCAAGTGAAGGTATCGAGCCCCGAAAACGACACAACAACGCACTGGGTCAAAGGATACATTTCCAGGAAACCAGTATCGATGCGTGCGTCAAAGGTGAGTGCGCATCGGCGTGCCGGGGTCAAAGTCCGCGGCGGGCATACGAACTGTCTACATTGGAACTTGGGAGAACCGGAACGCGCCATACAGAAGCAGCCAAGAAGCTGAAAAAAGCAACACGGCAGTACGGCGTTACGGTAGTCGGACCGATTCATATTAGGGGAGTAGCCGGGGTAATTCCCGGCGAGCGGACTAAGCCGCACTCGAAGGGATCGGCAGTTTAACGCAGAGAGGTAATATTTAAAAATGCAATACACCGAGATTGGCAACACATGGACGAAGTTATCCCTCATATCCTTGCATGCCCGGGGAGACCGGAACCTCCAGTTTACGAGCCTTGCTCACTTGCTGGATGTTGAATATCTCCGGGGTTGCTACTACAGCCTGAACAGGAATAAGGCGGCAGGAATTGATAATGTAAGCTGGCAGGAGTACGGAGTAAATCTGGATGAAAATCTGGAGCAACTGGTTTCAAGGTTGAAGCGCAAGAAATATAAGCCTAAACCGGCGAGACGGGTTTATATTCCCAAGAACGAGACGGAAATGCGTCCATTGGGAATCTCCGCACTGGAAAACAAGATAGTGGAACGTGGGATTGTCGGGATACTGGAAAGCATTTATGAGCAGGATTTTCTGAACTGTTCGTATGGTTTCCGCAGAGGCCGGAACTGTCATCAGGCGCTGAAGCGTCTGGACGAACTGGTCATGTTCCATCCGGTAAATCACATTGTGGAAGCGGACATCAAGGGCTTTTTCGATAATGTCAATCATGAGTATCTGATGGAATTTATCCGCATAAGAATAGCGGATCCGTCACTGCTCAACCTGATCGGCAAGTTCCTGAAAGCCGGATATGTCGATGCCGGTCTGCTGGTGAAACCGGATGCCGGAACGCCTCAGGGCAGTATCCTCAGCCCGATATTATCCAATATCTTCCTGCACTATGTACTGGATGAATGGTTTGAAACAACGGTTAAAAGTCATGTAAGAGGGTTCTGCGAGCTGGTGCGTTACGCCGATGATTTCGTCTGCGCGGTTCAATACGCCGACGATGCGGAACGCATCGAACGAGCCTTGAAGAACAGGTTCAACAAGTACGGTCTGGAGATACACCCGACAAAGAGCCGGAACATAACGTTCGGTCGCTTTGAAAAGGACACCGCCGGAAAGCAGAACCGTAAACCCAATACCTTTGACTTTCTGGGGTTCACTCACTACTGCACCAAGTCCCGCAAAGGCAAATTCAAGCTTGGGCGGAAGACCAGCAGAAAGAAGTTTACCGCGAAATGCAAAGCCATGAAGGACTGGCTGAAGGAAATAAGAAACCAGTTTAAAGCAAAAGAATGGTGGAAGACCCTCGCGGCGAAACTGCGGGGGCATTATCAGTACTACGGCGTCAGCGGAAACGCTGATGCAATAGTAAAGTTCTATCGGACGACGACCAAACTGGTTCATAAGTGGCTCAACAGGCGCAGCCAGAAAGAGAGAATGAACTGGGAAAACCTCACAGAGTACCTTAAGCATTATCCGTTACCCAGACCCAAAATAGTACATAACTTTACATTATCAGGTGCAAGGTGAGTTAAGCTGAAGAGCCGGATGCTGGAAATCTGCAAGTCCGGTTCTGTGAGGGGCATTGAAGTCTTCTCGTATGGTTTGAATATTGTGACACTCCGCAAACCGAAAGGGCGGAGAAACAGGGAATACAAAAGAAACCTAAATGTAGGAGACCATATTATGTCTACTCGACTTATGTTATTTTTTCAACAATTACAGAAATTGTAATAGTTTTTTTTATAAAATTCTTATAAATTATACAATTAATAATTGACTTAATCGGGTTTGCGGGGTAGAATTATAGTATTGAACCGGTTTTAAAAAATATAACTTTAAAAATCGGTTTAAAAGAATGTTTAACAAATAAGGTGCATAGATCATGAGTAACAAAGTCATCAAAGTCGGGATCGCCGGTTTTGGGCGCAGCGGTTATGGTATTCATGCCAATTGGCTGAAAAACGATGAAAAGTACAAGATTGTTGCGGTTGCCGACAACATTGCGGAACGGCGTCAAGACGCAGTCAACGAGTTAGGCTGCAAAGTATATGAAGATTATCAGGAACTGCTCAATGCGGGCGGTTTTGACCTGTTTATCAATGCGACCCCGAGCCGTTTCCATGTGGAAGCATCACTGGCCGGATTGAAAAAAGGTTACCACCTGGTCAGCGAGAAGCCTTCAGCCCGTACAGTGGCGCAGTTCGATCAGATTATTGCCGCCGCCAAGAAGGCAAAAAAGACTTTCTATCCTTTTCAGAATTCCCGCTTCTATCCATTTTTCCAAAAAATGCTCCAGATTATTGCTTCAGGCGTGCTGGGTGAAATCGTTTTTGTCCGTTCCAACTGGAGCGGATATTCCCGCCGCTGGGACTGGCAGACCTTGCAGGATCAGCTGGGCGGCAACCTGCTGAATACCGGACCGCATCCGGTTGACCATGCAATCGTCCTGTTCGGCGAAGGCTATCCGGAAGTATTCTGCAAAATGTATGCCAACCACTTTCCGTTCAAAGGCGATGCCGAAAACTTCTGCACTCTGACAATGCACGGCAAAAACAAGCCGACCATTGAAGTGGTACTGAATTCTTTCCAGGCTTATCCGCAGGGGGATATGTACAACATCAGCGGAACTCTCGGGGGCCTTACCGGCGGACCGAGCGGACTGAAATGGAAATATTTCAACCCGGCGGAAGCGCCTGTGCAAAAGATGTGGGAACCCTGGAGTCTGAATCGCGGCTATTGCGGAGAAACCCTTCCGTGGGTCAATGAATCATGGGAATATACTGATACCAATTCCAATAACACCGGCTTCAGCAGCATGGTCAAAGCCCTCTATAATGACCTTTATCAAGTTCTGGTCAACGGCGCTGAACCGGAAGTTAAGCATGAACAGGTTCGTCGCCAGATCTATGTAATGGAAGAGGCTCATCGCCAGAACCCGTTACCCAAGCGCAAACAGTAATAACGCTGATTGAGGCTGTATAAGTTATACTCTGCCCGGCTTGAATTAAAGCCGGGCTTTTCTGTCTGCCGATACTCTTCTCCTTTCTGGGTTTGTATTACAAAAATGTAGCGATTACAATTTTGTATTACAAGAATGTAACTATTTGTGGATATATAATATACGCTATTAAATCATAATTAACTTGTAACAAGTTGTTTATGAAATAATATATTATTATGGCATGAAAAATGTTAATATACACATTGATTATTGAGATTTAAAATAAAGTTAATATACCTAAGGAGACAGGAAAATGGATCAAACGGGCCGACAAAGCGGTTATCAGCCTGACCAGCGCGGGCTATATGATTTCAAGAACGAGCATGATGCTTGCGGGGTTGGTTTTGTCGCGAACATTGATGGAAAGCAATCGCATAAAATTGTAGAACAGGGTATAGAAGTTCTGAAGCGGCTGCTGCATCGCGGGGCGGCCGGCGGTGATCCCGATACCGGGGACGGCGCGGGTATCCTGCTGCAGATTCCTGATGAATTCTTCCGCGGCGCCGGATTGAAATTTGAGCTGCCGCAAGCCGGTGAATATGCTGTCGGCATGGTCTTTCTTCCTCAGGATGATAAAATCCGCAAGCAATGCATGGATATAGTCTGCGACACTGTTACCGGAGAAAGCCGCCGTTTTCTCGGCTGGAGAGACGTCCCCGTTGACGAAAAATCCCTTGGCAAAATTGCCCGTGACTCCCGTCCCGACATCAAACAATTTTTCATTGCCGCCAGCAAGGAAGAAAAAGACGATGTCGCATTTGAGCGCAAACTTTATGTTATCCGGAGAATGATTGAAAAAACGGTTCAAGCAGAAACCGGCGTGGGCGATCGTTTTTATGTGGTCAGTCTCTCCTGCCGGGTTATCGTTTACAAGGGTTTATTGATGGCGCCGCAAGTGCCGAAGTTTTTTCCGGATTTGACCTGCAAGGATTTGAAAAGCGCACTGGCAATCGTACATCAGCGCTACAGCACCAATACTTTTCCGACATGGCCGCTGGCACAGCCGTTCCGCTTTCTGGCGCACAATGGTGAAATCAACACCCTGCGCGGCAATATCAACCAGATGAAAGCCAGGGAAAATTCGTTTGAATCTGAACTTTTCAGTGGAGACATTAAGAAACTGCTGCCGATAGTCCAGGAAGGGCAAAGTGACTCCGCCTGCCTCGATAATGCGGTGGAAATATTCGTGAACGCCGGCAGAAGTCTGCCGCATTCAATGATGATGCTTGTACCGCAGGCATGGGGTAAAGACTACCACCTTGGCCATGATCTGCGCGGGTTCTTTGAATATCATTCCGGCTTGATGGAACCATGGGACGGCCCGGCCGCGCTCGCGTTTTCCAATGGCAAAGCCGTCGGCGCGATGCTTGACCGCAACGGTCTGCGTCCTGCCCGCTATACCATTACTAAAGACAATTTTATCGTGCTCGCGTCAGAAACCGGCGTACTGGACATTCCCGCCGGCAATGTGGTAAAAAAAGGGCGTCTAGGCGCCGGTCAGATGATCTACGTTGACCTTCGCAGAAAGCGGGTGATGTTCGATGCTGAAATCAAGAATCTGGTTTCCAGGCGTCAGCCGTACCGTCGCTGGGTTGAGGAGAACAAGATTTCGCTGCACGGTCTGTTTGACTCAGTCGTGCCGACGATTGTCAGCAAAGATATCATCAGACATCAAATGCTTTTCGGCTATACCCGTGAAGACATTAATATGATTATGAAGCCGATGGCTATGACCGGACACGAACCCACCGGTTCAATGGGCAATGACGCCGCACTGGCAGTGCTTTCGGAAAAACCGCAGTTGCTGTATAATTATTTCAAACAGTTGTTTGCTCAAGTTACTAATCCGGCAATTGACCCAATCCGCGAAGAACTGGTTATGAGCCTGATGACTTACATCGGCAATCAGGGAAATATTCTCGATGAAAAACCGCTTCACGCGCATCTGGTTAAACTTAAAAACCCGATTCTGACAAACGAGGATCTGGAACGTCTGCGTTCCTCTCAGGTTCCGTCATTCCAGGCGGTTACCCTTCAGATGGGATTTTATTCCGGTAACCACGGCAAGGGGCTGAAACCGGCGGTGGAAGAACTTGCCCGGAAGGCCGAAGAGGCCGTCAGAAGCGGCAAGAGCGTAATCATCCTCAGCGACAGAGGGCTTGATGAAGGACATGCGCCGATTCCGGCATTGATGGCGGTCGCCGCCGTCAACCGGCATTTGAGCAAATGCGGGCTCCGCACCAGCGCCGGCCTGGTTCTGGAAACCGGAGAAGCCAGGGAGATCATGCACTATGTATTGCTGCTTGGATACGGCACGACCGCGATCAACCCCTATCTGGCGCTGGAAACTGTAACTAACCTGGTTGAAAATGGTCAACTGGAAAAAGTAGATACTACAACTGCCATAGAAAATTACATTACCGCAGTCTGTAAAGGTATTCTCAAAGTCATGTCGAAAATGGGAATCTCGACGCTGCGAAGCTATCGCGGCGCACAGGTATTTGAAGCTGTCGGGCTTGATGAAAAAATGATAAATGACATCTTTGCCGGAACCGCTTCACGCATTGGCGGTATCGGCTACGAAGGAATCGCCATGGAAGCACATGCCCGCTATTTGAAGGCGTTTAAACCGGAATCAGGCAAGCCGGAAATTCTCGATGCCGGCGGCAGTTATCATTATCGCCAGAATGGAGAGGCGCATCTCTGGACCCCGGAAACCATCTCCACGTTCCAGCAGGCAGTACGCAGCAACGACCGGCAGAAGTACCGGGAATACGCCGAATACATCAACCGGCAGGAGAAGCATCTGTGCACGCTGCGGGGCTTGTTCAAATTCAAAAAAGTTAATTCAATTCCGCTGGAGGAAGTCGAATCCGCAGCACAAATTGTCCGGCGCTTTGTCTCCGGCGCCATGTCATTCGGCTCAATCAGCAAAGAAGCCCATGAGACTATTGCTGTCGCCATGAACCGGCTCGGCGCCATGAGCAACAGCGGTGAAGGCGGCGAAGACCCTGAAAGATACAAACCGCTGGCTAACAATGACAGTCTCTGCAGCGCCATCAAGCAGGTTGCCAGCGGCAGGTTCGGCGTTACCGGCGAATATCTGGTCAATGCCCGCGAGCTCCAGATCAAGGTTGCCCAGGGTGCTAAACCGGGCGAAGGCGGACAATTACCTGGTCATAAGGTCAATAAAGTGATCGCCAAAGTAAGACATTCAACGCCCGGCGTCACTTTGATTTCTCCGCCGCCGCACCACGATATTTACTCGATTGAAGACCTGGCGCAGTTGATTTATGACCTGAAAAATGCCAATACCGCCGCCAGAATTTCGGTTAAGCTGGTTTCTGAAGTCGGCGTCGGAACAGTGGCGGCCGGCGTTGCCAAGGGGCATGCCGACATGGTGCTGATCAGCGGTCACGACGGCGGCACCGGGGCATCCCCGCTCACTTCCATTAAACATGCCGGTCTGCCGTGGGAACTCGGCCTGGCTGAAACTCAGCAGACGCTGGTGCTTAATAACCTTCGCGACCGCATCCGGGTCCAGGTTGACGGCCAGCTTAAAACCGGGCGCGACGTAATCATCGGTGCATTGCTCGGCGCGGAAGAGTTTGGCTTTGCCACGACGGTTCTGGTTTCCATCGGTTGCGTGATGATGCGCAAATGCCATTCCAACACCTGTCCGGTCGGCGTCGCCACCCAGGATCCTGAACTGCGCAAACTGTTCCGCGGCAAACCTGAACACATCCAGCATTTTCTGATGTTTATCGCGGAAGAAGTGCGTGAATATCTGGCGATGCTCGGTTTCAGATCGCTGGAAGAGGCCGTCGGACGTTCCGACATGCTGGAATTTAATGAAGCGATTGATTTCTGGAAAGCTAAAAATCTAGATTTTTCGAAAATATTTGAACGGTCATGGGATTCTAACTTGCCGGTACGCTGCTTGAAAGCGCAGGATCATGGTATTGACAAAGCTTATGACCTCAAGTTGATTCCCAAAATCCAGGATGCGCTTGAAAAGCAGACGCCGGTTAGCTTTGAAGAGACTATCTGCAATGTTGACCGTACCGCCGGCACCATGATGTCCAGCCTGATTGCCAGAAAATACGGTAACGCCGGCTTGCCGGAGGACACCGTTAATATCACTTTCCGGGGTTGTGCCGGGCAGAGCTTCGGCGCGTTTCTGGCGCACGGCGTAACTTTTACGCTCATCGGCGAAGCCAACGATTATGTCGGCAAGGGACTTTCCGGCGGCAAAATCATCGTCCGTCCGCCGGATAAGATCGATTTTCAACCTGAAGAAAATATCATAGCCGGCAATGTCCTGCTTTACGGAGCTACAGGCGGCAGACTGCTTATCAACGGCCAGGCCGGTGAACGCTTCGCCATCCGAAACAGCGGTGCGATTACGGTGGTTGAAGGCGTCGGCGATCATTGCTGCGAATACATGACCGGAGGCCGTGTCGTTGTCCTGGGACCCGTCGGCGTCAACTTCGCCGCCGGCATGAGCGGCGGTATTGCCTATGTCTACGATGAGAATAACGATTTCGACCAGAAATGCAATCTCAATATGGTAGACCTGGAACCGGTTGTACTGCCGGATGATGTTGCTGAACTGAAATCGCTGCTTGCTGAACATCTTGCCGCCACCGGCAGCATGAAGGCCAAAGCAATTCTGGATGGCTGGGAGGACTGCCTCCCCGCATTCGTCAAAGTCTTCCCGATCGATTACCGGAAAGCTCTGGGGCAGATGCTTAAGGAAGACGAAGAAATCGAACGCAAAATTGAAAACAATTAACTGATATTGAGGTGATGTATGGGAAAGCCAAAAGGTTTTATTGAAATACCGCGACAAGAACCGGAATACCGGATTGTCGAAGAGCGGCTCAAAGATTTTAATGAAGTCGAAGTCCGTTTGACTGATGAGCAGGTCAAGCTGCAGGCCGCGCGCTGCATGAACTGCGGTATTCCGTTTTGTCACGGTTGCGGCTGCCCGCTGGCCAACGTCATTCCTGAAATGAATGAACTGATTTACAGCGGACACTGGCAGGACGCTTTGAAAATATTGCTGTCCACCAGTAACTTCCCGGAGTTTACCGGCAGAATCTGTCCCGCGCTCTGTGAAACTTCCTGCACCATCGGCATTCACACCGGACCGGTTTCTGTCCGTCAACTGGAATTGTGGCTGGTTGAAAAAGGATTTAATGAAGGCGTAATCAAGCCTTCGGCCCCGGTGATGATGACCGGTAAAAAGATCGCGGTGGTCGGCTCCGGGCCGGCCGGTTTGGCGGTCGCCGATATCCTGAACAAAAAAGGGCATACCGTCACCGTCTTTGAAAGAGATAAATTCGCGGGCGGACTGCTCCGCTACGGGATTCCTGACTTCAAATTGTCCAAAGCAATCGTTCAGCGCCGGGTTGATCTCATGACGGCGGAAGGCGTATGTTTTGAACCCGGTGTTGAAATCGGCAAAGATATCGCCGGCAGTTATCTGAAAAGCCGTTTTGATGCTGTCTGCCTCTGCAACGGCGCCAAAACTCCCCGCGACCTTCAGGTTCCTGGACGGGAACTTGACGGCATCCATTTCGCGATGGACTATCTGCATCAGCAGAACTGCCGCGTTGCCGGCGAGACGGTCAAAGGACAGGACATTCTGGCTGAAGGCAGAAACGTTGTTGTCATCGGCGGTGGCGATACCGGTTCCGACTGTGTCGGCACTGCCTTGCGGCAGGGAGCCAAAGCTGTGACCCAGATCGAGATTATGCCCCAGCCGCCGGAAGAGCGTCATGAATCCACCCCATGGCCGCAGTGGCCTTATCAGCTTCGTACTTCCAGCAGCCACAAAGAGGGTTGCGAACGGATGTGGAGCGTGCTGACGAAAAGCTTCTCCGGCAGCGGCAATATTAAAAAGTTGAATCTGGTAAAAGTCGAATGGGAAAACGATAAACTTGGTCGTCCGGTCAAGATGAAAGAAATCCCTGGTTCGGAATTTTCGCTGGATACCGATATGGTATTGCTGGCAATGGGTTTCACCGGTCCGCAGAAATTCGGTGCCATCGAGCAGTTCGGCGTAACGCTGGATGCCAGAGGCAACGTCGCCGTTGACCAGGATGGACAAACTTCGGAACAAGGTATTTTTGCAGCCGGGGACATTGCCGCGGGGCCTTCCCTGGTAGTCAGGGCTATCGCAGCCGGCAGGAAAATAGCCGACGCTGTTGACGCGTTCCTGAAAAAGAACTGAATAAAGCCGGCGACCGGTTAAGATTTTCTTTAACCATTCCGGACATCACTGCCCGGAATGGTTTTTAGTTTTATTCCATATTTTGGACACAATGAGCAGAATCCGTCTGAGTCAGCAATATGACAAGCGGTTTTTTCGGCATCGTTGCGAAGCGTAAGTCCGGCTTAATCAGTCGCCGAGATATTTGTCTTTAAGGCGGTAGTCGCAAATGTAATCTTTAATTGCTGCTTTCAGCGGGGTGGTTTCCTGCTGATAGCCCAGAGTTCGCAGTTTGCCCATTTCGGCTTTTGTATAATACTGGTAGCGGTTACGCAGATGTTCCGGCATTTCGACATATTCGATATTAACTGGTTTGTCCAGGGCTGCAAAAGCGCCTTCCGCCAGCGCCTTCCAAGTTTCAGCCTTGCCGCTGCCGATGTTGAAAATACCATATCCGCGCGGATGGTTCATAAGGAATAAAATCATGTTTACGGCATCTTTGATATAGAGGAAATCACGCTGTTGTTCGCCGTCTTTAAATTCCGGGCGGCAGGACTTGAAAAGTTTCATTTTGCCGTCAGCGGATATTTGCTCAAAAGCGCGGCATACCACGCTGCGCATTTCACCTTTATGCAGTTCATTCGAACCGAAAACATTGGAAAATTTCAGACCGGTTATTTTTGACAGCAGGCCATGGCGTCTGGCCCAAAGGTCGAACATGTGTTTGGAATAACCGTACATATTCATGGGCCGCAGCGAATCCAGCGCATTTTCATTGTCATTGTAGCCTTGCGTTCCATCGCCGTAAGTTGCGCAGCTCGAAGCGTAAATAAAACGGATATTATTATTTGCCGCGAACAAGGCCAGTTCTTTGGTATAAGTGAAATTGTTGTCCGCCAGGTATGAAGCGTCTTGTTCGGTGGTGGCGGAACAGGCTCCCATGTGAATTATGCCTTCAATCCGCTTCGCCGCAAATGCTCCGGCCAGCAGTTGTTCCCGGAATTTATCTTTTTCCATATAATCAGCATATTTCAGGGCACGGAGATTTTTCCATTTTTCGGAATTAACCAGATGGTCAACCAGCAGAATATCTTCGATGCCTGAGTTGTTGAGCCCCCAGACTGCGCCGCTGCCGATAAGTCCTGCCGCACCTGTTACTATATACATTTTAAAATCCTTGTAAACTTGTACCGCCGCCGCTGCCGCTGCCACTGCCGCTGCTGCTGCCCGGCATTGATTGGCGGTTTACCTGTTTAAGCGGGGTATCCATTCCGGTCAAGTTCATTGTGACCATAATTGAGTTTTTGTACTCTTTACTGCCGTTGTCGTCCTTATTTGTTGACCGCGACAACTCCACTGCCAATTCCCAGCAGTGTATGGTTTTACTTATTTTCGATCTGATTTCCCGGACATATCCTGCTTCGAAATCATAAAAAATTTCATATGAGCCTTTCAGTGTGCGGTCCATCGTAAACGGATGGTCAAAGCCGAAAACCAGAGTTTGAATCTTGGTGCTATAGTTTTGATCAAACGCGCTGCCGGTATCCAGCTGCGTCAGCGTGCTGCCCATTGAATAAGCCGACTCTGTTCTGTAATAATTTTGAAATACGTAACCGAAGTGTACATTGACATCCTGAATAATTTTATATTTAAGCATAAGTTCGTATTTATTTAGAAGGTCGCTGATTCCGTTACTGAAACCAGACTGTCCACCGTTGCTGGTCGGGCCGGTAAAAGAATTATTCCCCGCATTCAGCGACATCAAACTGGTCATGCTTGTATCTTCAAACGGATTAAAATTGAATTTAGTACAGAAATCCCCGACATTATTAAATCCGTCCTGTGTCTGGAAGTGATAGTCCCAATAGTTTTCCATGGACATCCAGTTATATATTTGTTCACCGCCGTAAGGGCCGCGGCGGGTCTGCAAGCGGTTCAACATGCCGAGACGGACGAAGTTCTGCTCCTGAATACGGTCAATATCATCAAAGTAATAGAGATTTTTACGGTCTACCGTCGGATCGGGAATATAGGTATAATTGACATACGGTTCGAACACATGGCGCATACCGTCAAGGTTCCAGAACGCATTTTTAGTATTCTGCCATGACTGGTATATTTTTGTATTGGCTTCGAGCCCGAATTCTCCGACGACGCGGAACTGGCTGCCCCCTTTGTGGTCATAATTTTTAACAAAGGCGCTGGAGTCGCCTTCGGCATTATTAACCGCAAACATGTTATTCAGGTCTTGCTCGGAAACACTGGATTTTGAAGAGTCCTGGTAATAAGTCATGCGGAATCCGGAACGCGGAATCAGGTTCAGCCAGTCAAGTTTGAAAGGATAATAGAACATGTGCAAGGTGTCAAACCGTAAAGAACTGTAATTTGCAGGATCTACCAGATTGCCTTGGGTTCGCGGGCTGTCAAATTCACGCCACTTCATCCTTAGATTGGCGACGCTCGTTTCGCCTTGATAGAACACGTTGGAGAATAGTTCCTGCCTCGGTACATCCATCCGCCATCCCGGCAGCTGCTCCACTGCAGTGTAAAAATTATTTACTCGCGGCCTGATGTACAGCGAAGTTGACAGCCGGTCGAATTGCTGTTCCAGCGCGGCGTAAGTTGCCGGCTCCGGGTTGGCGTTAAACGCATCGCTGAAAAAATCACTGCGGAAGTAATAGTCACTGGTGATTTCTAAATTACCCCTGAAATCCAATTTCGGAGTAATATGCGTAACATTGCTCAGTCTGAAATCATAACGGCCATGCGGAATCGTGAGCCGTCCGTTTTCAACATCGCTGGTATTATAAGGGCGCTGGTCATAAAGTCCGTATCCGAAAATATCAGTCTTTGAATATTCCGTTTGTATTTCTGTTTCATTGCCGTATCCGACGCCGCGCAACGAATAAAGGTCGACAAACATTTTAGTGGTTGCGTACGGATAGTCGCTAATCTGAAATTTTTTCGACAAGCCCAGGTACATCCCCCAGTCGGAACTGTAACCGCCGCGGACTTGAAGCAGGCCGGGACTTTCGTCTTTCGGTTTGTAAAACAATGGAACCCAGAATACTGGAACGCCGAAAACATTCATCTTGCAGTTATATCCCCAGATACTGTGGTCTCCAATATCCGGATTGTATCCGTTAAAGCCGAAACTGTCTGACGCATATGGGTAAATATTGGCATCGCTGCAACTGATGGAATAATGGCCTTCGTCGGTTTCAAGATATTCGCAGGAGCTTATCTCCGCGTCCTTGACATTTACTTCGCCGCTGGGTTTGCGGGTGCCGGATTTGGCTTTGCAGACGAATGTCTTATACCTGGCTTCAAAGTCGGTAATATCAATTACCCCGGTGGAAAGATTTCCGCTGACCCGGCTGGCTTTGACCATATCGCCCCTGGTATATGCTTCCACGTCCACGGTCTGGTTGCCGAGCGGGTCTACAGTATATCCAAGAATTTTGATCATAACTTCCGGCATGGCTTGCAGTTTAACCAGATCGCCAATCGGAATATTCGCCTTTTTCTTTTTCGTTTTATACAGCCGGATGTTGCCTGCCGCTTCAATGTCTTTGCTTTCAGTGTTAACGATTGCGCGGTCAGCATAAATGGTAATATCCCCGTAAGGAATATATACATTGCCCTTTACCACAATATTTTTGCCGACAATACTCCAGGAGTCAGCTTTGGTATTGCTGAGGCTGCGGCTTTCGGAATTGGTAAAGTCTTCAAAGTCAAAAACCTTGGCCCCGGATGAGACCATTGAAAAGACACAAAGGCAGACCGCGGTTAAAAGCAGTTTCAGCCGGATACAAGTTATATTGCCTGCCTGTGAAGTCATCAGCGGGTATAGGCCTCCAGTAGTTGCCGTTCAGTGTCATTGGTATAAAATCCGTTTTCATCCAGCGTCGCATCAATCCCCGGGGCTAATTTTGAAATATCTTTGACCGGGGTGAGCGGCATCTCCGGACAGTTCGGGAAAATCACTGTTTTGCCGGGGAATTTGGCATTGATCACAGCGTCAAGCCCTTCTTTCAGGGCATTCATGCCCCCGAGTGCCGCCAGTGCGGTGACCGGCTTCAGCAGACCTTTTTCCGCCAAATCCAGGGTATGGCGCAAATGCGCGGTTTTACTGCCGCTGGAACCGATGAAACGCATTCCGCGGGATGCGATGCCGTTCACGTTCAGTTCACCTTCTTTGCCCGCCGGAATCCCGGCGAAAATATTCATTAAACCATCGTCTTTAAGAAATTTTGCAGAACCGTTCAATACCGGAATTACCGGTACCAGCATGATGATGTCGTCAAAGCCTTCCGGAGCGAAATCCGCAATGGCTTTTTCAAATTTTTCAGGCGACATGCCAGTCGGATTGAGCGTGACGAATTCGATGCCTTTTTCCTGTATCTTGCCGGCCAGTTGTGAACGCACATTTTCGATGCGGGCGTCATCCATATCGGAAACCAGAATGCGTTTCGGGCAGTTCTCCGACTCTACCGCCATCTGGGTGTGCATCTGCCCCATGGCACCGGCTCCGCCGGGCAGCCAGCAAACGCCGCCTTTCTTCAGTTCGCTCCTGACATTTCTGCCATAGGCGGCGGAGAGTACCTCGCCTTTAGCCCCCTGATAGAACCAGCCTTCATAGTGAATGCTGCCGACATCGAAAGACCAGGCGTCATCAGGATAATCGCCGATAAAGCTGATTACCGCGCCGCGATTGCAGGCTTTTGCCAGTTTTTCGCCAAGTTTCTGGTCGCTGACATCGCAGATAAAGATATCGTCAAACTTCAAATCATCGGTTATAGTCTTAATCACATCCGCTTTGATGTTCAATTCCGCTTCCAGTGCATCCAGGGCACCGGATGAAAGGTTCAACGCGCAAACCTTCGACGGACAGGATTTTTTCAGCAATTCTCCGGCCGCATAGATTTTACGACTGCCGGGCTCGGCGGCAATCAGCACGGAACCGTTCTGTTTGGGGACAGTACGGTTTTCAATCATGTAACTGGCTTGAACACAGGTCCAGGGCTCCATCAACGCCGCGACTGCGGACGGGGTATCATCTTTGACCGGCAGCAGGTAACAGCCTTCATCGCCGTTGAGTACACGCTGATCAATCAGACTGTACTGGGCCATCCCTCCGTTGATCGCGTAGCCATAGGCAAAACCTTTGCCGTTAATGTAAATATCCGCCTGTATAATAAAACGCTGTCCGCAATTAAATTTGTGTTCCAGATTTTTCCCGACTTTGACTACCGTCATTACGGCTTCATGTCCGGGAATCACCGGGTCTGTGCTTAGGTCTTTGGAGATGACGCGGGGATGTTCTTCGCCCGCCCGGATCAGTTTGACATCCGAGAAACAAAGTCCTATTGCATCAATTCTGACTAGAAGTTCGTCGTCGCTATTGACGGGAACGGGTATTTCACAGGGCTTATCGTCTTTTCCGAGTTTGTCCATACCGGCACCGAAAAGCGGCCATGCAAGCATCTTGTCCGGCAATTTACAATTACAGCTCATTTTTATCTGGACTCCATCTTAAACGTTATTAAAATCGATAATATTGCCCTGTTTACACCAAAATTCAAGAAATTCGCCAAACTTTTTTCACCTTACAGGACGCAAGGATGCGATTAATAACCTGTCTGGTACTGAAGTTGCGTCCGGTTGCCGGCGTAATATGCAAATTTTTTTGGCCGGCAGGATTGGTTTTAGAGACATAGTTTATAGAATTATTATTTATAAAATAAGGATCGTATTTTCCTTGTTTTGATTATGGATGTCACGTTATTTTTGGAAGTACTTGGATCCAGCGTTGGGTCCGCGTTTACTCAGACGCTGGTTTTTTTGACAAAATTTTAGCAGGAACGCCTTTTTTCTCTGATACTTCTTTCTTTAGAAGACTCAAAATTCCTGAAAGTTTTGCTTCTGATTCTGCCGGAATTTCAAAAACCTTGCGGCATTTAGTACATTCCCCTGTCTGACCTGCAAGCTCTTTAGACAGACAGAGTTTCTGTCCGCAGGATTTGCACCATAAAATTACATTTTCTTTCGGGGTTACTTTTTCAGGCGCATTCTCTGATTGCAAGGGGATGAGCATTTCATTTTTGCATTTGGAGCATTCAGCGATTTGGCCACCTGCACTTTTAGGCAGCTGGTATTTCTGATTGCATATTTTGCAGTATAAAATAATATCGTCGGACGTTGTATCTTTTGATGAGTCGGTCAGCAAGGCATCCTTAGGGCTGGAAGTGCCGGGGGGGATTTCGGATTGCTGCGGAACCAGCATTGGTGTATTGCATCTGGTGCAGTCAATAGTATCGCCTGCACAATCATCATCCAGTTCATATTTCTGGTTACACTTTTTACAACGGAACCTGATGCTCATGGCCGCGTATTTCCCGAATTCATTCATTTATAGCATAATTTAACTGCCGATAATATATCCATATCTCTTAGCATTATAAAGGCATAAATTGTAAAAACCTCAAAAAAGAATGAAACTCAATGGTAAAGAATACAAAGATTGACGGGCTGTCCGTTAAGTTATGTTGTCCGTATCGGTAAAAATGAAGGAGGGTCAAAAACTTATTGCCGGTATTTTAGGAAAAAACAGCGGCTATATTTTTAAACCTCAAAAAAAATGCTAAATTATTCACTTTCGTTAACTTGGATACATTATTTTATGACGAGAATAGTGAACAAATTATATAGTTACGTCGGACGCCGGCATTTTAAAGAGCCGGGCGGTTATTTTGAAATTTGGCGGATTGCTTATCCGCTGATGATCATGAGCGCCAGCCATCTTATCATGCAATTCACTGACCGGTGTTTCCTGGCGATGAATTCGACAGAGGACGTGGCGGCGGCATTTCCGGCGGGCATCCTTTATTTTACCATGTTCTCATTTTTTATGGTGACCACCAACTTTACCTCCGCACTGGTTGCACAGTTTTTCGGAGCAAGGAACAATAACGCCTGCGTCCGGGCGGCGTGGACAGGATTTTATTTTGCCGTCGGCGCAAGTATTTTCATCGGTTATATATCGCCGCAGATCGGACGTTTCCTGCTGGCGCATAGTGGACATGCGCCAGTGTTGATTGCGCTCGAGCTGGACTATTATAACTCTATGATCCCGTGCGGAGCCTTTATTTGTATGAGCGAGCCGTTTTTCGCGTTTTTCTCCGGACGGGGACAGACAAAGTTCGTCGCGGTGATAATTATCGCATCCTGCGTACTGAACTTTTTCCTGGCGTATATGCTGATTTTCGGCAAATGGGGAGCTCCGGCGCTGGGTATATATGGCGCTGGAACAGCGACAACGCTGTCGGCAATATTCTCATTTATTTGCGCATTTATCGGATTTCTCAGCGTAGACCAAAGTGTTTTCCCGACCAGGACCAACTGTAAACTGGAATGGGACTATGTCAGGAAACTGTTGTCTTTCGGAACCCCGGCCGGCTTGCAGGTACTGTTTGACGTCGGCGCGTTCACCATCGTAACTTTCATGATCGGGTATCTCCAGCCGGCGGCGCTGGCGGCAACCACCATTGCGCTCACCATCAATCAGTTCAGCTTCGGACCGCTGCTGGGTTTCACCGACGCCACTTCGATTGTCGTCGGACAGAATATCGGGCGCGGCCATAAGGACGTCGCTGAAAAAAGCGCCTACCGGGCGTGGCGGATGGCGGCGGCATATATGATTTTCGCGGCTGCGGTTTATCTGTTTCTGCCGGTCACGTTAATCTCGCTGTTCAGTCCGAAGCACAGCGGTAGCACGATTGATTTCAAACAAGTGCTGGAAATCGGTAAAATGATTCTGATGTTCGCAGCGATCTTCAATTTTTTTGATGCAACTAAATTTGTGTTCATGGGGGCTTTGCGCGGCGCCGGCGATACCAAAGCGGTGCTGCTGATCAGCGCGATATCCAACTGGGGTCTGCTGGTCTCCGGCATTTGCGTGCTGGTGCTCGTTTTCAAGAGTTCGATCGTCACGATCTGGGCTTATATGACTTTCACGATCCTGGTGGAGGCCTGTATTATTCTATGGCGGTTCAGAACCGGGAAATGGCGCAAAATAGAGCTTATTAAACGCGATTCCACCGAACCGGATATTGAAAATCAACAAGGAGCATAAAATGCTTATTCTTGACTGCGAAAATCCGGCTTCGACGCTGAAGTCAATATCGGGAATTTATGGAATCGCCGCTCAGGACATCGTTGCATTTTTAAAAGCGTTTGATATCGAAGAATATTATGAGAAACATAATCCTGATGATTATGGCGACCGCGTGTTAACTGCGGTATTTGAAAAAGAATGCAATGTGAAACCGGGAGCGCTTGATTATGTCTGCTGGTTTCATCTGACCAGAACGCTTCCCCGCAATAATTTTTCAGCGGGAATTCTGCCATTATCAGAATCGCTGGATATTATATGGGAAACGCTGTTTACTGTTTTCAAAGGTTCTCCGCATTGCAAAAATCTGGCGGATTTAAAATCTCAAGACGCAATCAGCGAACGCTATGAATCCAGAATTAAACGCCCGTATCTGACCGGGCCTTACGCGGTTCTGGTTAGAGACGTTGCTTTCAGAGTAGAAGAGGCCGGAGTCCATGATTACCTGGCAATGCCGGAAACCCTGACGGATATCTGTGACAGATATCAGGAAATTTACAAGATGAATATTTTTGCTCCATTGCAGGAAAAGCTGGTTCCGTGTATAATAAAATTCGGCAGTGACAGAAAAATCGGCAGAACTTGCATAGAATCCGCCTTGTACTATTTATACGTGCTTGAGCACAATAAGGAATTAAAGGATTCAGCCAACACCTGTTTTGACGGACAAAATGAAAAGGTACTTCCTGCGCAAATTAAATCCATTGAATTTGTAAATGATCATTCATCCGGGAGAAAATAACGCAATCAGATTTTAAAAATCAATTAAGATGCGTATATTTCAGGATGATCAATATTAAATATTAAAATAAAGGAAATATTATGACTGCAAAAAAACTCATGCTGGGGATACCAAAAGGGAGTCTGGAACAAAGTACGGTGGATATGTTCGCGAAGGCAGGCTATGCCATAAGCATCAGTTCCAGATCATATTATCCGACGATTGACGATCCGGAAATCGAGTGTATGCTTATTCGCGCACAGGAAATGTCCAGATATATTGAGAAGGGTATTCTGGATTGCGGCCTGACCGGTTTCGACTGGATTCAGGAAAATGGTTCTGATGTGGTCGAAGCCGCCGAACTGGTTTACGGCAAAGTCGGCCGCAAACCGCTTCGCTGGGTGCTGTGCGTACCGGAAAACTCCCCGATCAAAGGCCCCAAAGACCTCGAAGGCAAACTGATTGCCACCGAAGCTGTAGGCATGACCAAGCGTTATCTGAAAAAACACAAAGTAAAAGCCACCGTGGAATTCAGCTGGGGGGCGACTGAAGTCAAACCGCCGGTACTGGCGGACGCCATCGTTGAAATCACCGAAACCGGTTCTTCCATTCGCGCGAACAATCTGAAAATAATTGATACGCTGTGCGAAAGCACCACCCGCTTCATTGCCAATAAAGACGCGATGAAAGACTCCTGGAAAAAATCCAAAATCGAAAAACTGGCGATGCTGCTGAAAGCCGTCCTGGCCGCGCAGGGCAAGGTTGGGTTGATGCTGAACATCCGGGAAAAAGACCTGGCCGGTGTGCTGAAAAAACTTCCTGCGCTGGAGCGTCCCACCGTTTCCAAGCTGGCGGAAGAGGGCTGGTGCGCCATCAATACCATCGTTGATGAACATATCATCCGCGATCTGATTCCCGAGATCATCAAGGCGGGCGGTGCCGGCATCGTCGAATACCCGTTGAACAAAATCGTATATTAATAAGCAAGCCGGATCAACAACAATATAAATAACTTATTGCGAGGTGGCGATGAGCGATGCGATTGAAGCCGGGATTAATGACCTGTTGAGTTTAGGTCAAGATTCCGAATGCCTTCGTATAGGAATCGCCGGTGGCAGCGGATCCGGAAAATCTACAGTCTGCAATTTGATTCGTCAATTGCTGCTGCCTTGTGTCACGGAAATTATTTCACTGGACAGGTTTTTCAAGCCGGTTGACCAGTTACCGAAATACTATTCAGACTACCATCAAGACTGGCAGCCCGATTTCAATACTCCTGATTCTTTAATGGTCGAACGTATGTTTGCATACTGCCGGGAAATCAAACATTCAGGCGTTGTTATCTTTGACGGCCACTTTGCGCTGTACTATCCGGAAATGCGGGAACTGATGGACATAAAGTGTTATGTTCATGTTGATTTAGAGGAAATGCTTGACCGGCGGACTGCACGTAATCTGGCCGCCGGTTACGGCGGCAGCCGGGAGAATATTCTAGCTTATAACCGGGAATGCGTTGTGCCAAGGCACGAACAATTCATTCAGCCGACATCCGGATTTGCCGACATCCTGATCCGGAACAATAAATCTGATATTCCGGAGCGGGATGCTCTGCTCAACGCGCTTTGCCGGAAGATACTGATACAACTTAAAAGGAAAAATATCTGAACCTGTTTCCGTTTAATATATTTCCAAAGCGGAAGTCAATCTTCTGCGCGGGCTATAATCAAAAGCTTCTTCCAAAATTTTGCAGAAGTAAAAAAAGATAGATCGGCGTGACCACCTCTATTGTCGTCAGTAAAGACGCGATGAGAGACTCCGTAAAAGTCCAAAATAGAAAAGCTGGCGATAAAGCTGAAAGCCATCATCGCGGTGGATGGCAAGGCCGGGCTGACGCTGAACATCCGCGCAAAAAACCTGCCAGAGTATTGGAAAATCGTTCCGCGCATCCACAAGACACTGACTCGACTGATTTATTTTAAGATTAAGGCGGACTTACCAGCATACCGTCTGGAATCTTGTGTTCGACAATTGAATTTCTGCATGAATGAAGCGGATCATGGCTTATTTTATCCTGTTCAGCTTCATTTAAAAATTTGCGGAGGATAGCGCCTTTCCGGCCGGAATCCGGACCGAGGTAATAAGGTGCTTCCCAGCAAATCAGTTTTTCCGCATACGGAGCGGCGTTGTTGATCTGGGCTGCAACCCTCTCCGGCGAAGCGGTATAATTATAACTGTCTCCTTCAAGCCGATCCTGTCTTTCGAAAAGCTCTATGTTCGACCAGAATCTAATGTTTAAATCCCGGCATACTTCAGTCCAGGCGCGGTAAGTTTCGTGCTGATGGCATAACTGGTTGCCGCAGGAGCCGATAGAATCCTGCGGGGCCATGATATCAAGCGGAACTCTGTTCAGCAATGCCATCCAGGCGGCTTTCATCTCTTCCATTTTGTCCGGAAAATATTTGGTTGCCGGCGACATCAGTATTTGCATATCCGGCGTCTTCTCTTTTATTTCACAGAAAAATTCCCGGTAAAGTTCATTGAGAAATTTTTCCCGGCCGACATCGCGGGTGCCGCAATAGGCGGTTTCCGGTGCAAAGTAGAAACCGTCAAATAGACTGCGGTATTTCAATAATTCCCGGTAGCAAGCGCTCTGGTTGAGTTTTTCCTCTTCCATCATATTGGAATTGAGTTTTTCCGCCCAGCCGGTAACCGAACCGTAACCGCCGAGAAAAACGGCTAGCCCGGTTTCTTTTGCGGCTTCAAGCATCGGCTCCACCACATTCCAGCTGTGATGTCCGGCAAAGTGCTTTGACGGATAATAACATTCTCTCAGTTCGTTCCATACCGCGGCCTGCAGAATGATCGTGTCCATACCCATCCGTTTTAAATTGTTGAGCATCTTTATCCATTCTTTTTTGCCGTAATGCAACGTACACATTCCGCGATAATTCGGCGGATGCGGATAGACAAAAGAACCGGTTATCGGCATTTTCGGCACTGCCTGTTTGTGTTGAGCCAGATACATGAGGTTGGCTTCTTTGCCTGCGACAATCATCGGCTCCGCATATTGTCTGGCTTTAGCGGTTGGCAGAAAAAGTTTATGACTTTCATTTTTTACGATAATATACATTAAATTTACTCCAAATGTGCTCAGTAATTCACACCCAGGGCAATATAGTCATTGCGCGGGATATTTAATTTCACAGAATCATTGTTTAACTCAATTTTACTGCCGGTTTCTGCATTTTTTACGGAGTATGCTTTAATTCCTTTTAATGAGAAGACTGTTTTCTGGGCGGTCCGGTTCAGGTTGGATATTAGTATCAGATATTTATCGCCGTTCCGGTAATAGCCGGCAACCACATCCTCTTTGCTGGAAACTATCTGGCTGTTCTCCCAGTAAGGCGTGAATTGTACGGCAGCATCAGCAATGCCGAATTCTTTACGGAATTTCCAGGTTTTCATGACTTCCTGCGGATTGCAGAATAACGGCCATACCAGCATGTCGGCCTGCATAACTCTGGAGAGCATGTCACGGGTGGTGGCCGGATTAGTCATGATATCCTTCTGGTTCTTCAGGCACGGCAGCCAGATCATTACCGCCCCCCACTGTTTCCAGTAGCATTCAGCACGCACCCTGTCCATCGACAGCGCATAACTGTAATAGTATAATTTGTCATTTTCCGGCGGCAGATATTCTGGATTGTTAACGAAATAGCCGGAATAAATATGTTCGCCGATCAGCATCGCTGTATACATGCTTAAATTCTGCATTGTGTGCGTGGCCGAACAATGTGCGATTGACCATGGCAGTTCCTTATTGTTTCGCATCCAGGTGTTATATGTGATGCGTTTAATCAGATTTCTGCTGCCCATAGCTTCGAAAGTCGGACGTCTGGTTCCTGAGAAATCGGTATATCCGCCGCCGCTGGCTTCGCTGGTATTGGGAATCGGTTGAGTTTCGTCCATATATATCCCGTCAAGGTGGCCCATGATTTTCGCCCATTCATCAACGCACCAGACTAGATAATCCGCCCACTCGGAATTACATGATGCACGATACATCTGATGGACCCCGCCGCCCGGGCGTCCCGGCTCGGCAGCCCATTTGTCCTGTACTGCCAACGCGTCGGTATTAACCTTGCTTTCGTCTTTTGTCTCAAAATGCAGCCGGGTCCAGTACGGTATAATTTTTCTGCCTTCTGCCATATCTCGGCTGACTTTTGCTTTAACTTTGTCTATGTTCAGGGCTCTGGTCGGTTCCGGATCCAGACTCATATAACGCCATTCGTTAGGCCAGTAGATCAGGTAATTGCCGCGACTATCGCCCTTGAACGCATCGTATTGAGCAGTAACGTTCATCCCGCGCCACCCGGCGGGCACGGGCTTAACCGGTGTAGCCATCAATCCGAATTCATAAACGAGTTCTTTGCTGTTGCCATATGGAATTTCTGCAGTCGCCATATTCAGATTAAGGTTGACTGTGCCGTCTGAGTTTCTGACGGTTTCGATCATATCGTTGCGATCCTTCGGCCACCAGTGCTGTTCTGCCTCGGCGAACCACAACAGCCCACGGTCATTGTTGCCGATCCAGACACTGGTTTTGAACCCGCTCTTGAATACGATACCAGGCTTTTCATCCAGTTTCACTGAACAGGAATTTTTCGGCAGATCCTGGGATTCATAAGCGGTCGGCGCTCCGACATAATGAATAAATGCGGCAGTTTCTTTCGAATATGGGATTGAAGCGATCAGTTTGCCAATTTTTTTCCCGGACGGCAATATGACCAGTTTACAGAACATCATGCCGTCATATTCAACGGCGTACTCTATCGAAGCTTTTACTCCGTTAAACTCTCCTGATTCGCGCTTCAGTATTATCCGCCCTTTATGCTTTTGCAGAATCACCGGAGAGTCGAATGTCAGTATCCCTTCTTTGTCATTGACTTTAATCTGCAAATTCAGTGGCGCGGCAAGCAAACGCCCGGCATTCGACTCAATCGAATTGAGCAGTGAGCTGCCGCTGAAATCATAGTTCCTGCCCCATACGCTGACAATAGAGCCGTTTATCGATGCCGGTATCCAGGGGGGGAGAACTGTTTCAGGCGCAAGCGCCTCCATCCCGAGCTTGGGTCTGGTTTTAAACCATGGGCTTGGCGGAGCGACTGTCTTGCCGCCGATATGTGCGCTCTCTTCATCCGAAACCTGTATCTTCAGATTAGGCAGCCGTTCCTTGGCGATAGCCTTAATTTCCGCAGGCTTAAGCGGCGTATCGAATATGGTGAGATTGGCGATAGTTGTCCTGCCGCCGCTCCAGCCGAAAGCTTTTGTTCCGGGGCCGACATTGAAAGTCCCCGGCCATTTTTTGATTTCCGGAAAATCGGCAGACTTGCATTTTACTCCGTCAACATACAGGATTACAGTCTCCGGCGAGTAGACAATCGCCACATGATGCCAGGATTGCTTTTCCCAGTCTTTTACCGGACAGGTCAGAAAAATTTTTTTCCCGGTTTGGAACAATTCCAGATACAATGCCAAGCCGCTGGTCTTGTATTTGTACAAATACATTTTAGCTGTGCCGGCCTCCGTTGTTCCGACTGACTCCAGCAACATATGGACATTATTGTCATTCCATTCCCAGTCAAAAGCTTTAACTGCCAGATCAATTGTGCCGGTACCTGCCGGCAGATTCTTATCCGAACTGATTTGAACAGAGGTTCCTTCCTGACCGGAAAGCAGACCGAGGTTAGTATGCGCCATGGTATCGAAATCGAAAACCGGTTTGGCTGTCAGCAGGGTTTTGATGGCGGTTGCTCCGGCAGCTTTGCGCGGAATTACCTGGTCCAGGGATTTGGTAAAATCCAGATCGAAGCAGATAGAATCAGTGATATTTTTTACAGGTTTTTCGTTTTTAGCTGCCGGAGGCACCCCGGTTACAGGAATGTTTGTGTCGCTTAATATATTTGTTTTGAATCCGGATAATGCTTTTACTGTATCAATTGCGCCAGATTTCCAATTTTCTATAGAAGCCTTATAGCCTTTAATGATTAACGCGTAAACAGGAGACTTGTATCCAGCGGGGATTGTTGGCGGAGTATCCAGCATTACATAAAACTTGTTATATGCTTTTTTCACTTCCCAGAAAGCCGTTTTACGCCCTTTCCCTTTGATTACTTCCGGGAAATACATCACCAGGCCTTTGCCTGCTGCCGCATCATAATTTGCCGCCCATTTGACATCGTCTTGCAGATGCCAGCGATTAGTACCTTCAAACTTTCCGTCAAAATCTCCGCTCGAAGTTTCACCGGCGGCGGTTACCGCCAGCCAGCTGGTCGTTGCAGATGACCAGCAGGCCTGGAAGAGCGAGAAAAGATGTATTGGCTGATCCTTTAAAGCAGTGAACTTTTTCTGTTCTAGTATGCCATCACCCGAAACCGTGATTTCAGTATGGAACAGAAGATTGTCCAGTTGTGATAGTTTGCGCATAGTGATTTTAGCCGCATCAACAGTACTGCCGGGTGCTGGATTTATTTCTTTATCATCTGCCGTGAATGAAATCTTAAGAACATGCTCACATCCGCCTTCGGTATGGCCGGACCCAATATATTTGCCGCTTTGAGGAGCCATGACTGTGCCGTAAAATCCGGTTGGCGTTCCTAGCCGGCAGTTATCAAATTCCACGCTGCGAATGGTATAGCGCAGCCCGGGATTTATGCTTGCTATGTATGCCCCGGATTTCAATACGATATTTTGCTCATCGCTGATTTTTGCGGGTTCGGCAACCATACCCAATGTCAGCAGACCGGTGAATAATGACAGTATTTTTTTTCTCATTTTTACCTGATGTTTTAGCTAATGGTTTATGAATTAAAGTGACAACGGCCTTACGTTTGATCTGTCCCATATATTTTTGTTTACGCCGACCTGGGCCGATCCTGAAATAGACCCTATATTCAGATAAGGATTCAGCGGATTTGAACATTTAACTGCGGAAACATGTCCGTCGGCCCAGTCAATATTGATGGATTTTGTATGTCTGGCGTATGCTCCTCCGCCAACGCCGCCGGAAGTTACATACCAGGAATTAACGCCGTAATTGCCTTCATCAATATTCCCTGTTGTAAGATTCATGGAATCACAGAAAGCAAGTGTTTTTGATGGCAGTTTCAGCTGAGTTTCCTTGGCTGGTATATACATATAATTTGTTCCTGTCACAGTTCCTGTCTGATAAAAGTAAGAAGTTCCGAGATGATGATAATTATATCCGTAGGCAATAGCCGAAGAATTGGCCAGAAAGCGTTTGGGACATGACGGACACTGAAATATCTTATCATTTTTTACATAAGAGTCTATCGCATAATTATGCCATTTGTAGGTACTTGCCTTGTTCGGATAATATCCGGCAGGCGGAAAATAACCTTCCCAGTCATTCCGGTAAAATGCGGTGATTGTTCCAATTTGCTTGAGATTGCTGCTGCAGGATGAGGCCTGGGCTGTCATTCTGGCCTTATTCAATGCAGGGAGCAGCATTGCCGCAAGAATTGCAATAATAGCTATCACAACCAGCAATTCTATAAGTGTAAAACTTTTTAACCCGTTGTTCCTGTTAACTCGATCTTTCATTCCTGCACCTCTCTTTTGTTGTTTATGGCTTTTCTAAAATAATAGAATAATTTATTACATTCAGCGCTCCTTTTTTGCAAACGATTTCTTAAAACAGTATCGCATAAACTAATGCTGAATTCTCCTGATGCTCTCTCCTGAGAAAATTGCCGGTTCGATAACGATGCCATTTTCGATTTTTTCTCCCGCCAGCAGCTTTGATATCAGCGCAAAAAGTTCTTCAGTCATTCGAGCCACCGGCTGTTCCACGGATGCGATTTTTCCTTTAAAATCATCGAAAATTACTTTATCAAATACTGCCATGGAAATATCTTCAGGAATTCTTCGGCCGGACTTCTTGATGTATTCAAACGTCTGACGATGAAATATTTCACCCAGTAGAAACAATGCAGTCATATCCGGGTTGGATCCAAATAACCGCTCCACCTGGTTTCTGATATCTGATGAATCCATTACGTGAAGCACCAGTTTGTCATCTATGGCTATATCCGCCTCGCGCAACGCATCGCAGAAGCCGCGCCAGCGCTCGGAGAGATAGCTGTAAGGAAGGTCAGAAGTAATGCAACCGATTTTACGGTGTCCGGCATTAACCAGCCTGCTGGCCAGTTCACGTGTTCCGGAATATTGATTTATAGAAACAAACGGCAGCGAGGAGTCGTATAAATACCGGTTGGCAACAATAACCTTTATTCCGGAAGCCGCGAGTTTTTCGATCCTTGCAATGTCTTCAGGCCGCGGAACTGCCCAAATAATTACATCAAATTTTAATGAACAGCAGCCGTTAACTTCGATATTATGCATATCGCTGTCACTCAGAAATCTGATGCTGTGATTCTTGCTAGCCCCGCTGGTTAGCAGCGAGTTTAGAAAAGAAGTCGTGAAATAACTCTGTATTGAGTCAAGCGGAATACCGTAGATTGCAATCACTCCTCCAGCAACCGCAGTGGGAGTCTTGCTCCCCTCGCTTATTTTTGTCTGCTTGCCTGTCACATACCAGCCGCGTCCTGGAATACTCGTTATCAAACCTTCTTCAGAAAGCTGTTGCAATGAACTTCTTGCCGTATGCCGGTGGATACCATATTTTTTACTTAGACAATTTTCAGAGAGAATTTTTTCGCCTGGCGAAAATTCTCCCTGTATGATAGCAGTCTCAATTAAATCCTTGACCTGCATGTATATTGGTTTCATGCTGTTTTTGTCAATTGTTGTACTCATTATATCCTGTCTATGCTTGTATGTTCATGTATATACATGATTATATATTCAATCAATGCAATTGTCAACACTCTTTTAGAAAATGATTCGTGTTTTATCGAATTGCTGTAATGCCTCAGTCTTTACGGTGGCCATAAAAGTAAGTTTTTCTTTGTGATTAGGCTGCGCGCTTATCCGGCTTTTCTTTTGCCGCAAGTCCGAATAACGGAGCAATATCGGCGGCAGGATCACTGCAAAGCATGTTAAGC
>CAIPAT010000410.1 GCA_903863035.1 uncultured Lentisphaeria bacterium
CCGCCCTACTTTGATGACTCCTCCTGCATAAGGACTGTCTCCCGCGAATGCGGGAAGGGTGAGAGGTGTCCAGAATAGGTGTAACTATTGAAAATGAAAAATGGAAAACGTTACGTTCAACGACTCTCTAAAGTCTCCGGATGACTGTCCAAAATGTAACTGGTGACTGGTGACTGGATACGTGCTAAGTGTTATGTATTACGTGTTACGGTTTTGGACAAAGTGTCCAAAATGGGGAAAGCCCGCGGATGCGGGAGTTGAGGGTTTTGCCCCGCTTGCGGGTCCCGCGACTGCGGGAGAGAAAAGTGAAAAGCTGGGAATCTGGAAACGTGTTATGCTCAACCACTATCCAAGGACTCGGAGTGAGTTATGAAAAATGCAAAGCATTATGCTCAATGACTCTCTAAAGTGTCGGAGTTGTTTGAAAATCTTGAATGCGTTATGCTCAGCCGGTATCCAAAGTGTCGGAGTGGCTGTCCCAAATGGGTGAAAACTTGAAAGGCATTATGCACATGACTCTCCAATATTTCGGAGTGGTTGTCCAAAATGCGGGTGGCATGATGCCAATGGGAATAATAGGAATGATGGGAAGTAAAAAAATGACAAGCTCGGAAGGTGTCCAGGATGTCCAAAATGTTTGTTAAAACTGAAAACAGTTCTGCTCAAGGACTCTCTAAAATGACGGAAATCCACCGTTATATTCTATGGGCTGCACTGTTTTCACTTTTGCCCGGCAGCGCGGAATGCGCCGGGCGAGACGCCGCGCAATTTTTTAAACACTGTACAAAGATGCCGTTCACTGGAGAACCCGCAATAATCGGCAATTGCTTTCAGCGGCAGCGTGGAGTTTACCAGCAAGTCCCCTGCCCTTTCCAGCCGGACATTGATGAGAAACTCTTTTATTCCGGTTTCACAGCGGTCTTTAAAGATATGCCGCAGATAATGTTGACTGATTCCGATTCTGGCGGCAATATCCTCAGTTCGCCGGATAGTACTGAATTCGTTATAAATTATCCGGCAGGCGCTGCCGGCATATCTATCCGCAAGACTTTGCGATTCCGCGGAATCATAACGCTGCCGGGAAAGTTCAAACAAAGTCAACAGCAGAGCGGCTCCCCGATGGTCAAACACCGCTTTCTGCAAATCATTCATTCCCGGGCTGGGTTCAGTCAAAAAAGCCAAATCAGCGTCAATGCATTTGTCTTCCAGTTTCTCAAGATAATGCATGGCGCACAAATCGCCGGGGAGCTCTCCCTCCACCCCGATATGAATACAGATATCTTCGCCCTTGGTATGCATGGTCTGGGAATGAGTCTGGCCCGGCGGATGAATCACCCAGCTGCCTGGAATAAAATCAATAGTCTGCCCGGCGCCGGTGCAAATTTTTCCGCGCCCGGACTTATGATATACAATTTCAAAGCCGGCGTGGCGATGAAACGGGCAAGTTCCCGGACGGAGCGCATTTACCCATCCGGAAATGAATCTGTACCGCAAACTGCCGGGGGAATTGAACGTTTCTTCTCTGATGTTTTTAATAACCATATATTAGAATCATATATCCTTAAATCAAGAGGAATAAACCTTAATAATAACCGTTTTATGGAATATATAGCCGTTATCTGGAATTGCAAAACGACTTTAAAAGATTAAAATCATTGATATAAACTAATTCAGGGGGTTTTCAAATGGAAAAAAGAATTGTATTTACCGGCAAGGGTGAATTGAAGCTCGAAGAGTTCAGCCTTGCAACTCAAGGCGACATGCAAGTTACAGTACGCAATATCAGTTCACTGATCAGCACCGGCACGGAACTCATCGTGCTTAACCGGATATTCGATCCGGGGACTCACTGGGATAACTGGATAAAATATCCATTCTATCCCGGTTACGCCGCTATGGGCGAAATTGTCTCGACAGGAAAAGATGTGTCATGCCTGAAACCCGGGGATAAAGTTGTTCATCGCGGCGGACATGCCTCCGCGGCTGTGGTTGACTCTGAACAGTGTTTCCCTGTCCCTGACGGGATTAAGCCGGAAACGGCCTGCTGGTTCGCACTGGCAAAGATTGCGGCCATGAGTGTTCCGGTCGCCCATTACGGTGTCGGGAGCAGTGTGGCTGTAATTGGAGCAGGGCCGGTCGGGCAGATGGCATCGCGCTGGGCGCTGGCTGCCGGAGCGGAACCGGTTATTTTGATCGATACCGTTTCCATGCGTCTGGAGATGGCCAGGCGCGGCGGCGCGGTCAATACGGTTTGCGCCACCGCAGGCGGCGCGATTGAAGAAATCAAGAAAATAAACAGCGGCAATCTGCCGGACGTGGTGATTGACAGCACCGGCCATGCGGCGGTATTCTCTGATGCGCTGAAAATAGTACGCGACCATGGCAGACTGGTACTGCTGGGTGATACCGGATCTCCAGGTCTGCAGCACCTTTCGCCGGATGTGATCATGCGCGGACTGACGATTGCCGGCGCCCATGACATCCATGAGAATGACAATTGGAACAGCAAAAAAATCATTTCAATGTTCTTCAAATTCTGTCAATCCGGGCGTTTTAATGTTGACGGGCTGATTACCCACCGGTTCACCCCGGATGAATGTGTTAAAGCCTACGCGACCGCCAATGAACACCGTGCGGAAACGATGGGACTGCTGTTCGACTGGTCAAAATAACCTGAAAGTAATAAGGAATAATATCATGCAGGAAATCAAGCTCAGCGCACCGGACTGGTGTTTTTACCGGAAAGAATTTAACCCGGAAGAGTATTACGGGAAACTGCGGGAAATCGGCTATGCCGCGGTGGAAATGGCCCCGCCGGAACACTGGGAAGCATTGCGGAATGCCGGCCTCAAATTGCTCAACATCGGAGCTCCCGGCATGGAAACTGGTTTGAACAATCAGGACAATCATTCCAGCTTAATTCCGGAGATCCTGAATACCATCATTCTCGCCTCGGAGAACGGCATCCCGCATGTGATTATTTTCAGCGGCAACCGCAGGGGAATCGCTGATTCCGCCGGGCTGGAAAACTGCAAGTCGGCTATTGAAAAACTGCTGCCGGTTGCGCAAAATAAAAATGTCACATTGATATTCGAGATGTTTAACGGCTTCGATCATCAGGATTATCAGGCGGATAACAGTAAATTCGGATTTGACCTGGTCGAAGCGTTCAATTCAGCAAACCTCAAAATCCTTTACGACATCTACCATATGCACCGCATGGGCGAAAATGTCATCAGCGATATTACGTCTAACCTGAAGCACATCGCGCATCTGCATGTTGCAGGAGCGCCGAAGCGCAATTTCCCGGACGATTTCCAGGAAATTGATTATCCGGCCATAACCGCAGCGGTGATGAAAGCCGGATATAAAGGCTGCTGGGGAATGGAGTTTATCACCCCCGCCCCCATCGAAGAGCTTGAACAGGCGGTCGCGCTCTGGAAGAAAATATGTACGTTCGAATAACAAATTGCCGGTAACCGGAGATTGGCGAATACAGAAAGTATTCGTCAATCGGCGTCTTCCTGCCGGAAGTCTTCATGAGCCCCGCGCTTGAGCCACTGGAAATAAATCAGCACGATGAAGACCCCTGACAGCGCCAGGAAGATACCTTTCCATAAGTTGAGAAACCAGAAGGTCTGCAGTTTGTCGGCGATTACGCCAATCACGTAGTTCATGCCGACAATAGCGATGGATTTGACCAGAGCCTGAGCCGAACAGAACTGCCCGTACCGTTCTCCTGGAAACGTGATGACTTCCAGTTTGGCGGTGGCCAGCAGCAGGGTGCTGGAAAACGCCGGCAGCAGCATCCAGATAAAACCGCTCCAGTAGTCCGTAATCAGGAAGTATGACAGGATGTGGAGGCCGGCAGTTACAAAAAGTCCGAGAATAAGTGTTTTATGCGCGCCCCAGCGGTCAATGATGATACCGGCGGAGTAATAACAGATAATTTGCAGGACAATGACATACGCGCTCAACTTGCCGAACTGGTCCAGCGAATAGCCTAAATTCTTATTATAAAGAAACACATAGAACAGATTGGAGCAGGCGGAGATATTGATACAGGCTGATCCCAGAAACATAGTCCAGTAATATTTGCTGGAGAAACACTCTTTGCCATAGTTGCAGATACCGTCCCAGACGGTCATCCCCTTTTCCCGGGTAACCGGGGGATATTGCCCTTCGTCAATCTTCCAGCACATCATCAGGATCGTAATTCCGTAAAGCAATGCAATTACCACAAAAATAGCCTTGGCATCTGTCTCCGCATACTTGAATATGAAGTAATTGAAGATCAAACCGGAAAGCCCGGATACAATCCTGAACAAGCTGTAAAAGCGACCGAGCAGTTCATGTGGAACCACATCAGGCAGCAGATAATAATAAACCGAAGCCACAAAAAGATTAAAAATCTGATATACCACTACCAGAAAGCCGAAAAGCAGGATAATCGGCGGAAGCGGAAAAATCGCAAAGAAATTGCTGACCATGCTTGAAGTCTGAAGGTAATTCAATATCTCCGGGGCAAACGGCGTAGCCGCCAGAAAAAACACGACAAACGGGGTGGTAAGAATAATATATGGCTTACGGCGTCCCCAGCGGGTCCTGGTCCTGTCGGAATTATAACTGATGACGGGATTCATAAACGTATTCAGCAGCATCATTATACTTCCGGCAATGAAGGCAATCTGCTGATTCGTCGCCCCGTGCTGTTTCAGCAGCAGCGGCAGCACCTTGGGTTCCACTGCCTCCATCAACTGAAACATGAAGTCGCCCCATAACAGCCAGCTGAATAATGCGGCAATACCAGCCCGGGTATATACAAGGTTTCTTATAGAGAATGTTTTGGGCGGATCGGAAACCGCAGATTTAAGCTTTTCAACAGAACTTTCCTGACTCATTATTATATTTGCTCTTTCCTGAATTATATCAAAACGGTAAAATAATAATGGAAAGCAATTAATTCAACTGCGGTTTAATGGATAAACTTAATTTACAGAATATAAAAAAAATACGGCTGGAATATCAGAATGAAACTCCAGCCGGAAATTCAGAATAAATACGGGCTTACCCTTTTACCGGTTCGATGGTAACTGTCTTTTTCTCGCCGCCGGGAATTTTTAAATCCCATACCATATGTTCATTCCACGGCCCCCATATCGAGGCATCACTGGTAATTTTTATGAAGTCCGCGCCATTTTCCAGACGAACCTCAGTATCAGATACCTTGTTGGGCTTGGCCGCCTTGTTGATGATGATGTAATATACCGGCTTTTTATCTTTAGCAGCTTCTATAGTACAAACAATTTTGTCATTGAAAAACTCATATGAGACATTTCCCAGTACGCAACTGCCGGAAATAACATTTCCCTTAGTTTGAGTCAAATTCTCCAGCGCTGGCGTAACGTCCTGGCAAACGTATGAACCGCCCGGAATTTTAGGGGAATTAGAAATGTATTCATTGCCGTTGAAACTAATGCTGCCAAGCGCGCCGTTTTTCCCGGAAGCAGCCATGTAATTAGCAGCCACAACTTTCCAATTACCATTTTCCAGGATTACCTGCGGCGGCATATCTGCGGCATAGCCAGTCAATAGCGACAAGATGCAGACACCCATACTTAATAGAGCTTTCATTATTCTTCCTCCCAAATTTTCCGGTAATTATTGACTCGAAAACATACACAATAAACATAAGAATAACACTGAAATGAACTTTTTCAAGAAATATAGCTTATTACATAAATAATGGGAATTTAGGAGCCGTAAAGAAATAAACTTGACATCTTCGCGCTTCTCCCGAATGCCTTTGTGTTTGCCGGTTCGTTACATACCTTCAGGTATGCGCCTTACCGGCAATTCCCAAAATCACTTCGGGATATTTCGCGGGATTTGTCAAGTTTATTTCTTGACAGCTCCTAAGAGATATCCACAATACTTGCTTTTAAGAAAAAACACATTTTTCAGGAACTTTAGTTGACACACAATTAGTTTATATATAAACTAATTGTCATGTCATAATTTTTAGAGGTTTATATGGAAAAGAAATACTGTCATAACGAACTGGTCAGTTTCGAAGACCGTGACCATGAGGCACTGATGGGGGTCTGGTGGACCGGGATACTGCTCAAAAAGCAGGCTAAACATTTTTTCAGCAATTTTCTTTCTTCGGAAGTTCAGTTCAATATCATGATGGTATTGAAGTATGCTGAAAAACCGTTGACCCAAAGTGAACTTGGAGAACAATTGCTGGTGGATAAGTCAAATATTACCGGACTTCTGGACCGTATGGAAAAAGCCGGGTTGATCCGGCGTCTGAGTGTGGACGGAGACCGCCGCTGCTACCATATTGAGTTGAGCGAAGTCGGCAGAAAGATTCTCGAAAAGGTCGAGCAGCCATACCGGAATTATATAAAAAAACTCATGTCGGTATTTTCTAAGAAGGAAATTGACGACATAAACCGGTATATGGCACGCTTGGAGAAAGCAGTAGCTGCAGAAGAATCAACCGCGTTTAACGACAGGAGTTAATCATGGGACTGGAACTTTTTAAAACACGCCGTTTTCTGCCGTTGTTCATCACCCAGTTTATGGGGGCTTTCAATGACAATTTTTTCAAGAATGCGCTGTTGATACTGATTACCTATAAGCTGATTTCAACGCATGAATATGCCGCTATGATGGTCAATGTTGCAGCCGGGATTTTTATTCTGCCGTTTTTTCTGTTTTCCGCCACTGCCGGACAACTTGCTGACAAATATGACCGTGCCGTAATCACCAGGATACTAAAGATCGTAGAAATTATTCTCATGGTGCTGGCTGGAACAACGATACTTCTCATGTCATGGGATGGTGCACCGTCAATACTGAAAACCCCTGTGATATTGTTGTTCCTGCTGTTCCTGATGGGAACTCATTCCACATTTTTCGGCCCAATCAAATACGCATTGCTGCCGCAACACTTAAGGGAGAATGAACTGATTGCCGGGAATGCATATGTTGAGGCCGGGACTTATCTGGCGATACTGGGCGGAACTATCTTCGGCGGTATCCTTATCATGCGGCAATATGGCGAAGCAATCGTGGCCGGCGGACTGGTTGCCGTTGCGGTTTCAGGGTATCTGGCGAGCCGCTGGATCCCCCGTTCACAACCGCCGTCGCCTGAACTGAAAATAAACTACAATTTCGTATATGAAACCATCACCATTTTAAAAAGCATCAAAAGTCAGAAAACGATTTTTCTCTGTGTGCTTGGGATTTCATGGTTCTGGTCTATCGGTGCGCTGCTGTTGTCACAGCTTCCGGCCTTCTGTAAAAACGTACTTGGCACTGACGAGACCGTAGTCACGTTTTTCCTGACCGTTTTTACGCTTGGCATCGGCATCGGCTCTGTGATGTGCAACCGTCTGCTCAAAGGACTGGTGCAGACGACATTTGTGCCGCTTGGCGCGTTGGGCATGTCGTTGTTTATCGCCGACCTTTATTTCACCTGTAATGGCATGATGCCGGGATCCGTGATTGTTGCGTTGTCTGAATTTGGCAGACATTTTGTCTGCTGGCGACTGGCATTTGATATGTTCATGCTTGCCGCCTGCGGCGGGATTTTCATTGTACCGTTATATGCCATGCTGCAACACCGTGCCAACCCGTCTGAGACAGCACGGATTATTGCCGGCAATAACATCGTCAATGCTCTGTTCATGGTTGCCGCGGCACTGGTAGTGGTGGTCGCGCTGACGTTTCACATGACAGTACCGCAGATATTTCTGCTGACTGCACTGCTCAATCTGCTGGTTGGCATTTATATCTGCCATCTGCTGCCGGATGCGCTGTTTCGTTCGCTGTTCCGCAGTGTGCTTTCCGTGCTGTTCAGAGTTGAGGTCAAAAATCTGGATAATTACAACAAAGCCGGGGATCGGGTGCTGATTATTGCCAACCATACTTCGCTGCTGGATGCAATGCTGATTGCGGCATTCATGCCGGAGAAAATAACCTTTGCGGTGAATACGCAAATGGCGAGAAAATGGTGGGTGAAAGCGGGGTTGTCGCTGGTCAACGCTTTTCCGCTGGACCCGGCCAAGCCGATGGCCACCAGGTCGTTAATTGAGGAAATCAGGAAAGACCGCAAATGCATGATTTTCCCGGAAGGCAGAATCACCGTTACCGGCACATTAATGAAAGTATATGAAGGCTCCGGCATGGTTGCCGAAAAATCAGGGGCAATGGTACTGCCGATCCGCATTGACGGTGCTCAATATTCCAAGTTTTCCTACATAAAAGATAAAGTCCAAACCCGCTGGTTTCCGAAAATTACGCTGACGGTGCTGGAACCCCGGCGTTTCGAGGTAGCTCCGGAGTTCAAAGGGCGGGAACGCCGGCAGAAGATTTCCACAGGTATTTACGATATGATGGTCGAAATGATATATAATACTTCGCGGATAGATGAGAACCTTTTCAAATCGCTGCTGAATGCGGCGGACATCTATGGCAATGGACGTATTATTGCCGAGGATTCAACCCGTAATGTGCTCAATTACCGGCAGTTGATCCGCAAAAGCTACATCCTGGGCAATGTCCTGAGCAGACGCAGCGGCGGCGAAAAGTATATCGGCCTGATGATCCCTAATTCCTTGCCGAATGTAGTCGCGTTCTGGGGACTGCTGGCTTATGACAAGATTCCATGCATGATGAACTTCACGTCCGGCATTAACTCGATTTCCGCCTGCTGCACCGCCGTCGGCATCAAAACGATTTTCACTTCGCGCAAATTCATCACGATGGCACATTTGGAAGGAGTGGAGGAAGCACTGAAAAATTCAGGTTTACGGGTGATCTGCCTCGAGGATGTCAAGGCGGGTATTTCGCCGTTTGAGGTAGCTGTCGGCATGTTCCGTTCGCTGCTGCGTCTGATGCCGAAAGCCAAGCCGGATGATACCGCGACAGTACTTTTTACATCCGGCTCCGAAGGTACGCCGAAAGCGGTATTGTTGAGTCACCGCAATATTCAGGCCAATCGTATTCAGGTTTTAAGTGTTCTTTCGCTCAATGCGCAGGACCGCATTTTGAATTGCCTGCCGATGTTTCACTCTTTCGGCTTGTGCATGGGAACAGTTCTGCCGCTGCTGACCGGAATCAGAACATTCTTCTATCCGTCGCCGCTGCATTACCGGCTGATCTCCGAGCTTTGCTACGACTCGATGGCTACGATAATATTCGGTACGGATACGTTCCTGGCTGGTTATGGACGCGTGGCGCATCCGTATGACTTTTTCAGCGTCCGGCTCGCGGTGGTTGGAGCGGAAAAACTCAAAGAATCAACCGCGAAACTGTGGATGGAAAAATTCGGGGTCAGGATTCTTGAGGGATATGGCGCGACCGAGGCTTCGCCGGTGATCTGCCTGGATACTCTCATGTACAACAAGTCAGGGACTGTCGGGCGGCTGATGCCATGCATTGAGCATCGCATCGAACCGGTTCCCGGCATTGAAAACGGCGGAAAATTGCTGATCAAAGGCAATAATGTCATGCAGGGATACATGCGTCATGACCGCCCGGGAGTATTGCAGCCGCCGCCGGACGGCTGGTACGATACCGGCGATATTGTGGAGATCGACAATGCTGGTTTCGTCACAATCAAAGGCCGGATAAAGCGTTTTGCCAAAATTGCCGGCGAAATGGTTTCGCTGACGGCAGTTGAATCCGCCGTCAACGCACTGTGGCCGAAGGCCATTAACGGGGTGATCGCGATTCCCGACCAGCGCAAAGGCGAGCAACTGGTTTTGATAACTACTAACCTGAGCGCTGATTCCGCGACTTTGCTTAAATATTTTCGCGATCAAGGATTAAGCGAACTCTGGTCGCCGCGCCGCATCATGCCGATGAAAGACGCACCGTTGCTGGGCACCGGCAAGTTCGACTATGTGACAGCAAAAAAACTGGTAGAGGAGAAAAAATTACAGGTTTAATTAATTATGCGCAGGACATGAGAGGTTCTGCGGAAATAATTCGATTTATTAGTAAATGACCTGATATGCACACCTTGCGGAATGGACATACCGCAGACGTCAATGTGTCCGGTGCCGGCGCTGTCTAGAATCAGCGGGATATTAGTGGATTGCCCTATTGCGCCGACCCAGATTACGACATGAAAGGCTTCACTTGACGGGTAAGAAACAGCAGATCGCCGGAGCGCAGCTCGCGGACAAAGTCATCATAAGTTTTGGGACGTTCAATGTGCTCAACCTTCAAATCTTTTTCCTGACCGTGAACTTTTACATGAGTCATTTCCGCCTGTAATTTGACATCGCGGGTAAATTTGATTCCAAATACCAGATTGTAGACAAACGCGGTAAAATTGCTGCAATCTACGCCTTTGCCGTTGCGTCCGGCACCGACTTCCTTCCACGGCCAGTTTGCCGGCGGATTCCAGTCGGGAATATGGTGATGCTGATAATCAATACCCCAAAAAAGCGCAGACCGGTTGCAATCACCCGTTCCTGCTTCCATTTTAGCGTTTTCTTGTGAAATCCTTCCGGTTGCGGGTAATGGCGCACCGGCGGTCCCCATGGACCGTATTCCTTGCGCGCTTTTTGCGAATACCATTCATGAAAAGGAAGGCTTAATTCTTCTTTCTGGTCGTCGCGCCATCAGGAAAGGAGATCACCAATCAACTCTTCCCTGGAGAAAGAAAACTTAACCGCGTAAGGCGAGGAATATTTACCGTCTGCGTGAGATTTTTCCAGCTTGGCGGCAAGCTTTTCCTGGGCCTGCAAAGGAAAATAAAGCACGATTACCATGCACCATAGTAACGCGAAAAATAAACTTTTCACAGTTCGAATCCTTATGTATTTAAGCAGAAAAAAATATATAACGTAACGATTTTAATCTTTTATGCCAATAGTGGAATCAGAAGTTTTACATGAAATTTGCATTTACCTTTAACGAGGTCCATATTTAGTGGATTAAATTGGAGTGCATTAAGAATGGCTGGGAAAAGTCCGGTTTATGACCAGAATTACATTTTGAACAAACTGCTTGAGTTGGCTTATGATGGCATTGTCATAGTAGACAACCATGGAATAATTGCTCTTATCAGTAAAGCATATACCGATTTCCTGGGGATCTCCCAGCAGGACGCAATCGGCAAGCATGTAACAACGGTTATTGAAAACACCAGACTGCCTGAAGTTTTAAAGACCGGCAAAGCAGAAGATGCTCATCTGCAATCAATTAACGGGCATTACATGATCGCTTCTCGAATCCCCCTGCTCAAAGACGGTAAAATTGTCGGCGCGATCGGGAAAGTCTTATTTCGCAATGTGGAAGAACTCAATGTAATGCACAAACGCATAGTCAGTCTCCAGCAGCAGTTGGAACTTTTTAAGGGTAAAATCGGCATGGGCCGCTATGCCAGATATTCTTTCTCGAATATTATGGGTAAAAGCGATAAAATCCTGCTGGCTAAAACAATGGCCGAAAAAGCAAGCAAGACGGATTCAACGGTTCTGCTTATCGGCGAAAGTGGTACCGGTAAGGAATTATTCGCTCACGCCATCCATCAGGAAAGTGTCAGGTCCGCCCAGACGTTCATCAAAATAAACTGCGCTGCGATTCCGGCAGAACTGCTGGAATCGGAATTGTTCGGCTATGAGGAAGGAGCTTTCACCGGAGCCAGAAAAGGCGGTAAAATCGGCAAATTTGAGTTAGCTGACGGCGGAACGCTATTTCTGGACGAAATCGGGGATATGCCGGTAAACATGCAGGCGAAACTGCTTCGTGTTCTGCAGGAAAAAGAAATTGAAAAAATCGGAGCGCAATATTCACAAGAAGTTGACGTCAGAATTATTGCCGCCACCAATCATGACTTGGAAAGTCTGGTGTCTAAAGGGAGAGTCAGGGCGGATCTTTTTTACCGGCTGAATGTAGTCAATATTAAAATCCCGGCGTTAAGGGAAAGGCCGGAAGACATTGAGTTGCTGGTATCTTATCTGCTGAATAAAATCTGCAATCATCTGGGAAAATATGTTGACGACATATCGCCTCAAGCTTTACAAATGCTGAAAAGGCATTCATGGCCGGGCAATATCAGGGAGCTGGAGAACGTTCTGGAACGGGCCGTTAATATCATCGGCAAAGACGGAATAATCAGCCCGAAACATTTACCTGAAGAAATCAACGGCAAAATGTCCTGCGGTGAAATCATTCCCATCAATGAAACCCTTAAGCGGGCGGAAAAAGCCGCCATAGAGAAAGCAATGCAACTTTCCGGAGGCAAAAAGGCCAAAGCAGCGAGAATGCTGAATATCAGCCGGTCAAATTTATATGAGCGTATCTCCAAGCTGAAAATGTCTTGATTTAGCGACACTTTTATCCATTTATGGCACCGTAGTGTATTGATTTAAATACACTTCCCGCAAGCAAATCAGAATGTGTGCGCTAAAGGCGACACTTCTATCAATAACCGCTTCCTATATTATGATTATGTTTAAGCGTGAAACTTCTTTGCAATTATTGTTAAATATGTATAAAGTTCACATTCATAATATTTTATATTAATACCGAGTAATCTCTGTCACAATTTTGAAACGCTATTCTGCAACATGGCACATGATCTGCTAGACTATAATGGTTTAATCTGGAAATTTATGAAATAAGGATATATAATGAGAAAAATCAAAATTCTCTCCGCGCTTGAAGCGGCGGCAATGGTAACCAGCGGCTCTACAGTCGCTACTGGCGGATTTGTGGGATGTACCCATCCTGAAGCGCTTACTTCCGCTTTGGAGGAACACTTCTTAACAAGCGGTCTGCCTCGTGACCTGACTCTCGTTTACGCCGCCGGCCAGGGAGATGGAAAAACCAGAGGGTTGAATCATTTCGGGCATGAAGGCATGCTCAAGCGAGTAGTTGGCGGACACTGGAATCTGGCTCCGGCAATGGGACGGCTGGCACTTGAAAACAAGATTGAAGCCTATAATTTTCCTCAGGGCGTAATCAGTCATCTGTTCCGTGAAATTGCCGCCGGCAACCCCGGCAGACTTACTCATATCGGCCTGAAGACATTTGTTGATCCCAGAATGGATGGGGGCAAGTTAAATACAAAGACAACTGAAGATTTAGTGGAATTGATTAAAATCGGCGGCAGGGAATGGTTGTTATATAAAGCATTTCCTATTAACTTCGGATTATTAAGGGGATCCTCCAGTGATTCTTTTGGCAATATATCCTTTGAAGACGAAGTGATAACTGCGGAGGCATTGTCGATTGCTCAGGCGGTAAAAAACAGCGGCGGCAAAGTGATTGTGCAGATTGAACGTATGGCGGAAGATTATTCACGGGATCCGCAGAAAATTAAAATTCCCGGCATATACGTTGATACTGTCGTCATTTCGGATAAGGCGCATCACATGCAGACATATGGTGAAGACTTCAATCCGGATTATGTGCGGCAGGGTGACATCCAGCAGTTGAATCTGCCGCGCATGGAAGACGGCCCCCGCCGTTATATTTCCAAACGCTCATTTCAGGAAATTAAGCCAGGCGCAATCGTCAATTTAGGGATTGGCCTGCCGGAGGGAATTGCGCAAATTGCAAAAGAAGAAAAAAAACTTGATGAAATGACCATGACGGTTGAATCAGGTCCGATTGGCGGAGTTCCAGCATCAGGTTTGAGCTTCGGAGCGTCAAGCTTTCCTCATGCAATTATTGATCAGCCGTATATGTTCGATTTTTATGACGGCGGCGGATTGGATGTGGCATTTCTCGGGCTGGCGGAATGTGACAAAGAGGGTAATGTCAATGTAAGCAAGTTTAATGGAAGAGTGGCCGGCGTTGGCGGATTTATGAATATTACTCAAACAGCCGGTAAAGTCGTATTTGCCGGAACGTTCACCGCCGGCGGATTGGAGGTAAGCTTCCGGGAAGGCAAACTTAATATTGACCGGGAAGGAAAATTCGATAAATTTGTCAGTAACGTTGAGCATGTCACTTTCAGCGGCAATTACGCCAGGGAGAAGGAACAGCAGGTCATGTATATCACGGAACGGGCGGTTTTTGAATTAACCGGTTCCGGGCTTAAATTAATTGAAATTGCGCCGGGTATTGATATTGAAAGAGATATTTTCAGTCATATGGCATTCAGGCCGGAAATCAGCAATGATCTGCGGATAATGTCCGTTTCAGTATTCGCTTAACCTGATAATTTAGCAAGGGAGATAATTATGAGAGATGTATTGATCAGCGGAGCGTTCAGAACTCCGATCGGTGATTTGAACGGCTCGCTTGCCGGAATCAGCGCGGTGGAATTGGGTAAATTTTCAGTCATGGCAAGCTTGAAAAAGGCTGGCATTGATCAAGCCGAAGTGGATGAGGTAATAATTGGAAACGTACTTCAGGCGGGACAGGGCCAGAACCCTGCAAGGCAGATTGCCATTGGCTGCGGAATTCCGCAACGCGTTCCATCATTTACCGTTAATCAGGTTTGCGGTTCCGGCTTGAAAGCCATTGATCTGGCCCGTCGATCCATTCTTCTTAATGAGGCGGAAATCGTCATTGCCGGTGGTATTGAAAGTATGAGCAATGCGCCTTACATTCTTCCGGCCTTGCGTCAGGGGGCGAGGCTGGGAGAATGCATTGCCCGGGATACTGCCGTCAGCGATGGGTTAACGGATGTTTTCGGACAATATCACATGGGCATCACTGCGGAAAATGTTGCCATGAAATACGGGATTACCCGTGAGGCGCAAGATCATTTCGCATTGGAAAGTCAGCAGCGTTATGCGGCTGCACATAATAGAGGCATTTTTAAGGCGGAAATAGTACCGGTTATCATCAAACAGCGGAAAAGTGAAATAGTTGTTGAACATGATGAACACCCCAGACCCGATACGACCATCGAAATATTGGCTAAACTAAGACCTGCATTTAAACCGGACGGCACGGTTACAGCGGGCAATGCATCAGGGATTAATGACGGTGCATCCTCAATAGTCGTTTTTAATGGAGACCGCAATGTCGACAGATCGCAATGCGTGCGGATCAAAGACATTGTGTGTGTTGGTTGCGAACCTGAATTGATGGGGATGGGGCCGGTAGGGGCGGTAAATATGCTTCTCGCACGGCAGGGAATGAACATTAACGATATTGACGTATGGGAATTGAATGAGGCTTTTGCGGCGCAGTCGCTGGCGGTTCTGCATGAACTATGCCTTGATCCGGCGAAAGTGAATGTCAATGGCGGAGCGATTGCCCTTGGGCATCCGATTGGCGCCAGCGGCACACGAATAGTGGTATCGCTGATTCATCAGATGAAGCGGCAAAATGCCGGCTTGGGAGTTGCCTCGTTATGTGTCGGCGGTGGGATGGGACTTGCAATTTTACTGGAAAATATATAGTTGGAGCAGAAAATGAAAAATGAGATTATTGGCGTTATAGGTACAGGCGTGATGGGTGGCGGCATCGCTCAGCTGTTTGCGGAAAACGGCTTCCATACTTTGATTTGGGATGCCAGTGAAGAATTTACGGTCAAAGGATATGAGAATATCAGAAAACGCTTGAATAAGAGCGTGGAAAAGGGAAAACTGTCATTACAGGACTCAGAAGCAATAATCTCCAGGATCAAGCCGGTAAAAAAGATTGAGGAATTGGCTCCGTCCGGTTTGGTTATTGAAGCTATCATTGAAGACTTTGATTCAAAGAAAAAGATATTTTCCCAACTTGAGAATATTCTCGCACCGAATACTGTAATCGGAACTAACACCAGTTCGCTGAGCATCACGAAACTGGCACAAACACTTGCCCGTCCGGAAAGATTTATGGGGATTCACTTTTTTAATCCGCCGACAAAGCTTGAACTGGTGGAGTTGATTGCCATTTCAGGCGTAAATCCAGATATTTTGCAAAAAGTCAAGGGCATATTATCAAGTTGCGGGAAAACAGCCGTTATGGCAAAGGATTCGCCGGGATTTATTGTCAATCGCCTGCTTTTGCCATTTATTAATGAATCAGCTAAATTGGTTAATGAGGGTGTCGCCAGCGTCGAAGACATTGATACGGCAATGTGTCTTGGCACACTGCATCCTGCCGGACCGCTTCAGGTCGCAGACTTGATCGGACTGGATGTTTGCAGAAACATACTGGAAACGCTAAGCAAATCGCTGGATGATCCATTTTATAAACCCGCAAAATCAATGGTTGACTTAGTTGAAGCTGGAAAATTAGGCAGAAAAACCGGACAGGGATTTTACAAATATTAATACAGAGTATTAATGATAAATAAAGGATAAATTGTTATGGATATCAATAATAAGCATTGCCTGGTTACAGGCGCAGGCAGGGGAATGGGCAGGCAGATTGCGTTGGATTTAGTCAGGAACGGCGCGTCCGTCCATGTCTGCGACATCAGCGAAGATGCGCTTAAAAGCATGCGGGATGACTGCCGTGGTTTGCCGGTAACATTTCATGCATGTAATGTGACTGACGAGTCTTCTGTCAAAGCCATGTTCGCGGAAATCGCCGCAGTTGGCGCTTTGGATGTGTTGGTGAACAACGCCGGCATAACTCGGGACGGACTGTTTCTTAAAGTCAATGACCATGAGATCCGGACGATGTCGCTGGAAAACTTTAAAGCCGTTATCGATGTAAATCTTGTCGGAGTGTTTCTTTGCGCCAGAGAAGCCGCGGTGGTTATGGCCGGAAACGGCGGCGGAGTGATTATCAATATATCTTCGGTATCCAGAGCTGGCAATTTCGGGCAGACAAACTATTCGGCGGCCAAGGCCGGAGTTGACGCGATGACTGTAACCTGGAGCAAGGAGCTTGCCAGATACGGAATTCGCTGTGCGGCAATAGCTCCGGGTTATGTCAGAACTGAAATGGTAGCGGCAATCAAACATGAGGTACTTGAAAAAATCACGGCTCAAGTGCCTTTGCGCCGTCTTGGTGAAATGGCTGAAATATCACAAACCATTCGTTTTATCATTGAGAATGATTTTATTAATGGCAAAATTCTGGAAATTGACGGCGGCCTGCGGATTTAAATTCTTCTGAATGCAATAATTCATTATGCATATATACTCTGCACGTCTGAAATTTTATATAGATTACGAAGATTTACGGCTAAAGTCTTGAGGCGGTCTCTTCCAGCCACTCATTCAGGCGATATTCATATAATCGGACCGGAAAGAAAACCATCCACAAGCCTGCTCGTCTATTCTTAAATTTCAGCGGTGTAGAGTATATCTTGATTACGCACTCAATGTCACTGGAGGAATTATTCCTATGGTCACGTTGCTGCCGGTTATTTTATTAGATATATTCTCAGAAAGTTTAGAAATTATGCGGGTGATTTCACTAACCTTTTTTTCGGGGTCGAATTCAATAAAAATCTCTATATAGACTTTGTTGCCGGAGCGCCTTGAACGAATTCCATGAATCTGCTCATATTCGTCAAAACAAAGCGCGAGTTCACCAAGTATTATTACCTGGTAATTTTCTTCAAGAGTTTTGTCCAATAAATCCATGAATGAGTTTTTGAAGATACCGATGGTTGACAGGAATATCGCAAATGCTATCATAAGCGAGGTGGCCGGGTCTATATATACGCTCCATTTGAAATCTTTAAGCGACATACTCAGCACCAGGGAAAGCAGAATAAAAAGGTTGCCGATGAATCTTGTCAGGAAAAGCCGCGCCTGCGCTGCCATGATCGGCGAGGCTCCAAGTTTTGCGGCGCGATTATTTTTCAAGCACAGCAGGCCGTTGATGAAAAAATATATAGTCTGTGAAAATATGCTTATCCATAAACCGTAACCGGATATATGCTCCGGATGAATTATGTTTTTGAACGCCATGCCGGTTATTATCAGGAAGGAAAGCGCCATAGTCGTTCCGACAAACATGCTGGAAAGATTTTCCAGTTTGCCAAGACCGTATTCAAAGTTGGAGTCGGCACCTTTGCACACTTTGCGCATTGCTATCAAGGAAAGAAGAACCGCAATGAATTCAATGGTAGTTTTTAAGAAGTCCGCCAGCAGTACACTTGAGTTTGAAAAGGCGAAAGCGGCAATTGTGATGATCACGTCGAAGAGGCCGGCGATAAAAGACATGCGGAGCGCTTTTTGTCTTTGTGAATCGTTGAAACCTTCAGTATTGTTCATTTTAATGCGCCGCCGTCACTGATTGTCTTTTTGCATTTTAAATTTCATTTTATCAAGCGCGTCATTTTCAGAATCATGTATTTCGAGAATCGTATGAAAATTGCTGATTTCAAATACTTGCCTGACATTTTGATTGAGACAGCAGAAATGCAGATGACAATTTTTGACTTTCATTTTTTTTGCAACAACGAGAAATACGCGCAAACCGGCACTGCTGACGTATTGTAACTCGTTCAGATTAAAAATAAGACTATTAGTTTTTTCGACTATTTCTATTATCGTTTTTTCGGCGTGTCCGGAAGAAGCTGCATCAAAATGCCCTTTGGGGTAAACAATATGGCATATGCCTTCTATTTCGGTGTAATGTATTGCAAATTCAGTTGGTTTTCTGAAAATATAATCTTTAAGACTCATTTTAAATTTATGCCTTTTTAGCTCTACCGTAAAATCATTTCCATAAGATGCAACCGGACCTGAAAATATAACCCGGAATCACTCTAAAATCAAGTTTATGTTCACGATTGTAATAAGCTTTAATGAATAGCGATTCAGTAGAATTGTGACGTATTACTTGTTTTTCCATACGGATTAAGTAAAAAAATGGCTCCGACAGCTGGATTCGAACCAGCGACCAAGTGGTTAACAGTCAGTGCGGAGCACCCTCAAAGAGCCTGCTTTGTACTTAAATGCAACATCCTTAAACCACCTAAAACCATGTTAACTCGTAGCATTTACCGTAGCAACTTTTCCTGGTGCCTAAAGCTGACAAAATCAGTCTTTTCAGCTCATCTAAACAATATTGAATAGACACTGTTAATCCTATATTTCAAGTTTTTTTGTATTCTTCTTGTGGATGACTGGGTATTCTCACCTTCTTCAGCTTAAAATCGACCCATTTCACGGCATAATAACTGGAGGGCTTCCTTTCCGCTATTATCCCGTCCTGCTTAAAACGGCTCATTAACCGGGCATAATACATGGTAGAGAATTTAGCTTCTACCCTGTGTTTATCGGCCGCACCCGGCCTCCAACAACCATTGGTGGCCGGGGGGGCGTATGCCCCGCCTGGCTGCCTATTACAACGAGAGGTGTAATATGAGTCCAGCAGCAGCTTTGATTCTCGAAATGCAGATCTACCCGATCATCAGAAACACTGTCCACCGGAAAGCCAAGCCGATCGGCTCCGAAGATTATCAGGAACTGATCCAGGACACCACCGCGACGGCGGCGGCAATGCTCGACGCTATGGAGCAGTCCGGCAAGGAGCCGATTCCCAACAGCATTGCGTACTACTCTATCCAGCGGACCAAGTCCGGCAGACGTTCCTATGGCGACAGCCGCACCGATGTGATGAACCCCGGCTATCAGATGGATAATGAAGGTTCCGTCTGCTCCATGCAGGCACCGGTCGGCGGGGAGGATGAAGACTTTACCGTTGGCGATATGATCGCATCCAGAACCGAGGACATTGCCGCCAAAGTACTCAGACAGATCGACTGGGATGACTTCATGACAACCCTTGATGCCCGGAAGCGCACGATTGTGGAAGAACTGATGCTTGGCGGCGGAACCGGCGATATCGCCAGACGGCTGGCGGTCACTTCCGCCAGGATCGTCCAGTTGAAACGGGAGATCGGCGCAGCCATTCGTAAATTCATGGGCGATGCTA